>JAUUSJ010000323.1 GCA_030841965.1 Blautia sp.
CGGCAAAGCTAAGTATATCGAAAAACCGCTCCACTCTCTATCGTTTTTAGAGGACGTATCTTGGGACTCTCTTCGCTGTGTACTGGCAGAACAATTTAAAGTTCTCAACTACTACATAAATTTAATCTGAGTTCTTTGTTTTTTTACTTACACAAAATTTTATGCTATCATGAAAACTAGTTTTCTAATTGCCAGCAAACATTTAAAACCAAAATAAAATTACTAAAAAACAGGCTTAAAGATTTTTATATTTTATGAAACATAGTCTTTGAAATATTTTTTAGTCAAATAATGGATAGATACTAGGAAAACTAATAAATTCATTGAATCTACCCTCTGAAATTTTATTTATGGTTCAATCTCTTGCCATACTGCGTAGAGCGTTACAGTTTTTCCGTTTACACTGGATATATTTTTTACTTTTTCTGCGTCTTTATATCTCAAGGTTCCTTTCGCTGATTTGGCCCAGCCTACAAATATATAGCCTTCTCTCTTAAAAGTGTTTTTTCTTAATGTGTAGCTCTTATCATACCGACAATTCTTTGTATCCTTCATACTTCCACTTGTGGCACCATTTCCATCATAGTGAAGGGTATATTGATTCGGCTCCCACTGTGCAAAAAGCGTGATTGTTTTTCCTGCCACGGAAGATACGTTTTTTACTTTCGCTTTATCGGCGTAGCTATAGGTTCCTGTTCCGTCTGGTTTTGTATTCCAGCCTTTAAATGTGTAGCCTTTTTTCTTAAAGGTATTTGCTTTTAAAGTAAAGGTTTTATCGTAGACACAGGAGACTGTGGACATACTTCCTGTTCCTCCGTTTTTATGGAAGGCAACTTTATATGAGTTTGGTTGCCACTGTGCAAAGAGTGTTATCGTTTTTCCTGCTACGGAAGATACGTTTTTTACTTTTGCTTTATCGGCGTAGCTATAAGTTCCTGTTCCGTCTAGTTTTGTATTCCATCCTTTAAATGTATAGCCTTTTTTCTTAAAGGTATTTGCTTTTAAGGTAAAGGTCTTATCGTAGACACAGGAGACTGTGGACATACTTCCTGTTCCTCCGTTTTTATGGAAGGCAACCTTATAGGTATTTGCCTGCCAAACGGCGTATAAGGTTATGTTTTTATCGGATTTAAATGATGCTCCTGGTTTGTAGGATACTTTTGTACTGCTCTTACTGGTCGCCCAGCCAAGGAAAGTATAACCTTTTCTTGTTGGCTTTGTTTTACTTAGAGTGAGAGTTTTATTTTTCGTTTTTTTCTGTGCAGATGGTGCATTTTTTCCACCGTTGGCATTATAAGTAATCGTATAAGTCGTTGGTTGCGTACCTAAAGATTGAAAGATTCTATTATATTTTTTGGCATATTTTTGAGCAGTTGAATTATTATAGCCGTAAATGATAGCTTTATTATAAATAGTGCGCTCTGCATTATAAATAGTACAATCTTTATTCAAAATTCTTATTTCTTTTAAACTTGTACATCCCTGAAATGCAGAATCTCCTATACTTATTACAGTTTCTGGAATACTTATTTTCTTTAAACTTGTACAGCCTTCAAATACACCCCAACTAGCCATTGATGCATTATCTGTATTTCCCAATCTTGTCACACCATTTGGAATTGTTATCTCAGTCAAATTGGTACAATCCAAAAATACACCAGCTCCAATATTGACTATAGTAGTTGGGATTGCTATCTTAACTAAGCTAGTACAATCGTCAAATGTAAAATCCTCTAATCTCGTTACGCCACTTGGAATTGTTATCTCACGCAAACTACTACAGCCAGCAAATGCATGACCTCCTATACTTGTCACAGTCTC
>JAUUSJ010000123.1 GCA_030841965.1 Blautia sp.
ACATTGCTTTGCCGCTGGAGCACTGTCTGAGCGCCGTAGGCGTGAGTTTGCGGGAGGCGGCAAAAATCAGCGTATGTCGAAAAATCGTGGGAACGAACGTGTTTGAGGGGCATATACCTGCCGCCTCTTTCAGCGTCTCTTATCAATAATCCCCATCTCCCCACCACCTCTTTCAGCGTCTCCTATCAATAATCCCCGTCTCCCCCCCTTCTCAAAAAAAGTAACAGTTCATCCCTTTATATTCAAAAGAAATCTTGTCCACAAAACACTTGACAAAACGACAAAATTAGACTAGTCTAACTTTTAGTAGATGAGAAAATTTCTCAAAAATTATCAAAATTCGACATAGAAATAGCAAAAATAGCGAGGATAAAACGAAACTGCCCAGCTCTAAGAACGATAAAAAAGCAGCATAAAGCAATATAAATACGAAAAGCAAAGTCCAACAAATGACAAAAAGTAAATATGATGAAAGATATCAAAAGAAAAGGAGACAAGATTTTATGACCTTAAAAGAAGTGAAAATAGGCGAAAGTGCTATGATTAAAGTAGTCGGTGGCAAAGGCGCATTAAGACAACATTTCCTTGATATGGGAGTGATTCCTGGCGCCGAAGTCACAGTACGGAAATTTGCCCCAATGGGCGACCCGATGGAAATCGAAATCCATGGATACGAATTAACCCTGCGACTTGCCGATGCACAGCAAATTGAAGTAGAGCGAATTCGACAACGCAGCCACACCCATGAGGGCGCAAAAAATATTAATAAAACAGGACATCCAGGTCTAGGAGAAGGCGGAAAATATCATGTCAAGGCGGAGGAACATCCGTTACCATCGGGAACCTTACTAACCTACGCCTTAGTCGGAAATCAAAATTGCGGAAAGACAACCTTATTCAATCAACTTACCGGTGCAAATCAGCATGTCGGAAATTTCCCCGGTGTGACGGTCGACCGAAAGGACGGAAAAATCAAGGGATATCCTAATACACAGGTTACCGACTTACCAGGCATTTACTCGATGTCACCGTATACAAATGAGGAAATAGTATCGCGAAATTTTGTCCTAAGAGAACGCCCAAAAGCAATCATTAATATCGTGGATGCCACAAATATTGAGCGAAACCTATACCTCACCATGCAGCTTATGGAGATGGAAATCCCTATGGTAGTGGCATTGAATATGATGGATGAACTGACAGGAAATGGAGGCTCGATTGATGTAAATAGAATGGAGGAAATGCTCGGTATTCCAGTTGTGCCAATCTCGGCGGCGAAAAACCAAGGGGTGGATGAGTTAGTGGAGCATGCCATACATATTGCCAAATATCAAGAATGCCCAGGAAGAAAGGATTTTTGCGGTGAAAATGATTTCGGGGGAGCGCTTCACCGCTGTATCCACGCAGTCTGTCATTTAATTGAAGACCACGCAAAGAAGGCTGGACTTCCAGTGCGGTTTGCGGCGACAAAGCTAATCGAGGGCGACCCACTAATTTTAGAGCAACTAAAATTGGAGTCAAATGAAGTAGAGATGCTCGAGCATATGTTAGTTCAGATGGAGAGAGAGCGAGGTCTGGATAGAAGTGCGGCAGTTGCGGATATGAGATTTTTGTTTATTGAAAAAGTCTGCCAAAGTACAGTTGTAAAACCAAAGGCAAGCAAGGAGCGTCTGCGCAGTGAAAAGATAGACCGTATCCTGACTGGAAAGTATACGGCAATTCCTTGTTTTATTGGCATTATGGCAGCAGTATTTTATCTGACTTTCAATGTAGTCGGGGCATGGCTTCAGGGGCTTTTGGACCTTGGAATTAACGCATTATCGGATATAGTAGATAAGGCATTAACGGCGGCAAATGTAAATGAGATGCTACACGGTCTGATTATTGACGGTATCTTTACTGGAGTGGGTTCTGTCCTCTCCTTCTTGCCAGTCATTGTTACACTCTTCTTTTTCCTGTCTCTGATGGAGGACAGCGGGTATATCGCGAGAGTCGCATTTTTTATGGACAAGTTATTACGTCGGATTGGACTTTCAGGAAGAAGTATCGTTCCACTTTTGATTGGATTTGGATGCAGTGTCCCGGCGGTTATGTCGACACGAACCCTTCCAAGTGAGAGAGACAGGAAAATGACGATATTGCTCACACCTTTTATGAGTTGTAGTGCGAAACTGCCAATCTACGGCTTCTTTGTAAATGCCTTTTTTCCAGGAAAAGGTGGTTTTATCATGACAGGACTATATGTTTTAGGAATTGTGACAGGAATTATCGTCGCACTTATCATGAAAAGAACGATGTTTCAGGGAGAAGCAGTTCCTTTCGTGATGGAATTGCCAAATTACCGTCTTCCGGGAGCTCAAAATGTAGTGCGACTTTTATGGGAAAAGGCAAAGGATTTTCTACAAAGAGCTTTCACGGTTATCTTAATTGCTACCATATGCGTATGGTTTTTACAAAACTTTGATTTGAGATTAAATCCAGTGCAAGATTCCAAGGGAAGCATCTTGGCGATTATCTCAGGCTGGATTGCACCAATATTCTCACCAGTTGGATTTGGGGATTGGAGAGTTGTGACATCTCTTATCAGTGGATTCATGGCAAAGGAAAGTGTAGTATCTACCTTGCAGATTTTGTTCCCCGCAGGTGTTGCCGGGGCGTTTTCGACCTTATCAGCAGCTTCCCTTTTGGTGTTCAGCCTGCTCTATACGCCTTGCGTGGCGGCAATCGCCTCTGTAAAAAGAGAGCTCGGAGGTAAATGGGCAGTTGGGGTTGTTATCTGGCAGTGCGCCATTGCGTGGGTTGCGGCGTTTATTGTGCATGTAGTTGGAGGGATGATTGGGATAATGTGAGAGGAGACGCAAAGAGAGTCCGTCGATATGTCCTCTAAAAACACGTTCGTTCCCACGGTTTTTCGACATACGCTGATTTTTGCCGCTTCCCGCAAACTCGCGCCTTTGGCGCTCAAACAGTGCTCCAGCGGCAAAGCTAAGCATATCGAAAAACCGCTCCACTCTCTATCGTTTTTTGAGGACATATCGACGGACTCTCTTTGCTGTGCACTGGCAAAAACCTGTAAAATTTTTTTATAAGGACGATTACTATATAGTTTTAATACGAGTTTTTGCTTTTTCACTTACAAAATTTTATACTATCCATTCCAAGCCTAAAAGAGTGGGATTTTTATACACTTTTGAAAATTGGATGTAGTTTACAATTTTGGGATTTCTTTAAATTTGGACAAGATATAGTTTTCCAATATCCTTATTAGGGTGGCATTATTTTTGAATTATGATATGACCATAACTTATAATCATATGATATCATATAAAGACTTACGGCTCATTTTGATATTTTAACAATTTCAACTGTAATCATAAATATGTCTTTACAGGCGATTTAGAGTGTTTTGACTTTTTAACCGCAACTATAGACATATATTTACAGGTACTATAGAGTATTTAGATTTTTCAACTGTAATTATATATATGTTTTTACAGGCGTTATAGAGTATTTAGACCTTTCAACTGTAATTATATATATGTTTTTACGGACGCTATAGAGTATTTAGACTTTTTAACTGTAATTATATACATGTTTTTACAGGCGTTATAGAGTATTTAGATTTTTCAACTGTAACCATAGTTAGGTTTTTACATTTACCTTGGCTTGTGTTCTTATTTCAAACTATTAGAGACAAAATATGAGATTAGTCAACAGATATAGCCCCATATCAATTGTATTTGCAAGTCATACATAATATTCACAGGTGTGAATTTGTGCAGTAGTATAAATGTTGCTCTGATACTATATTTGGACGGTCCCAGGCAGCATGTGCGTGAATTTAGGCAGTAATATAAATGCTACCCGATAGCGTATCATATATTATATATTGTATATATTTACCTTGTATACTTTACGTGCCAAAGGAGCTTAGTCATCGCAGAAGATTTTTTGGCACAACTCTCTACATACAATTGTGAATGTTCGAGCGTATCAATAATGCACTATATTATTTGTGGAAGTGCGACCTATAATTATAAAAAAAGGCTTTTATTTTGAATACAAGTAACCGAGACTTTCTGTACTAAATTCTTAAAGTTTTGCCAGTACACAGCCGAGAGAGGGCGTAGCTATATTCCCAAAAAACGATAGAGAGTGGAGCGATTTTTCGATATACTTAGCTTTGCCGCTGGAGCACTGTTTGAGCGCCGAAGGTGCGAGTTTGCGGGAAGCGGCATAAATCGGCGTATGTCGAAAAATCGTGGGAACGAACGTGTTTTTGGGGAATATAGCTACGCCCTCTCTTAGCGTCTGTTTCCAATTTCCCATGAATCCAATTCTTAGCGTCTATCTCCAATCCCTATAAATCTAATTTATAGCTCCCAACTCCTTTTTAGGTTGCTTTTTCACAAGAATATCTAAAAACGTCTCAATATCCTTCCCCTCATTACTCGTGAGAAAATGAACCTTATTCGCCTTACACGTCTTGTAAAAATCCACAATCAAATTAATATCATTGGATATTTTCGTTGGATTCGTAGCGATAACAGCATCTAAATTCCCAGCTTCAATATCCGCAATCAATCGTTTATATCCAGGACGGTCCACATTATCAGCTGGATAGTCGCCTAAATCTGTATAATTGAAGAATTCCAAATCTTCTTCTTTGTATAATCTTTTCACCAATGCCTTACATTTTTCAGCATCACTTATCATGCCCTTTACGTACGTCTGTGAGCATCCCGGACATCCACCGCGGTAATGCTGATGATTATAAATACCAACTTTCATAAATACCCTTCTTTCTACTTTAAATTTGTATTTCATTTGAGCTCTTTTCATGTTTGAATGATTTTGTGAACTTGTGAACTGCCCGTCACCGAGAGGAAAAGAGCTTGCAGGCGTATCTACTTCGCCCTTTGTGGATAGATTCGTCTTTGATATATACATAAAAATAAGTCGAAATTTTCAATGTATAATCTTCCTTATATTAAAATATAACATACCAAAAAAAAATCAATGAGTAGGATTTTGTACTCTGAGTGGGATTATTCAAATCGCTGAGAAAATACAAGATATTTGCAATTAATGCTGTGGAATCTTACTAATAGATTTCGAGAAAGCTGTGGTAGAATCAAGATAATGTATCCGATGAAAATATAGAAAAAACGCCAGGAGAAGGGAGTTTTATTATGACGAGAGAAGAGTTGATTCAACATATTTTGGAAGAGGAGTGGGAGATGTTTACCACAGTAAATAATCGAGGGGGAAGAGCAGATTGCCAAGATGATAAGAAGACTTTTGCGATTATGAGAGTGGCACAGCTTAGTGTCTGGAATGAGGAGGTTTTAGTAAGCTATCTATTAGATTTACTCGAGGCAAAGGAAGCAGGAAGAAATCTCATGACGGAGAAGTATGCCCATATTATGGAGAAGACATATCCACAGGAGTATGAGCAGATAAAAGATTTTCTACTTCCAGTTTCCGATTATACGAAACTTCTGGTAGAAGCAATCTTGAAGATATATAGTATCTGGGAGAAGGAATTTTCCGCCAAGTATCCTAGAGTGAGAAAGAGAGGAAGAGCGCAGAATGTGAATGCAGCGATTACAGGAGAGGCGTCAGTTGAGGATTATCAGTACGGTGAGCTTATGACATACTCAGAGAGAACACTCCGCGCAATGCTTGAGTGGATCGGGGAAGCGCCAGACAAGAATCTATATATTGAGGAAATCTCAAATATGATTATACCATATGGATTTAAGACGATAGAAGAAGCGGAGGAGGCTTTAAAAAGACAGGAGGGTTAAAAATGAAGCGAGTATTAATGATTGCAGGAGATTTTACGGAAGATTATGAGACGATGGTTCCTTATCAGGCACTGGAGATGGTTGGAATCAAAGTGGATGCGGCCTGCCCAGGCAAGAAGGCAGGAGATTTGATTAAGACAGCAATTCATGACTTTGAGGGAGATTTGACTTACACGGAAAAGCCAGGACATAATTTCGCCTTGACAGCGGATTTTGACAAGGTGGAGTTTGAAGATTATGATGGTTTGTTTTTGACTGGTGGTCGTTCTCCAGAATATTTAAGACTGGATGCTAAGGTGATTACTTTGGTCAAATGTTTTATGAAGTCTGGAAAGCCAGTGGCATCGATTTGCCACGGAGCACAGTTTTTGACGGCGGCGGATGTACTACAGGGAAGAACTTTGACAGCCTACCCAGCGATTGCTCCAGATATTAAGCTCGCAGGCGGAGAGTATGTGGAAGTGGAATCAGATGATGTGGTTGTGAATGGAAATTTAATTACATCTCCCGCATGGCCAGGCAATACAGCCATTTTGAGAGAGTTTATAAAGGCTTTGGGTGTTGTTATTATATCCGAATAAAATGAAAACTGCATAGAGAGAATATCGAATTTGAATATAGCAGATGATTTTGAAAGCTTATATCGTGTAACAATAGATTTTTATTTCATGGAGGCTATTACAAAATAAATTTTAGTAAAACTTTATTTTTTGTAATAGCCTCCACTTAAAAATAAAGGAGGGTTAGCAAATATGTACCAAGAAAAAATATGCAAAGATGCAGATAAGAAACTGGAATCTTATATTGGGCAGTTAGAGCAGGAGGTATCTCATCACAGGATGGTGAAGCAGAAGAATAAATGCGGTTATGGTTTGTCGGGAGTCTGTTGTAAGCTCTGCTCGAATGGTCCTTGTAGGCTGTCAGCGGCGAGACCGAGAGGAGTCTGTGGGGCGGATGCGGATACGATTGTGATGAGAAATTTTTTGCGCTCTGTGGCGGCAGGTTCGGGATGTTATATTCATGTGGTGGAAAATTCTGCGAAGCAGCTTCGCAAGATGGCATTAGCAGGAGAGAGTTTTAGAGGGAAAGATACGCTATCTAGAGTGGCGAGATTACTCGGTGTATCTCGAAATACAGAGTCTGAGACGGCCTTGGCTGTCGCAGATATGATTTTAGAAGATTTAAGAAGACCTGTTGAGGAGAAGATGGAGATTACAGAAAAGATTTCTTATCCAATGCGTGTTAACAACTGGAAAAGATTAGGGATTATGCCTGGGGGCTCTAAGGATGAGATTTTTAATGCGATTGTAAAGACATCGACAAATTTAAATTCTGACCCAGTAGATATGTTGATGCAATGTCTTCGCCTTGGTATATCGACTGGTACGTATGGACTTGTTCTCACAAATCTTTTACAAGATATTATGATGGGTGAGTCGAAGATTGGTTTTGATAAAGTGGGACTTTCTGTCATTGATCCAGATTATATTAATATTATGATTACAGGGCATCAGCATTGCTTCTTTAAAGATTTGGAAGAGACATTGGCGCTTGATACAGTACAAAATATCGCAAAAAACGCAGGGGCGAAGGGATTTAAGATTGTCGGATGTACCTGTGTCGGACAAGATTTTCAGGTACGAAATGCATCTGGCAGCGGTGTTTTTTGCGGTCATGCGGGCAATAATTATACAAGTGAGGCTGTTTTGGAGACGGGATGTATCGATTTGGTATTATCTGAGTTTAACTGCACTCTCCCTGGCATAGAGGAGATTTGTAAAAAACGGGGAATCGCTCAGATCTGCATTGATGATGTCGCAAAGAAGGCAAATGCAGAGTATATTCCATTTGAGTATGAGAAAAAAGAAAGCATCACAGCTACGATTGTGGCGAAGGCAACGGCGGCATATGTCTCAAGAAAAGCGAAAAATCCATGTCGTATCAATCCAATGTCTGAACACGGATGTCCAAATTCTATCACAGGTGTGACGGAGGTGACATTGGAAGATTTCCTCGGAGGAAGTCTAAATCCATTGATTGAATTGATTAAGGGCGGTCAGATAAAAGGTATCGCTGCTGTTGTTGGATGTTCTAATTTAAGAGGCGGTGGACATGATGTCTATACAGTGGAATTGGTAAAGGAATTAATCGCAAAGGATATTCTCGTTTTGTCAGCGGGCTGTACCTGTGGAGGTTTGGAAAACTGTGGCTTGATGGCGAAAGAGGCGGCTGCCTTAGCGGGTCCTTCCCTCCGCGCAGTATGTGAGAGTCTCTCGATACCGCCAGTGTTGAACTTTGGACCATGTCTGGCAATCGGAAGAATCGAGATTTTGGCGGGAAAGATAGCGGCATTGCTCGGTGTGGATATTCCAGATTTGCCGGTTGTCGTATCTGCCCCACAGTGGTTGGAGGAGCAGGCATTGGCTGACGGTGCGTATGCACTTGCACTTGGATTTACGCTTCATCTTGGTCTTGCTCCGTTTGTGACAGGAAGTCCTATCGCGATCGATGTCTTGACCAATCAGATGAAAGATTTGACAGGCGGACAGCTTATTTGCAATACGGATATGGCAGAGTCGGCGCTTTGTCTGGAGCAGATAATCGAAGAAAAGAGAAAAAAACTTGGTATTTCATAGTTAGGAGGGAGACAGAATATGGCAGAGTTAAAAAAATGTATTTCTGTTTCTGACATGAATCCATCTATCATAAAAAATAATGATTTATGTACAGAATGTGGGCATTGCATTTCCACCTGTAACGAGGATATTTTTGTCGCTGGACATACGATACCAGGTAGAGAGACGGAAAAGTTTTGTATTAACTGTGGACAATGCTCTGCGGCATGTCCAGAACAGGCAATTCAAGTGAAGTCAGAGATAGATTTTATAAAAGAGGCAGTAAATGACCCGAGCAAAATCGTTATTTTCTCCACATCTCCGTCGGTTCGAGTCGGCATCGGAGATGAGTTTTTAGAGAAGGCTGGGGTTTACTCGGAGGGAAAAATGGTCGCAGCATTAAAAGCGCTTGGTGGAGATTATGTGCTTGATGTTACTTTTTCTGCGGACCTTACGATTATGGAGGAGGGCAGTGAGCTCCTTAGACGAATTATGACGGGAGATGCTCCTCTTCCTCAATTTACAAGCTGTTGCCCAGCCTGGGTAAAGTATATAGAGATATATCATCCAGATTTGATTCCGAATATTTCTTCTGCAAAAAGTCCGATTGGAATGCAGGGGGCGATGATTAAGACGTATTTTGCCAGAAAACATAATCTAGACCCGCTCGATATCGTCAGTGTGGCAGTGACTCCTTGTACGGCGAAAAAGTTCGAGATTCGTCGTCCAGAGTTTAACGATGCAGGCAAATTACTCCGTCATCCAGAGATGAGAGATAATGATTATGTCATCACGACGAAGGAATTGGTTGAGTGGATGAGACAAGAAGAGATAGATTTCTTTGCATTGGAAGAGAGAGAGTTTGACAGTATTTTAGGCAAGGGAAGCGGTGCAGGTGTTATTTTTGGAAATACTGGCGGCGTTATGGAGGCAGCTCTTCGCATGGCATATGAATGTCTGACAGGAGAGTCTCCGACAGAGACTTTGTTGCATTTTGAGCCTGTCAGAGGATTAGACGGAATTAAAGAAGCTTCTATTACCATTGCGGGAGTGACGGTAAATGTGGCGGTAGTATACGGAACGGCAAACGCAGAGAGATTATTGGGAACGGATATTTCTAAATATCATTTTATCGAAGTCATGACCTGTCCTGGAGGTTGTATCAGTGGTGCAGGACAGCCGCAGAGAAATATTATTCCACCGTCGAATGCGATGAGGATGAGCAGAATCCAGAGTATGTATGAGGAAGACGCCAAAATGACACTTCGCAATTCTATCGATAATCCTGAGGTTGCTCAAATTTACCGAGAATTTTTAGGGGAACCGCTAAGTGAATTGTCTGAGGTATTGCTTCATACAGAGTATTATAAGAGATAAAAGGAAAAATAGAACTATATTGTTGTGGCTCATAAAAAATATCCCTCTCGTTGGTTTGAAAAATACCAAAGAGAGGGTATTTTATTGCCTATATAAGAGAAAAAACAGCTAAATAGAAAAAAGATGAACAAAAAAAGGCAAAAATATGATACAATTATAAGCAAGAGGTAGAGAAGTGGATTATTTGAAACCGTTAATCGTACTGAATTATGCCAAGTTTTTTCAGTTCCACTATGGAGGAGATACGAATGGGTGAGAGAGTAATGACTTCTGAAATAAAAAGTTCAGAACACCGAATAAATGAAATGAATATTTATGATCTGGCCAAGAAGGGTGTTCTGATTGAGATTCAAGAAAAATTGTATCAAGTTACAGACATGGCTTTTGTCACAGTAGATTACCGTGGAGAGCCAGTGACAGAGATTTCGGGATGTACAGAATTTTGTACATGTAGGAGAAAGTATAGTTGCTATAAGAAGAGCTGTTGTTTATCCAATGCATATGGAGGAGCTACGGCGGCGATTAATAGTCAACCTTATATATATAGATGTCCGGCAGGACTTATTGAGATGGCAATTCCGATTATTATTGACCAGCAGTATATGGGAGCTCTCATCGGAGGTCAAATTCGCTGTGAGGAGAGCTGGAATCTGGAAGATTATGGAAAGAGAGTCAACGACGGTATGGATTGGAGACAGGATAAGGAGCTTTTAGAAAAATACACCGAGCTTCCTATTATGTCTGTCGAGAAGATTCAAAGTATCGCAGATTTGGCGTTTTTATATATTAGTCAAATGTGTGAGAAAGAGAATACAATAATCGAGAAAAAGAAGATTGAGAGAAAGAAAGTTCATCTTCAGGCAGAGTGTAAGAGAATGAAAGAGAGGGAGTCAGCGGTGGAGGAGATGGTGTTGACTCAGAAAAAGGGAGAGATGAATCCTCAGTTTATTTTAAATATTTTAAATGCGATTTCTGGTCTTGCCTATGTGGAGGATGCGAGTCAGACAGGTGAGATGATAGGGCTCTTAACTCAGATGATGAGATATCATATGAGAAGGAATGAGAGGGCTGTCACTTTGGAGGAAGAATTAGATAGCATTCGATGCTATTTGCAGATACAAAAGTTAAGATTTGAAGATAAGATGACATATGAGATTATTGCCGATGATGAGGCGAAGGAGCAGATGCTTCCACCTGGAATTTTGCTTCCATTTGTGGAAAATGCGGTGAGTCGAGGCATAATCACAAAAGCTGAAGGCGGTAATATAAAGATTCTTTGCTATATGGAAGAGGGAGAATGCATTATTACAGTGGAAGATGAGGGAGATAATATTTCCTCACAGAAATTAAAGAAAATATATGAGCCGTTTAGAGGTGGATATGAAAATTCATGGGCGAGTGCGGATATTTACACTGCGAGACAGCGCTTAATGAGGAATTATGGACCAAAGTACGACGTGAAGATGATAGTTGGACGAGAGAGTGGAACGAGAGTTCTTTTACATATTCCTAGTTCTATGGAGAGGATAAGAAATTATGTATAGAGTTCTTATTGTGGAGGATGAGACGATTTTTCAGAGAGTACTAAAGAAGATTATCGAGAGCATGGAAGATTATAAAGTGATTGGAATTATCGATAATGGACTTGATGTGATGGAGTTTTGTGATAGAGAACACCCAGATTTTATTTGTATGGATATTTTGCTTCCAGGTGAAAATGGAATTTCTGTCAGCAAAAAGATTAAGAAAAAGTATCCGTCGACTGTGATTTTTATCTTATCGGCGTACCAGGATTTTTCTATGGTTCAGACTGCGATGAGTGCGGGATTGGATGCTTATATGACAAAACCATATAATCCAGATGAAATTAAAGATGCTTTTTATAAATCTCAGGCTCTATTTGAGAAGAAAAATTATGAGAAGTCTACGATTACTTCGATTATGCAAAAGAAAGAGATTTTGCCGGCGTTTGAGGTATGCAAGGAGCTGGTTGAGAAGATTTTTCATTTGTATGAGAAGGATAAGGAGCGATATATTGAGATAAAAAAGATTGTGGATTATTGCATTGATTATTTGGAGATGCTCTCGGTTAGTAATCGAGAATATTATGAGAAAAAGTATGAGATACCAACGGGGATAGAAAAGTATGCCTGCGTATCAGAAGCTTTTTTTCATCTGCTGACGCAAGAGATTTATCGGTTGCAGTTATTGTCCAAATATCCACAGTTTAATGTGATTTTGTCGTATATTCATAAAAATATTGACAAGGATGTGACGTTAAATGAGATATCAGACCTCTGCAATATGAGTCAGGGGTATATTACGAGGATTTTTAAGAGGTATTATGGGATTGGTGTGGTGTCGTATGCACATTTGATTAAGATTATATGGGCAAAGTTGTATTTGGCTTGCTCGGAGCTTAGCATATCAGATATTTCGTATAGTCTTGGGTATAATGACCCGGGGTATTTTGGGAAGGTGTTTAAAAAGTATGAGGGAGTGACGCCTTCGGTTTATAAGAGGGAGAATGATTGCCAAGGGTATAATATTACGGGGGGATTTGGGAAGCTTGGGGGTAGAGAGGTGTAATATAAATTTCTTCTATACTTTTGAGAGAAGAAGGGAATTGAGAGAAAAGAAATAATAATAGGGAATTGAGAGAAAGAAAATGAAAAGAGAAATGGAGTAGAAAGATTGAGATTGAAAAGATTTTGATTTTTCTACTTTTTTTGTTTAAAAAATTCTGGGGGGAGTGGAGGAGACGGCGGGAGATTAAGGATATATGATATATGGATGATGGGGGGAGACGCCGAGAGAGGAAGGAGATATGTTCTCTAAAAACACGTTCGTTCCCACGGTTTTTCGACATACGCT
>JAUUSJ010000324.1 GCA_030841965.1 Blautia sp.
CGAAAAACCGCTCCACTCTCTATCGTTTTTCGAGGACATATCGACGGACTCTCTTCGCTGTGTACTGGCGAAACGCGATAAATTTTTTTTTATAAGCAGAGCTACTATACAGTTTTTATATAAGTTCTCCGCCTTTTTTACTTATAAAAATTTTACGCTGTTCTTTCTTTGGTTATAGGTTGAAATTTTCTTAGTTTTTGTTATAATAAAATATAGTTAGTTTAAGCTAACTATGTGAAGTTGGAATTATAATAAATTGCGGAGAGAAAAGAATGTATAAAAGTAAGAAGTATAAACAGATGTCTATGGATGAATTTACGAAAGTGGCTGATAGATATGAGGGAAACCATTCTGGAATTTATGAGATGTGTAAGCAGGATTATCCAGATATTTTGGAAGAAATTGAGAAGGAAGATTTTGTCGATTTGTTGGATGCTGGATGTGGTCCTGGACCGATGATTTCACTGTTGGCAAAGAAATATCCTAATAAACATTATACGGGAATTGATTTGACACCGAAGATGATAGAAGTAGCAAGAGAAAAACAAATTCCATCTGCCACATTTTTGGTGGGAGATTGTGAAAGCTTACCCTTTGAGGAGAATTCCTTTGATATTATTATTTGTTCTCAAAGTTTCCATCATTATCCTAACCCACAAGATTTTTTTTATAGTGTAAAAAAAGTATTGCGTCCAGGAGGAAGACTAATATTGAGAGATAATACAGGACCAGGTTGGATACGCTGGTTCGTCAATTATATCGAGATACCCTTGGCTAATCTGGTTCATCATGGGGATGTGAGAATATATGGAAAAATGGAGATTGAGAGAATGTGCCAGAAAGCTGGATTAAAGCTGGAAAAATTTGAGCAGAGAAAGAAGCTTCGGATGCATTGTGTCGTGAGAAAATAAGATTAGTATTTGTCAGAGTCAGGCATAATTAAATTGAGGGGGAGGATATATTGTGAAATCAGGATTGAAATTTTATAAAAAGGATACTGCTTATCGAATACTTAAAAAGAAAATAGTGGCTAAATATGGAAAAAGAAAAACAGAACAAATTTGGAGGAGAGCGGGAAGATATCTAGAATACTTATGGAAAAAATATGAAAATATTCCAGACGGAGAAAAAAGACATACGCATGGAAGTATCTTCCCTCGTATCGCCATGTATTATGCGCTGAAAAAGGAGTATCCGCAAGAGGCAATGAAAATTTTGGACTCTGCTGTGGAATATACGACAAAACGTGTAGGAGAGATACTGGGAGCGGTTACAAAGATTCCATTCATGTCGAGTCTATTTTTAAGGATATTTGCGTATATGACGAAAAAGATGTTTGGTCCATCTGCTGGATTTGAACAAATCTTTTATGAGGCAGATGGGAAAACATTACGGTTCGATATTATTGAATGTCCATATTGTAAATACTGTAAAAAATGTGGATGTCCAGAACTTACACATACATTTTGTGACAGCGACATCTATTGCTACGGAAACCTTTCGGGAATAGAATTTAAAAGAACTCAAACATTGGGAACTGGAGGAATATGTTGTGATTTTTCTTTGCAGCGCAAAATTGCGAAATAGAATAAATTATGTTCCAATGACAGAATGATTTTTTATTAATACTTTGCCAATAC
The DNA here is from genome assembly GCA_030841965.1 of Blautia sp. Taxonomy (GTDB): domain Bacteria; phylum Bacillota; class Clostridia; order Lachnospirales; family Lachnospiraceae; genus JAUUSJ01. Next base: position 1,641 of record JAUUSJ010000324.1, read on the forward strand.
TTAGATGTAGTTTTAGAAATTCTCTTGTTTTGCCAACACGAAAAAGAACCATAAAAAAAGGTTGATAAAGCTTAATATTATTATTCTACCAATATTTTGCCAACACACAGCGAAGAGAGCCCGTCGATATGTCCTCTAAAAACGATAGAGAGTGGAGCGGTTTTTCGATATACTT
>JAUUSJ010000124.1 GCA_030841965.1 Blautia sp.
GGAAAGCTCTGTTGTTACTAACAGATATCATATTCCGGCTACCATCCCCTTACAACCAGGATAATAATTAGTCCATAAATTTCGAAGAAATTCATTTTGGTCAAATGCCCTTATTTTCTCCATACTATCTTTCTCATATACAGTGCCTCTATGCTGTAGTGTTTCAAAAATAGCCTCCTGTAATACTCGACCATCAAAGTCAAAAACCTGCGACCAATAGAAAATATCGTAAAAATCTTTCATCCGGCTGGAAGCGGTCATTCTTTTTAAGATAGCATCAAATTTTTCTGCCATCGTACTTTCCAGCGAATATGTATAGATATTTGGCTCTTTAAATCCTTTCAACCTAGTTGCCACCGTTCTCTTTACTGCATGCGGTACTATTACGTCATCAACGCCAATATCAACCGAAAATGGAATTCTCACATTTTTAATATGGGCGATTAAATTGATTCCTATGCCAGGATATTTCTTTTCTGGTGTGATTTCTCTTGTTCCAACGACCTCGATATCAATAAAATCATTATTTGTATCCATTTTACATATTTCTTTGATTATTGCTTCCACATTTGCAATATCATTAGACATTCTCCTTAACATGAAGTCAATATCCATGGTCGGTCTGCCTTCGAAATTAGAAATTGTATATAAAAACATGCCACCTTTCAAAACAAGATTTTCCGCATACTGTGACATTTCAAGTTTACGAAGAAACTTCTCTTGTGCAAAAAGCTGGAGACAAGTCTGATAATTTATTTCAGTTTCCTTTGCTTGCTTTTTTAATCTGGCAAGCACTGATGCGCCCATATCTTTTACCTCTTTTACAGCCATACTCCAACTACCCTTCTTGCCTTTTTTTCCACACCAAGTCTCACAGCATACTCCATCAATTTAGCAGCATCTTTCTCTTTGTCCTTCACATATCTTTGGATTACTGTGTTAAACACTTCTCCATCCATAGTATTCATATGTCTAAGACAATCACATACAACACGTTCCCGGTCATATATCTTTACGGTAATTCCGTCAATATTTCCTTCACTTACACCAATATCCAATCTGTTTGCATCGATAAAATGTGGCTTTATTATCGGAAAATCCATTTTGAATTTATTCCTTGCCGATTTGTTATCCACTGCTATATGCCAGATTCCCGGCACACGATCTGTATATCCATAATACATTGCTGCAGAAAGATCACAAATAATGGCATCCGGAAATAATGTACAAATTACTGATACTTCTGTAAATGCCTTTTCATCCTGCCACTGATAGTAGCCATACTTAATTTTTTCTACAAGGCCTTCTTCAATTAAGTTTTGAAGCATCCGATAAGAAATACCCTCCTTCGTAAGTTCACATGTACGCATTATTCCTCCATGCTGTTTAAATATTGACTCAAAATCCCTTACCATGCTCATAGTAATACACACCGCCCTCGAATAACTTCATACAATTATATGATAGTTTTTGTATCAAGTTAATGTCCAGAATCGCCCTGTACTGCCTTGATATCTCCGCCATTCAGTTTTAACTTATACGTAACACTGCTGTGTCTCAGGCTGTGGAAGACCACTGGTGGGAGATTATGCTCCTTGATCAATTGATTCAACGGCTTTCTGATTGCACCATCACCCAGAGGAAGTCCAAAAGTACTTGCCATGACCAGGTTATAATCCAGATATTCATCCCCCAGGACTTCTTTTGTTTCATCCTGTTTTTCCTTCCATTCGATCAGCATTTTGGCAACACTCTTAGGAAGAAATACCTTTCGGACACTGCTGTCTGTCTTTGGCGTTTTCAGAACACGGACCGTCTTATTTTCTTTTTACTCTTTTCCGGAAATACGAGCAGGACATCTTTTGCATCCAGTTCCTTTAAGGCAGCCTTGCTCACACGCTGGGATTCCTTATTTATGAAAAGATATGCTCGGTTCTCCTCAATTGCCTCTTCGGAAATATCGACGCAGTCCCAGGTGAGACCCAAGAGTTCACTGATCCGTAGAGAACAGGAGAAGGAGAGATTCATGGCCAGCTTCAACCGTTCATCCTCACATACTTCCATGGCATACATCAGAGTTTCGGCAGTCCAGATATCCCGTTTCTTTGTTTTGTGCTTTGGAACCGTCGCATAAATACAAGGATTTTTCTCCACCAGTTCCCATTTGATTGCCTGCTGAAAACAACTTCGTAGAAGTTTATGAACATCCCGGATCGTACTGGTCGATACATACTCATTCATTCTTTTTCCAATCATCGGATTGATCACTGCTGGGGTTTTCAACAGTCTCTGGTAATACTTTTCAATAAAACGGGTATTGATTTCTACCAATTTCACATCCCCGATAATCGGAAGGATATAATTATTGATGAGAGATACATTTCCATCATACGTAGACAATGCCCAGTTATCTTTCCCATAAAGAGCAACATATTCTTCCAGCAGTTCCTTCATGGTTTTGCACTGTGGAATCACCATAGATCCCATTTCTTCCTTATACTCAATTTCCTTCTTTCGTTTTTTTGCTTCTGCTTTTGTAGCATAGGTTTCCCATTTCTACCTCGCTGTCCGGTCTGCGACAGCTTCTTTCGTCGGAAATCCGCAAGCGCTACATTTTCCTCTAAAGCAAGTTCTTCATAATCATTTGCCGGATCCAGATAGTACTCATCCTGTCCATCCAGAAACTTTTGAAAACTTTCCTTTGTAATCCGTTTACGGTCAGCGATCACTACATATTCAAAAAAGTGCTTATAATTCTTTTTATTTAGGATGCCATATACCTGCTTTCTGGAAATCCCAAGCTGTCTGGCCATCTCCGGCATAGTGAGCGTAGCAGCTTCCATTTCCGCATCCCTCTTTTTGTCTTCCTTTGTCCGGTATCTCGATTGGCCGTTATACCATTTCCGGAATGCCTCTTTCGGCACACGTTTCCAGTAATCTACAATCACTACCTCAATATTGTTTCGCTTAATCAGGTCATAAACAACACCATCTGTAAGCTCCAGCATTTCAGCCAGCTCCGGAATCGAATAGGACCATTCTTTTAATTCCTTTCCCGGCTCTTCCCCATTGACTTTGTGGTATTTGATCTGATTTGCGTACCATTTTTCAAAGCTCTTTTTGGAAATGCGGTACTTCCCGCTATCCAGCTGGATCCACCGGAATTCATTTTTCTTTAAAAGGTTATAGACCGTCGGTCTGCTGACTCCAAGGATCTCCTGTAACTCTTTTACTGTATAACATCTTTTCTCTTCCATATGTCATTACCTCTCATTTCATTATTTTGGAAGCGGCATATAAATGTCCCTCTATATATCCAAAGTTTCAGAGGTTCTTATACAACATGTTTCAGTAAAAAAAGTCAAAAAGAGAAAAAGGACAAAAAGAAATTTCCAAAATAATCATTCTATTGATTCTAACAAAAAAAGAACAGTGAATCCGTTTTTACAGATTCACTGCTTAATGTGATAAAAAATACTCAATTATTGTTGCGTATATTGGAGTTCAATTCCGTCGATAGCCCAAAATACCAACATTGCATATGTTCCGATTGTCTTATATACATCCACCATGGCATGATTTTTGATCAATCCAAACTCTAAACGGGCTGTTTTTTCCTGAAGTGTTGGAAACAATTTCCAATCTCCGTATGATTGAAATGGTGCTTCAAGAGCAGATTCCAACAAACCTTCATCCCTAAGTTCATCGAAACCGTATTCGGGGCAATGAAAAATCGCTGGTTTTCGTTTCTTGAGCGCACTTAATTTTGTAGATACTACAAAATATAAAAATAAATCCGATTAGACAGAAGTCAGGGGCAGTAATGCCCCTTGTCACAATGCACGTCACCCTCAAGACTTGTAATTGCCTTCTCAGCCCAATTTGAATTTTTCAGCAATGCACGACCAATTCCAATTAAATCCGCCGCCCTTGCCTGCAGAAGAGCCTCTGCTCCTTCAGCAGTTGCAACGCCTCCCGTCAGCATCACTGGAATAGAAATCTGTTGCTTAATTGACGCTGACAGTTCTTTGAAATATCCCTGCTCCGTTAATTTAGGACAATTGGGACCGCAGAGCCCACCAGAAATATCCAACAGATAGATTCCCGCTTTTTCCAGTATACGTGCCGCTTGGACACTGTCCTCCACCGTAGTTCCGCCAGGCATATAGTCACAGGCACCTAAGCGAATTGCAAGGGGATATTCCTTGCCTACACTCCTGCGAATCTCCTGAATAATTTCCAGATGCAGTCGTAGTCGCCCTGTAAGAGAGCCTCCACAATATGTGTCTGTTCTGTGATTAGTCAAAGGCGAGTAAAACTGGTTTAACAGATAGCCATGGGCGGCGTGAATTTCCACACCGTCAAAGCCCGCTGCTTTCGCTCTTGTAGCTGCTTCACCGAAATCTCGAACAACTCTCCGAATATCCTCAAGCGTCATCTCCTTGGGACACTGGTCGGGTATGCCTGAGCGGCACAATTTCACAGAGCTTGCAGCTATACCCTCACATCCAGTCACTTGACTTTTAGCCGCTCCTCCTGCATGACTGATCTGTGCCATAACTTTAGAACCATTTTTGTGAACTATATCGACAAGCTGTTTTAATCCTGGGATATCAGAATCTTTTGAGATAGACAGTTGACCTTCATGGGCCTTTCCATCCATGGAAACATAAGCGTGTTCTGTAATGACCAGACCAAGATATCCTCCATGTGTTTTTTCAGCATAATATTCACAAAGTTTTGGAACTACCGTTCCATCCTTTTCAGATTTTCCTGATGCCATTGGCGGCATAACAAGGCGATTAGATAACAATAAATCTTTAATTTTAATACTTGTATTTAAGATACTCATGAAAAAAATTCCCCGTAAAATATTGTTTTATACATTTCTAAGCGATTCCCTGTATCTTCGCAATGATTTTTCATCCTTGTCAGTAAACTTAGCAATTGTATCTTCCAATTCCTGAATCAAAGAATCTTTTTGCTCTGGCAATTTTGCAACAAAATTAACCGGATTTGCCACACTTTGTCCATACAGCGTAATCGGATTTTTCAGAGCCTTGATCAGTTCCAGCATTTCCTGAATTCGTTCTAGTTCACTGGATTCTTCGAATTTTCCCTCTGACACATCATCATACAATTCTGTACCCGGCAGCACAGCAACCGAAGTCATATACATATGGCTGGGATGCAACAGATTTAAAACGGATGCAGTGTTTCTGGCATTTCGGATTCCGTTCCCATGTCCTGCCAGACCACCAAGAAAAATTACATAATAATTAATATTGGCCTGTTCCAACTTAAGACACTGTTTCAGAATATCAGAAGCTTCGTATCCTTTGTTCATAAACGCCAGTGCTTCATCATCTCCGCTTTCTATTCCAATCACCAAATCATTAAAACCAACTGCACGAAGTTCTTTTAATTCCTCCACACTTTTTGGCATGATACTGGTAATACGGGCATAAGTTCCTATGTTCGCCTCCGGTAGATAAGATTTAATCAAATTTCCTATCTCTTTCAGCTTTTTAACACTTAATGTAAATGGATCTCCACCTAGAGCATATACCCGTTTTGCACCCGGATTAAAACGATGTACTTCCTTTAAATCTGCTTCAATCTGTGCCAATGGTGCCATACGGAAAGGAGTATCACGATAAAAATTACAGAAACGGCAGGAATTATGTGTACAGCCTACTGTTACTTCTAATAGAATACTTTGTATCTCATGAGGCGGTCTTACAACCGGTCCTGTATAATGCATGATATTTCATCTCCTTTTACCATGTTTCTTTTGTAAAAGCAGCTTTTACCCATCCATCTTCCCACGGTGCTGTTTGTTCAATATGTCCTGTCAATTCTTCAAAATACCATTTTCCGTTGATTTTCACATATTTATTCGAATATTTTCCACTCAAAACGTATGCATCATCTTTTCCATCAACTTCCATTGTAAGCAGACAAAGCAGACAGAAAGTTCCTCTTGCATGTTCTCCATCTTCATCAATTTTTACCATTGGAGCCATCATATTATGCTGTCCCCATTTAATTGCTTTTCCTAAGTTTTCAGCATGGTTTTTAATTGCCTCATGTCCTTTTGCTGTTCCACCGCATCCGGTGATTTCCCACAGACCATCCTCTACGAACAAAGAGGCAATTCCTTCTCCAATATATCCATTATCAAGATATTTTTCATATTGATACTGCAGTTGCTCACACTCTCTAATATCCTCTAATCTCTGAATTCTTTCTTCTAATGTCATAATAATTCTCTCTCCTATCTCTTTTTTCTTCATTTTATGTTCTATCAAAATCATACATTTCACGTATAATCTTCCTTAATTTCAATATTATAGATGGTGCCACTGATAATTCATCTACACCCATTTGCACAAATGTCTCGGTTAATTCCGGATCTGCTCCTAATTCTCTTCACCCATCGTTTGAACTACTTGTTTGTATGCCAGAAATTGTTCCTCTTCATTTGGGAAATCATTCTTCCCTAGATATAAAAATTCACTCTGGAATAATCCGATGCCCCCTGCATCATTTTCTAAAGCATAGCCAACATCTCCAACACTTCCTATATTGGCATAAATATTAATTTTTCTTCCATCTATGGTCACATTTTCTTTGCCCTTTAGAGTTTGCAGCAGCATTGCTTTTTCGCGTTCTGCACAAATTCTTTCCTCTGTTTCTCTACATACCTCCTCAGATGGATCTAAAATAAGTTCTCCTTTAAATCCATCAACAACGACTTTCATTCCCGTATGAATTTCATTCAAATTCATCGGAACTCCGATTAAGGCTGGAATATTCATCATTCTTGCAAGGATAGCAGTATGGGAGTTGAATGAACCATGTACAGTAGCAAACGCAAGTATTTTCTTTTTGTCCATTTGTACTGTTTCACTAGGTGTCAAATCATCCGCTATAATAATTGATGGTTCTATAAATGCAAAATCCGTCTCCCTTTCTCCTGATAAATTCTTTACCAGACGATTGGAAATATCTTTCACATCAGCAGCTCTTGCTTTCATATAGTCATCATCCATACTAGCAAACATTGCAGAAAAGTTATCTCCGGTTACCGCCACTGCATATTCTGCATTGACATTCTCCGTATGGATCATATTATGAATCGCTTCCAGATAATCCTCATCCTCCAACATCATTTGATGTACTTCAAAAATTGCGGCACTTGCTTCTCCGGCCTCCTGTACGGCTCTGTCATATAATTTCTGCAACTGCAACTGGGTCTGCTCACATGCTATCTCCAATCTTGTGATTTCTGCGGCTGTATCGGTAATCTTTATTCTTTTTACTTGATAATCTTTCTTTTTCAAGACTACCACAGATCCCTCTGCAATTCCCTTATAAACTGCTTTTCCAGGTAATCGTTCCACCGTTTTTAACCTCCTTCCTACTACAATTTATCAACTATACTTTTGTTTATTTACAGATTTGCCTCAAAAAAATCTTTGATAGCTCCATATGCTTCATTTTCATCTTCTCCGGAAATTTCCACCTCAATGGTTTGTCCACATTTCACACCAAGTCCCATAATAGCCATTAATTTTGTTGCTTCTGCTGTCTTTCCATCTTTTCCAATCACAATTTTACTCTGGAATTTCTTTGCTTCCTTTACTAACATACCTGCAGGTCTTGCATGAATACCTACCTCATCTTTTATTACATACTCAAATTTTTTCATTTTGCAGTCTCCTTATATATTTTATAAATTAATGAGTTAACACATCTCCATTTGATTTGATTACATCCTTATACCAGTAGAAACTTTTCTTCTTGTATCTTTCAAGACTTCCGCTTCCATCATCATTTCTGTCCACATAGATAAATCCATATCGTTTTTTCAATTCTGCTGTGGAGGCACTTACCAGGTCAATACAACCCCAGGATGTATACCCCATCACTTCCACGCCGTCTTCAATCGCATGTCCTACTTCAATCAAATGACGTTTCATATAATCAATGCGATAATCATCCTCCACTGTCATATTACCATTTTCATCTTTTACTAGTTTATCCACAGCGCCTAAACCATTTTCCACAATAAATAATGGTTTCTGATAGCGATCATAAAACTGATTTAACACAATCCGAAGTCCGATTGGATCAATCTGCCATCCCCATTCACTGGATGTTAAATATGGATTTGCAACTCCTCCAATGAGGTTACCTTCTCCCATCTCCATCTCCTGTGCCGTCTCACAGACACTCACATAATAACTGAAGGAAATAAAATCTACTGTATTTTTCAGTGCCTCCTCATCTCCTGGTTCCATAATAATTTCAACGCCCTGTTCCTTTAAATAACTATTCAAACATTTAGGGTAAGCTCCTCTTACCTGAACATCCGCAAAAAAGTAATTCTTATTTTCCGCCTGCATTGCAGCCAAAACATCCTCTGGCTTCGGCGTCAGCGGATAAGTTGGCATCGCCAAAATCATACATCCCACTTGACTTCCTGGCATCATTTCATGAGCAAGTTTTACTGCTTTTGCAGATGCTACCAGTTCATGATGAATCGCCTGATAGAGGTCTTGTTGTGTAAGCTCATCCTTTGGAGTCAAAATTCCTCCACTAATTAACGGCTGATGCAGTACAGAATTAATCTCATTAAAAGTTAGCCAATATTTCACTTTATCTTTATATCGTTCAAAAATCACTTTGCAGAAATTTATATAAAAATCAATCAGTTTTCTGCTTCTCCATCCATCGTATTTTCTGGCCAGATGAAGCGGAGTCTCATAATGTGAAATCGTAACTAACGGCTCCATTCCATATTTTTTACATTCATCAAATACATCATCATAAAATTGAAGCCCTTTTTCATTCGGCTCATTATCATCACCATTTGGGAAAATTCTTGACCAAGCAATGGAAAGACGAAATACTTTAAATCCCATTTCCGCAAACATGGCGATATCTTCTTTATAGCGATGGTAAAAATCCACCGCTACCAGTTTCATATTATCTTCTGTCGGTTCTTCTGTGGGAGCTCCTTTAATTCCTTTTGGCATAATATCTTGAATTGATAATCCTTTTCCATCCTCAAGATACGCTCCTTCACACTGATTAGCCGCCACAGCACCGCCCCATAAAAAATTCTCTGGGAAACTAATTTTACTCATTTCTTTCATCCTCCTATGCCTGTAATCCAGCTTCAAATCCTTCACGAATACCCAAATATCCGTTCTTTACTCCATTTGCATCTCCAACTTTAAGAACTTTGCAAGAAAGATTTTCCACAACATCCAAAAGCGTTCTGTCAGTTCTAACACCCACCGCTACAATAACAGTATCTACCTGTTCAATCGTGAATATCTCTCCATCTTTTTCCGCCACAACGCAATGCTCTCCAATTTCCATAAGTTTTGTGGATGTAAATATTTCTACTCCATTTTTTTGGAAACGTTCCATCATATATCTAGTCGGGGACGCTTCACCATCTTTCATAATCTGCGGAAGCATCTCGATAATTGTTACTTTAGAGCACTGATGTCCTAACATATCCGCCGTTTCAGCTCCTACAAGTCCGCCTCCAATCACTACCACATTATCTCCCACTTCAACTTTTCCTAAGAGCACATCATGTGCATTTGTCACAAATTTTCTGTCTGTTCCCTTGATTGGCGGAATAAATGGTTTGCTTCCTGTAGCGAGAATAACCGTATCTGGCGCATATAACTTGATCAGTTCTTCGTCTGCTTTTGTATTGAGTAATACCTGCACATGCATTTTCTCTAACATCTTTTTCTGCCAGACAATCAGAGAAGTAAACTCTCCTTTTCCAATAGGTACAGATGCTGGAATCCACTGTCCGCCAAGGCGGTCACTTTCCTCTAGCAATATTACTTTATGTCCCTTGAATGCGGCAGAAATTGCGGCCTCGCAGCCAGACACTCCCCCGCCAATAACTAACACATTTTTTGGATGTTCTGTCACAGTCATATCATATTCATCTTCCATTCCCGTCAAAGGATTCACAAGACATCTGACACAATTTCCTTTTCCATTCTCTCCGATACATCCCTGAAGACATCCAATACAACGTATCACTTCATCAGCTTTTCCATCACGGATTTTATTTGGCAAGTCTGGATCTGCCAAAGATGCTCTCGCCATCGTTACCAAATCTGCTTTTCCAGCTTCTAAAATGCTTTCTGCAATTTCCACATCATTAATTCTTCCAACCGCAATCACCGGAATTTTAACCGCTTTTTTCATTTCCGCTGCATTTTCCACATAACCAGCTCTTGGAAATACAGATGGTGGAATAATCGTATGAGTGGATATATAAACTCCCTGAGAACAGTGAATACAGTCAGCTCCTGCTTCTTCCATCAACCTTGCCAATACTTTTGATTCCTCTATTTCTAATCCACCTGGTACATATTCCACTGAAGAAATGCGATATAAGACCGGATAATCCTCTCCACATTTTTCTTTGATATTTCGGATAATTTCCATTCCAAATCTTGCGCGATTTCGAATCGTTCCGCCATACTCATCACTTCTCTTATTGGAAAATGGTGAGGCAAATGCTCCTACAAGATACCCATGCGCTCCATGCACTTCCACCGCATCAAACCCAGCTTCTTTTGCACGTCTTGCACAGTCTCCAAACCGTTCTACCAACTCGTGAATTTCTTTTACAGACAATTCTCTCGGTGTTTCTTTCATACTCGGTTCCCTGACAGCTGACGGTGCTACTGGCTGTTCTCCAGTAATCTCACTGCTTGTCTCTCTGCCCGCATGATAAATCTGTGCTGCAATCTTTCCGCCTGCTGCGTGAATACGTTCGGTTAATTTCCGATGGCTTTCAATCTGTTCATCCTCCCAAAGTCCTGGTAAGTTTACAAACCCTCCTGCTGTTGGCGTCACTGCATAATCTTCTGTAATAATCAGCCCCCAGCCACCTTTTGCCTTATGCTCATGGTAAGCAATAAATTTTTCAGTTGCCATTCCATCCGCAGTACAATAATTCGTTACCATCGCAGATACAACCATACGGTTTTTTAACTCCAGTTTTCCAATTTTCATCGGTTCAAATACTTTCATAACTTTTACCTTCCCTTTCTATTTCTTTTCTATTTTATGTCCTTTTTTTATTTCTCGTCTTTCTAAATATACTATATAAAATTTTTTATAAATCTTCTCCCTCATATGAGGGAAAACAACGAATTTTTATTATTTTTCTTGACAAAATTATATATTGGAAATTAAAATAAAAAGAAAAACTTCATTTTATCTTTTTAGGAGTGTTACGAATGAATAGTATAGAGCCACATATCATTCCCAGTATATACTTGGCAAATTATTTAAATGATTTTGAAGATACAATTTTAAAATACGATGTACAAAAAAAAGAAATAAAAAAAGGCAACTATTTAACCCAATATGGTGTCATCAATAATGCTGCCTACTATATAAAAAACGGAATCATCCATCTTTCTCTCGGACACGAAAAAGGAAAAAAATCTCTGAATATGTTTGGACCAGGAACTATTTTCCCAGTAGGTGTGGAAATACACGAATTTCGTGTGGAATATGAAATGATTATCCAGGCAATGACAGACTGTGAAGTCTTTAAGATGCCTTATCCAACTTTGAAAAAAATAGCGATGGAAAATGGCAGCTTTGCCGGAGAACTATTAAAAGAAAACTGTGATTTTATCGGTTATATGTTTTTCGACAGTATTAATCAAACCTTCGAGCCATGTCTCGCTCGAATCTGCGATATTTTATATTTATACTGTACCAAAGTACATCCCAGCTCGAATAAAATTCCTCTCTCGCAATCTGAGCTTGCCAGTATCGCTGGTGCATCTCAGGCACAAATGGAGCGCTCTATCCACATTTTAAAAAAAGAAGGAATTTTGGATACATCTAGAAAACAAATGATAATCTTAGACCAAGATAAACTATTAGCACATTGTACATTAGGAATGCAAAGTAATATGACGTAAAAAAGGGGACTTGATTTCTCGCATCCCCCAGTGTCAAAGATGGGACCATATATAGCACGTATTATTTTTTTAAATTTGACAAAAAAACAAGACTGAAATGGCTTAATTATGCGGGTTATGAATTATAATAATAAAAAGCAAGTGTCAAAGACCCGTCCAGATATATTTATTAAATTGTTCCTAATTGACTTTATATTTATTTTTATTTTATTCATAAGCCTCCATTCCCCATACAAATATTTTTCACTACATTACATCATTTTTTTGAAATAAATAAATTTTATATGTTTATTTCAAAAAATATGATATAGTATATATTATAGGAAAAATCTTTCAAATATAGTAATTTGCTTCTGCTGTTATAGATAATATATTAAATTCTCTATATAGTTATTTACTAACTTATTACTAAAAAAATGAATGGTTATTCCATAATTGCCTCTTACTCTATATTTTAGAACATACTTTGTGACTTTTCATAAATTATATTATTTTGCATACTTAATAAATTTTTTCAAAACTTTTCAACTAATTACTATTTAGGAGCTTCTTGTATAATTCAAATATAAGGAATTCCGAGAAAGAAGGTTGAG
>JAUUSJ010000325.1 GCA_030841965.1 Blautia sp.
ACCGCTCCACTCTCTATCGTTTTTGGAGGACATATCTCCGACCTCTCTTCGCTGTATACTGGCAAGATACTATGATATTTTCACTGTGTATTGGCAAGATACTATGATGTTTTCGCTGTGTACTGGCGAGATACCATGATGTTTTCGCTGTGTATTGGCAAGATACTATGATGTTGGCGACAAAAGGTCTTTTGCCTCTGATATCACACTATAGGAATAACTACTACATAGTTTCCAAGATATTATAGAGATGATTACTACACAGTTTCAATGTAAGTTCCCTGTTTTTTACTTATAGAAGTTTTATACTATTGTTGTCATGCATCTGTGAAATCTCTCTTATCCAGATATACAGGCAATAAATCTCTATATTTACCATTCTCACATCTTCTCATCATCTCTCAAATCTAAGAATGTTGCCGATAGTATCATCTACCATGTTCACATACATGTTTGCAGAATTTCATACCACTAAAGTCATGCATATACAACGGTTATTTATCAAAATTTCATAAGTTATGGCATATTTTTTCATAGACCATTATTTTTCTCCATGCTATATTATGCTCGTGAGAAGAAATATCCTTATCATTGGTTATAAAAAAGCCTAAACTTAGGAAGCTATATAATAACTTTTATAAGATATGTAAATTTACAATAATATGCCAAGAATCCATTCTTTTAGGGATGGAATAAATAGCACATAAATACTGAAATATCTTAATATTACCAATTAATCCAAAACTTCTTCTCACAAAGACAAAATAAAAATACTTTTCAAGACATGCCGTATAATATATCATTTGTATCATACTACGGTTAAAAGGTCTTTTGACCCAAACATCATGATATGTTGTTCTCTAAGGTATGTTCAAAAAAGTATTTTTTTCATATAAATATATCTTGATATTAGGGGTAAAAGGCTTTTTAACCCCAACATCATATTTTTACGTCAATAGAAAGGAGGAGGCTCTGCTCTCATGATGAAAGTCACGAGTACCCGAGCCTAATAATAATGAAAGAATATTTAAAACATCTAACCCCAAGAAAGGTTTTCTGGGTCGTATTTGGTGTCGTTTTAATTGCATTTGCAATCTCTTTTATGAGACTTTCCAACTGTGGGACTGACCCCTTTACTTGTATGAATCTAGGTGTCAGCGGATTTTTGGGACTTCCATTTGGAAGTTATCAACTCTGTATTAATATTATTTTATTAATTCCTATGTTCATCTGGTATCGCCGTGGAATTGGACTCGGAACTATTATCAATATGGTCGGTGTTGGATATATCTGTGACTTCTTTATGTTGATGTGGAAGAGCCTTGGATTTACTCCTGAAACTTTTATTCATAATTGGCCGATGAGGATTGTTCTATTATTCATTGGATTAATTTTCATTTGTGTCGGTGTCGCTTTCTATATGGAATGTGACCTTGGAACCTCTCCTTATGATTCCGTTGCTCCTATGATTGAAATGGGAACAAAGGGAAAACTCAAGTTTTCTATCGCACGAATCATTACGGATATTATTTGTGTTGCGATTGGATTTATAACGGGTAGTGTTGTGGGTATCTCTACTGTTATTAATGCTTTTTGTACGGGACCGTTTGTTTCTTTTTTTAGAGAGCATTTGGCTAGGAGAGTGGTCCATGGGTAAGAAATGTTGAGGTACTAACTAGATGGGAATAGACGTTAAGGGTAGATGAGATGCTAATTAGAGGAGAATAGACGCAAAGAGGGGAGACAGATATATGACCCGCAAACACGTTCGTTCCCACGATTTTTCGACATACGCTGATTTTTGCCGCCT
>JAUUSJ010000326.1 GCA_030841965.1 Blautia sp.
CTCGGCTGGGTACTGGAGAAAGATGATATTTTTGGTATCCTCGGCTGGGTACTGGCGAAAGATAATATTTTTGGCACTCTCGACTGAGTACTGGTGAGGGATAATATTTTTTGCTCTTTTGACTGAGTGTTGGAGAAATATATATCGATGCTGCTTCGTGTGTGCAAATATTATATTTAAATTTGTTTTCTATACTTACTTCTGGTTTATTTAAAATTATTGGATGACTGTAGTATGCAAGCATTACATCCAAATTTATTCCCTGCACAGTTTATGCAGTCATGCCCCATTAAATGTGAGATATCTTTTTTTGTTACGAGATATATTCCGATACAACTTTTTAGGGGTTTTAATCCTCCGTTTTCTGTTAATTCAACTCCTACGGAGCTGCTATCCATAATTTCAAAAAATTTTGGTAATGTTTCTATCGTCATACCGTAAAATCCGGGTCCAAAAGAATCTGATACATAACAGGAATATCGAACACTGTTTTTTCTAAATAGATAATTGCGAATCCAATCTCTTCCTGAATCTAAAACTGAGATTAGCCAATTTTCTACATAATATTGTTCTAAGAGAGGTAGTTTTTCGTATGCTTTTTTTAATTCTTTTGAAAATTTTGGAGCATGAAAAGTATAAAGATAACCAGAGATAATATCTTTTTGTTCTAGATTTAATCTCTCTAATATATCACAGGCAATTTCAACCTTATCATTAAAACAAAATCCTTGATTGGTTACGCATTTCTTAGAGAAAGGTTGCAATAAAATTTTAATTGAAGTATCCTTTAAATAACTTTCGTAGATATATTCGGCGATTGTTTTATGTTCTTCTCTCATTTCTAAATCCATTTTTTCAAAACCACTTATTTTTGCCAAGCGGGATTCCATATTTCTTTTTAATTCCGAAAGTTCTATATTTAAAATTTCATTTTGATTTAACAGGTATGAAATTATTGTATTATAATTTTCTGGATTATACGGAAAGGTACATTCACTGCATGATTTTACTTCTTGTCCCTTATCATTTAATAAATAGCTAGGATTTCCTGGACATTTTTCTAATTTATATAAAGGACAGAAATCAAAAAGGCGATGAAGCTCTGTTTTTTCTGAAAAATTCTGATATGGATGATGTTTACATTGTGCATTTGAAAAATTCTGATTTTTTTTATTCATAAAAATTCCCCTTTTTTTAATTATCTCCCCTAAAAATAATAGTTTTATATTTTTTCCTATAAGTTGTATGACTACATTTTTTACAGAAGGCTAACTGACGTTTGAAATTTTACATATGGTACGATTAGACAGTACACCACCTATTTTAACTTGTCAAAGTATAAATATGATGTACTTACATGTTTGTATGATATCATGTGTTTTATTGAAATACAATGTTTTTCGTGTACTTTGGGTATAATGCCATTCATCCCAAGTTCTAAAGACCATAGATTTTCGGGTCGAATTATTATACAATCTCTATTTCCTTCTGTCTACATTTATTTATTTTATTTTTTAGTATATATTTTCGCTATACAACACTGAACCAAAAGCTATCTTTATGATATGATAAACGATATGTAATTTTTGTATGTAATTGAGGATTAACGGTATGAGATAGCATAAAATTTTTTTAAGAAAAAAGCAGGGAAATCACATTAAAACTGTGTAGCAGTTAGTTGTACCTATAAATAAAACATAAAAATTTTGAAATTAATAACGTTTTGCCAATACACAGCTGATAGAGGAGAGAGGGATATGCTCCGAAAACGATAGAGAGTGGAGCGATTTTTCGATATACTTAGCTTTGC
>JAUUSJ010000125.1 GCA_030841965.1 Blautia sp.
TGACAAAAAGAATCCCGTATTTATGCGGGTTCTGGCGTTTCGCAAACGCCTATATTATTTTATTTACGAAAGGAGATTTATTTATGAAAACAGTTATCGCTATCGATTCATTAAAAGGAAGCCTATCTTCTATGGAAGCAGGATATGCTATTGCAGAGGGAATTAAGCGTGCGGATAGCAATGCCGAGACTATTGTTCGTCCACTCGCAGATGGAGGGGAAGGTACTGTCGATGCGCTTGTAGAAGGCATGAACGGAACAGCTCAGACAGTGACTGTGTCCGACCCTCTCGGAAGACCAATTTCAGCAGTGTATGGAATTATTGAGGAATCTATGACTGCAATTATGGAGATGTCAGCTGCGGCGGGAATTACTCTTGTGACAGATGCTGAGAGAAATCCATTGAATACAACAACCTATGGTGTTGGAGAGATGATTAAGGATGCGATAGAGAAGAATTGTCGTGAGTTTATTATCGGAATCGGAGGAAGTGCCACGAATGACGGTGGAATCGGAATGCTTCAAGCTCTTGGCTTTGGACTACTTGATAAAGACGGTAATCAGGTTTCATACGGTGCTAAAGGATTAAAAGAGATAGCTTCTATTACCTCTGATAATGTCCTTCCACAGTTAAAAGACTGTATTTTCCATATCGCCTGTGATGTAAATAACCCTCTCTGCGGAGAAAAAGGTGCGAGTGCCGTATATGGTCCTCAAAAGGGTGCCGATGCTGCTATGGTTGCAAATATGGATAAATGGTTAGGTGATTTTGCAACTTTGACAAATGAACAATATAATAAAACAGTCAGCAAAGAAACTCCTGGCACCGGAGCAGCTGGCGGACTTGGATTTGCATTTTTAGCTTATTTAAATGGTTCCTTAGAGCCAGGTGTAGATTTGATTCTATCTCAAACAAAGCTAGAAGAATATATCAAAGATGCAGATGTCGTTGTGACAGGCGAAGGGCGTCTCGACTTCCAGACAGCTATGGGAAAAGCCCCTATCGGAGTTGCAAAACTTGCCAAAAAATATAATAAACCTGTCCTCGCTTTCGCTGGAAGTGTAACAAAAGATGCCGTAGAATGTAATAAAAATGGTATTGACGCTTTCTTCCCTATCTTAAGAGGAATCTGCACATTGGAAGATGCCATGAAAAAAGAAAACGCAGAGCAGAATATGATTGAAACAGTAGAACAGGCATTCCGCCTACTAAAAGTACAATTATAGATTATTCGTCTATATATTTAATCATTAATAAACTTAACGACTTATACTAAATTTATAAATTAAAGGACTGTCGAAAATAGATTTTTCAAATAAGATATAAAAGTGAAAAAACTTATACTGTAACCTAAGATTTCTCCAGTACACAGCCGAAAAAGCAAGGAGAGATATGCACCGAAAACGATAGAGAGTGAAGCGATTTTTCGATATACTTAGCTTTACCGCTGGAGCACTGCCCCCGCGCCGTAGGCGTGAGTTTGCGGGATACGGCAAAAATCAGCGTATGTCGAAAAATCGTGAAACCGAACGTGTTTGCGGTGCATATCTCTCCTTGCTCTTTCGGCATCTCCCTTTACTCTCTTTGCTTCTGTCCTCACTACAGCAATTATCCAACAAACAAAAATTTTACACCATCTCATTCATCAAATTCTATTGAAATTAAAATCCAATTCTCATATAATAAAAATTAAACACAAAGGATACGAAAATCAAAAAAATCCAAAAGATAAGAAGAGAAAAATTATAAAAATCCAAGAGAAAGGACAGAAAATATTATGAAAAAAACACTCATCGTCATAGATATGCAAAACGATTTTATCACCGGCTCCCTCGGCACCCCCGAAGCCATAGCTATCGTTCCAAAAGTAAAAGAAAAAATCGCCGCATACAAATCGGCAGACCACGAAATCATCTACACGAGAGATACCCACACCGAGGACTACCTAAACACCCCAGAGGGCAAAAAACTCCCTGTAGAACACTGCATCAAAGACAGCACTGGCTGGCAGATAGCAGACGACCTCTATATCGAAGGTTCTCTATGCATCGACAAACCAAACTTTGGCTGGCCATACTGGAATACCCTAAACTTAGAAGACGTGGAAGAAATCGAGCTAGTTGGTCTATGCACCGACATTTGCGTCGTATCCAACGCCCTAATTCTCAAAGCCACCTTCCCAAACGCAGAAATATCCGTGGACGCCTCCTGCTGCGCCGGAGTAACTCCCCAAACCCATAAGGCCGCCCTGGAAACAATGAAAATGTGCCAGATAATCATCACAAATGAGTAAAATTTCTTGAATCACCATGACCAACGATATTGCTCTCGTTTCCGACATCTCCCTATATACTATCACACGGTAAACCCGAGAGAAAAAATCATAACACCTATAACAAGAAATCTCCCCTCTTCGTTCCTTATCATAGCATAAAATTTTTATAAGCAAAAAAGTCGAAAAACCACCTTTAAATTGCGGAATAATTCTTCCCACAAAAAAAGAATTTTAAATCGTTTCGCCAATACACAGCAAAGAGAGCAAGCAGATATGTCCTCTGAAAACGATAGAGAGTGGAGCGGTTTTTCGATATACTTAGCTTTGCCGCTGGAGCACTGTCTGAGCAGCGTAGCTGCGAGTTTGCGGGAGGCGGCAAAAATCAGCGTATGTCGAAAAACCGTGGGAACGAACGTGTTTTCAGAGGACATATCTGCTTGCTCTCTTTGCGTCTACCTCCACCCCTTTACGTCTGTCCCCATCTCCCCTTTGCGCCTACCTCCATCTCTTTATATCTATCCCCACTTTCCTACCTTCATTCCCATCTCTTTATGTTTATCTCCCTCTCTCTACTCCACCACAATATCATACTTCTCAACATCCATCCATGCCTCTCCCTTCGCCTCAAAGGAAATCCCATCTGCCTCCAAAGGCGTGTAAAAGCAAGCCGACATCACCTGTTCTCCGTCATTAATAAAAACTTCCGCCGAGAACCTATCCAAAATAACTCGAAACTTAATCTTTCCATCCTGGTCACGAACTGGCGCCTTCCTCGTATGTACGACATTAATACAATACCCTGAATTTTCCCGATTAAACTCCACTAAATTCTGACCTGGATAATAAATAATCGATGAACTATACTCCTCATTCTCTGCGATATTAATTCGAAACTCCTCATACAAATCACCAATCAGCGAAGGACGAAGCTTAACTGTCATATCGACCACTCTTCCCGACACATCTGGAATCACAGTCTTATCCACTACCTTCAAGCCCTCACAAATCACTCCATTCACACGGTAATTCTCAAGCTCACGAACTGGCTTTTGAATCAGCATTCCATCTTTTTCACTCAGTTCACGAGGAAATGTAAGCTGACCCATCCATTGATACTGATGTGGATGGAAACGAGTCGTCTCCCACGCCTGCATCCAGCCAATCATAACCCTTCTGCCATCCTCGGTCTCCAATGTCTGTGGCGCATAAAAATCCAATCCAAAATCAACAGGAAGTACCTTCTCCCTCGTAAATGTATGACTCTCCTTATCATAACTTCCCACAAGGCAAATCACATCATTTCCATTGTGAAACTCCAAACCCTTCGCACGCATCTCCTGTGGAGAAGTGAGAATAAATGTCTTTTCATTTAGCTGAAAGAAATCTGGACACTCCCACATCTTTCCATACTCATTCTTGCAAGAATCCAGCGTTGTCACATACTCCCAGTGCAGGACATCCTTACTCTCAAATAATAAGATAGCTCCGCTATCGTCCGCCGTACGATTACCGACAACTGCGTAATAGCATTCATCCTCTTTATCATACCAAATCTTAGGGTCCCTGAAATCACGAGGGCTATTCCCCTCTGGAAGATTCTGGTCAGTTAAAATGGGATTTGCCTCGTATTTTTCATAGTCGATTCCATCTCCAAAGGCAAGACATTGTGTCTGTCTACAACTTGGCGTATTGTCAATTCCTTTTACTCCTGTATACATAAGAAGCTGGCGACCGTCTGGAAGCTCTAATGCACTTCCAGAAAAACATCCTGTCACATCATAGCTCTCATCTGGACCTATCGCCACTGGAAGTCTCTCCCATTTAATGAAATCCTTACTCTTTACATGTCCCCAATGCATTGGTCCCCAGTTTACATCGTATGGATAATACTGATAAAATAAATGATATTCTCCCTTATAAGTAGAAAATCCATTTGGGTCATTTAACCATCCTACCCATGGGGTAATATGAAAGACCGGTCGTTCCATTGGTTTAATCTGCTCACTATGTATTTTTTCGTATTTTCTCGCATCTAATAACAATTGACTATTCATAACCTTACCTCACCTTTCTTTTTATGACCATGTGGTATCTGGCTGATATATAACATAAGACTGGTTGAAAGATAAAATGGGAATTATGCTCTATATCAACCAGACACTACACTGGGATGGAATCGTTTCCATATAGTTTAAAAAAGGGTACTTCGCATATTTTATGATAAATGTCTCAGTATATATGCGAAGTACCGCTTTTCCTTCTCTTACTCTCTTATTGTAGTATCGCCAACGCGAAGCGTGACCGGCAATTCATCTCTTTTTTCCTTGACCGTTTTTCCATTAATCATATCCACGATTAATCTCGCTGTCTCATCTGCAAGGTCACTAATCGGCTGCACAATCGTCGTAATCCTTGGATACATAAGAGCCGCTACATTGGTTCCATCATATCCAACAATCCGAAACTCCTCTGGAACTTTCTTTCCTCTGGAAAGTGCTACCTGTAAAACCGCCATTGCAATAATATCTGCCGCAAACACTCCATCAATATCTGGATACTTGTCTAGCATTTCTCCCGCTGTCTTCAAATAATACTTATAATCCGAGACATGCCACTTGATTGAGACGGAATGACATATAATTCCATTCTCTCGCATCATCGCATCAAAAACTGTATGTCGCAAGCTAGAAGGAGTCGATACTTTATCCTCTCCCTTAAGCGTTCCAAACTGAAGAACATTCTTACAACCTGAGCGAATCAACTCTTCTGCCGCCATCTTTCCGCCCTCTCTATGATTCGCCATCACGCACGGTATCTTCTCTCCTAGATTTCTGTCCATCGCCACAATCGGACGGTCAATATTCTCATACTGTGAAATGTCCAAAGAGGTATGGGCTCCAAAGATAATCCCATCCACCCTCTGCTGCCTTAACATTTCTATATATTTTGACTCATAGTTTTTCTCGTAAAATGTATTGCAAAGCATCATCTGGTATCCCCTCTTGCCAAGTGCAACCTCAGCTGCATTCACAAACTCAGCGAAGAAAGGATGTGATACCTCCGGCACAATTACTGCCACAATTTTGCTTTTCCGAAAGAATAGATTTCTCGCCATCTCATTTGGAATATAATCTAGGGCTTCAATGGATGCCTCAACCTTCTTCCTTGTCTCATCCTTTACATAACCCTTTCCACTCAATACGCGAGATACCGTTCCCACTCCAACGTTTGCGTGTCTCGCAACATCTTGTATATTCGCCATACTCCCTGCTCCATTCTTTTCCTTAATCTTATCTGATACTCCAACAGTTGAATCCTGCCTTATTCTTATATACCTTTCCCTCCAAATATACGAAAAAGCATATAAAAGCCCATGTTTTTCCATAAGACTCCCACTACCAATTATTCCAGTGAACGAATAAATGATAGCATAAGGCTCGTATCAAAACCTATTTAAAATTATACTCTATTTTGTATAAAAAATCAATACAAGACAAAAATATCTATACTACTCATCCCCACGAAGAGGAGTGAATTTTTCGTATCCTTTTGTCATGTGAGTATCCTCTCTCACGATACGATTTTGCCACTATGAGAGCCTATATCATCTCTCATAGGCTCTCATGAATTTCACATATTAGGTTTTCTTATCCCTTAATACCAGAAGAAGCAATACCCTCGATATAATACTTCTGCATGAAAATAAACATAATCAACATTGGAATTGCAGATACAACTAAGGCAGCCATAATGGCACTATAATGAATTGGCTGTGTTCCAAAGAATACCTGGATTGCTAACTGGATAGTACGTTTATCCTCTCCTGTCATAACTAAGAATGGCCACATAAAGTCATTCCAATGAGATACAAAATCTAAGATAAATACGGTAGCGTATACTGTCTTGGAAATTGGCATTACAACTCTAAAAAATGTTCCGACTGGACTACATCCATCAAGAGCCGCTGCTTCTAGGAGGTCATCTGGAATGTCGCAGAAGAACTGTCTAAACATATAGATGGAGAAGCATTTTGCGATGAATGGAACAACCAAGGCTGCGAGTGTATTTACCCATCCTAACTGTGACATCTCAATATAAAGTGGTAACATAATTGCCTCCATAGGCATAACCATAAGAGCAATTACGAGATTTAACATTAAGCCTTTTCCCTTAAATTCAAATTTGGCAAGTGCATATCCGCAAATCGAGTTAAATAATAAATCAAGCACTAAGATTAATGCGATATACACGAAGGTATTCTTAAATACCTGTACCATATTCAGACGAGAAAATACTTCCTTGAAGTTATCTAAAGACGCCTGAACTGGAAAAAATGTTGTGATAGAGTTCATATTTGCAAAAATCTCAGACTCTGGTTTTAAGGATGCGGAAATCATCCATAAAAGTGGAGATACGAAAATAATACCGATAATGATATTTCCACCGTAAAATAGTACTTTCGTCAAGATTTTTTGTGCTTTCATTGATTTTCCCATTTTTCTATCTCCCTTCCTCTAGTCTGTCTCTGCAATTAACTTCTTCATAGATAATGACATAATTACCACGATTACGAAGAATACAGCAGCGATTGAGCAGGCATATCCGAAATTACCCTGCTGGAAACCTTGTGTATAAATATAATAAACAAGTGTCTTTGTACTGTTCTTTGGACCACCCTGAGTCATTACATATGGCTGAGTGAAGAGCTTCATCGCCTGAATCATTGTAATCATAACAACGTATTTGATTGTTCCCTTTAAGCCTGGCAATGTAATATATAGGAATTGCTGAACCTTTGTTGCACCGTCAACAGATGCCGCCTCATACTGGTCTCTTGGAATTCCCTGAAGACCTGCGAGGAAAATCATCATCTGATAACCAGCTCCCTGCCATCCTGACATGAAGATGATAGAATTCATAGCTGTCTTAGCGTTCGTTAAGAAGTTGATTGGCTCCATCCCAAAGCTAGTGAGAAGAGAGTTAATCAAACCTGTATTTGGATTCGAGTTATAAAGTACTGTCCACAAAATAGAGATAACTACCATAGATGTCAACTGTGGGCTAAAATACATTGTACGGAAAATAGAAACTCCGCGGAATTTGGATGAGACTAACATCGCCAATGCCAACGCCAAAATACATTGGAAAGGCACTACCAATACAGTAAAATATACTGTATTCTTTAATGCAAGCCAGAAGTTCTCATCCTGAAATAATTTCGCATAATTTTGTAATCCAATAAAGATAATATTATCTGGTCTAACAATCTGATACTGAAATAGTGAATAATAAACGGTATAAATAATTGGAACTACCAAAAATGCCACTAAAAGAAACATTGCTGGTACAGAGAAAATATACGCTGCAACTCTCTCGTTTCTCTTTCTACCGGACAGTTTTGCTTTTGCTGTATTTGCCATTTTTCAGCCCTCTCTCTCTAAAAAATCAAAAAATCTATCTTATGCATTGGAAAGGTCCTCGTCTTTCGACGACCTTATCACGCAAAAAGAGCCGCACCGCAAAATCGGTGCGGCAACTTTATGAAACTCATCCTTTCAAATCACCGCCTGACGACTTGAAAAAATGTTCAAAATAAATTCCTGATTAATTTTTGTAATACATGTCATAGTCTTCCTGGAATTTTGTTGCTACCTCGTCTAACTGACTCTGTGTATATGCCGCATCAACCTTCTTATTCGATGCTGCCTCAGAGAAAATATTTGTCATAGCTTCTGCATAAGAAGAAGAAAATACGGAGTAGGATGGAGTTCTAGGACGAGGAACTGCTGTATTCTCAAGCTGCTCTTTGAATAAAGAACGTGGAGCTTCTTTGTAATCTGCCATCGCTTCATTCTCATAGGAAGAGATACGAGTTGCAGGCTTTGCGATACCAGCTGCGTATGTTGCTACATTGTCAGAATTCATTAACCACTGTAAAAATTCTCCAGCCGCATCAACGTTCTCACAGTTTTTACTTACTGCTGCTGACCAGTCACCACATGGAGAAACTGCTTTCTTTGTGCTATCAGATACTGGATAATATGTTACACCCCAGTCAAACTTTGCACTTGCCTCTAATGTAGCTACGTCCCAAGAACCACCAAGCATTGTAGCACAAGCACCGTTTAAGAACTCATCCTGAATAGGGTCAATATTTGCATATCCATTTGAGATTAACTCTGCAAGATAATTTGCTGTCTCAACAGATTCCTTACTATTGATATATCCATCTGCTGTGGAGCCGTCCTCACTTACGAAATCTTTTCCGTTCGAGATGAACATTGGCTCAAGTGCGTATGGAAGTCCCTCACCGTGGTCCATAATGATATGTGTTCCAACATAGTCTTTTGTTGTACACTTCTTCGCAATCTCTTCTAACTCTGACCATGTAAGAGGGTTATCTACTGTACGAGACTCGATGTCGGCAACATCAACACCGCATTCCTTCAAATAGTCTTTATTATAATATAATGCAACAGAAGACTCTGTAGCTGAAATAGCGTATAACTCATCATTATATGTACACTGTGCAACTGTAGAAGGTACGAAATCCTTTAAATCTTCGTCTGTGAAGTATTTGGAAATCGGTACGATAATTTGGTTCGCTGCATAATAAGATACAGTAGATCCGTCTACGAAGAAGATATCTGGTAAGTCATTAGATGTAACAGCTGTTGTAATCTTATTCTCATATGCGTAAGAGTCGGAACGGTCGATTGCCTCACGGCTTACTTGAATCTCTGGATGCGCCTCATTCCACTCAGCGATTTTCTCTGTCCACCATTTCTCAATCGCTTCTTTATCTGTAGGACTCCAGATTGTTAAATTTACTGTACCTCCATCAGAAGAGCCGCTGTCGGATGAGCCTGAATTACTGTTTCCACCGCCGCAGGCTGCCAATGACAACACCATAGATGATGCTAAAAATAGGCTAGCAATTTTTTTAAGTTTCATAGTTTCTTCCTCCTTAAAAATATTTTCGATTTTGTGGAATCGATTCCATGTTGTGGGTTTTTTTACCACAGGATTTTTTCCTGTGGTTTATTTTGTTGTGGAATCGGTTCTATCTTGTGACTCTATACTAGCATCATCTCACCATTCTGTCAACTATTTTTTCATATTTTTTTCACAAAAAATTCAAAAATGTGAATAATATACAATTTTATTTTATTTAATTGTGCATATTTACCATTGTTTTCCTCGGTTATTTTTTGTCTTAAGAGAATTATTTATCAAACATTCACAATTTTGTTCTACCCGAAATTTTATACGATACAAACCGTTTTATTTTGTACTCTTTTGCTATCCTACTATTTTTTATTTGCTACCTTCTTTATTTTCTATCTTCTTTTTATTTGCTATCTTCTTTTTATTCGCTATCTCCTTTTCATTTGCTACCTTTATTTACTCTCTCCTTTTCATTTACTCTCTCCTTTTTATTTGCTCTCCTCCTGATTTCTTTTTTCCTCTTCTCTTAGTCGCTTTTGTTGTTCTTCCAGACGGTCAGCTTCTTTTACGCGGTCTGGGTCAAAAAGTCTCACAAGATGCATGGAGTTTAAAAATGCAATCACGGCAAAGCCGATAATAAACCAAAAAAAGATGATTTGTCCAAAGAGAGTTGGAAATGCGATGATTGCCAGTATTGGGAGGATATTTAATACCATAATAAAAATTGTGTATATGCCATTGCTCATGGATAGGATAAAGGATTTCTTTATTGTCTCCTTGACTCCCGTATTGAAATAGACGAGTACTGGAAAGATATGGCTTAATACAGCGAGGTAGAAATATCCTACCGCCAAGATTACAACGATGATTGCGAACTTGATGGAGATATCCCACTGGAAAGCGCAAAATAAATCGAATCCAATAAAAAGTCCGATGGCGAGAAAAATGAAAAATAAAGCTGTTCCTTTTTTGAAGTTTTTCTTAAATGCGCTGAAAAATGTGGATACAACACTTGGCTCTTGGTGCAATGCGTATTTCATTGTGATATCGTACACTGCACAGGTTGTAGCTCCTAGAGTGAAGATTGGGATGCTACAGAGGAACCATAGGACGTTGAGGAGGATTAGGTCGATGAGACGGTTTAGGCCATTTACGACGGAACCTTCTTGTTGTAAGAATTTCATAATAATTTATCATTCCTTTCTTTGGTTGATTAGCGTATCTGGATATGGATACAGCTATTTGTGAAAATGAATTGGTTAATTATGACAAGAAGTATAGCAAATCTACATCATTATCGCAAGTGGTTTTTGGAGTTTTGTGAAAGGAGACGCTGAGAGAGGAGAGGGGAATTGAATAAGAGACGCTGAGAGAGGAGACAGGTATCTGCCCCTCAAACACGTTCGTTCCCACGATTTTTCGACATACGCTGATTTTTGCCGCCTCCCGCAAACTCGCGCCTTCGGCACGGGGGCAGTGCTCCAGCGGCAAAGCTAAGTATATCGAAAAATCGCTCCACTCTCTATCGTTTGCTGGGCAGATACCTGTCTCCTCTCTCAGCTGTGTATTGGCGAAACATAAATTAAAATGCTGGAGATTGCGCTAGATGGACTATGAATGATTTACTCATTGGTAGAATGGAAGGAAGCTTCTTCAAAAATACTAAAATGATTTTCGTTTATGCTTCTGTTAGAATCGGAATATCAATTTGTGTAATAAATTTACTCATATCTGATACTCCGGTAACGAGTTCGTTTATCCCTTTTTCAAAAGAATATCCCGTTAATTTTATATGATTTTGCTTGGCATAGACTAACAATTCCTGATAACGTAATATGAGTTTATCATAATCGCCTTGACAATAGGCACGCAGGTAGGTTCCTTTTGGCTTTGTATAGGTATCTTCTTCTAAGGGCAAGCCTGGAACTTTTATAAATATGGCGTAATAGTTATCAAATTCATTTCTATATAAGTTTTCAGTTGAAATCATATAACCGTAAGAAACGTCATGTAAATTATGCACCTTATATTTTTTTGTTTTTTCTGTAATCATTTTTAACTGTTTTTCCCATGAAGTATCTTTCGTTATTCGTATCATAGCAAATTGGTCCGCTTCTTCCTCTATGATATTGATTTGGGATAAATCTAAATCTACTAATGTGGAGAGTTCCTTTTTTCGATATGTCAGAGATTTACGGATGGCTTTTAAACGTGAAATATCTTCGTCTATGGCAATAAGCTGTTCATCAAATAAGTTCATAAGTTTTTGAGGGGTAGTTTTATTCATAAAATTTTTGACTTTATCTAGTGGCACATCTAACTCTCTTAATAAAAGAATTGTTTCTAAGGTTGGACTTTGAGAATAGGAATAGTATCTATACCCATTTTCCTTTATAAGAGCTGGTTTAAAAACGTCTGTTTCATCATACCACATTAATGTTTTTTTGTTAATTCCGTGCATTTGAGCAAACTGACCGATGGTAAATAATATATTCTCCTGAAACATAAAAATTCCTCCTTGACTGTACAGTAACTGTACGCATTATAATCGAGTATATCGCAAAATGAGAAAAAATCAAGAGGCATTATCCATGCTAGATAGGATTTCCTTTCAAAAGCGATAATAAAAAACAAAGGAGAATGGATTATGAATATTATTACGATTAGTCGTGAATTTGGCAGTGGAGGACGAGAGCTTGGGAAACGTCTTGCTGATTTATTGGAATATGATTATTATGACCATGAAATTATTGAGGCACTTGTTAAAAAAACTGGGTTGAATGAAGATTATATTAAAAAGAGTTTGGAAAATCATGTATGGCAGACCATACCTCTGACTTTTTGCCGCTCTTTTGCGAGTATAAATATGGTCCAGCAAAATCAAACAAAGATTCTTGTAGAACAAAAATGTATCATTGAAGAAATTGCGAAAGCGGGCAAAGACTGTGTGATTGTAGGAAGAAATGCTGATGTATTACTGGCGGATTATAAACCTTTCCGTATCTTTGCTTGTGCAACGATGGATTCTAAAATTCATCGTTGCAAAGAACGAGCAGGTAAAAACGAAACATTGTCTCGTAAAGAAATTGAAAATAATATACGCCGCATTGATAGAAACAGGGCAAAAACACGAGAAATGATTACAGGAAGCAGATGGGGTGATTGCAAATCGTATCACCTTGTCATCAATACTACAGATTGGAATATGAAAGATTTAACGCCAGCAGTTGCAGGGGTTATTTCTAGCTGGTTTAGGAGCTTCTTGTATAATTCAAATATAAGGAATTCCGAGAAAGAAGGTTGAG
>JAUUSJ010000327.1 GCA_030841965.1 Blautia sp.
ACAAATCTTAATTTATTGTCCTCCTCATTATACAAGATTTATCCACTCAATCAAATACCCATTACATAAGTTTTCAAATATAGTAATAAAATCACAACAATTATAACTATAATGAAAGAAAATGCCAGTCGCATCACGAACATGCGAAATCAAAAAAGACACCTATTATTTTGCCCCCTCAAAAGTCAGACCATAAATCCAACGTTTGAAAGTCCGATTCAATAAAATAACAAATGTCTTTCTTATCAACTTTCGTCTTCTCTATTTTATTTTCTAAGCAATGCTCTCAATTCTGCCGTTTCCTTCGTAATTTCCTCGTTTAACTTTTCAATTTCAGCAAGAATTTCTTCTGTCGGTGGATATTCTACAGGAACATATTCTATTTTTTTGTATTTATTGATTGACAGATCATATCCATTATCTATAATCTCCTGCTTATCAACCATAAAACTTTGTTCTGTCCGCTCTCTATCCTCTTCGTTTTCTTTCTTATGAAATCTTTCAATAATATCAGGAATATCGTTTTCTTGAACAGGTTGACGTTTATCATCTAACGAATAACCATCTGCTTTCATATCATAAAACCAAACTTTATCCGTTCCTGTCCCATTTGTTTTTGTAAATATCAAAATTGCCGTTGATACTCCCGCATATGGTTTAAATACTCCCGAAGGCATCGATATTACAGCTTCTAAGTACTGATTCTCAATCAACTCTTTCCGTAAGTTTTTATGTGCTTTTGACGAACCGAAAAGAACGCCGTCAGGCACAATACATGCACATCTTCCACCTACACGCAGCAATCTGATAAACAATGCAACAAACAACAACTCTGTCTTTGTTGTATTTGTAATTGCCAATAAGGATTCATTGATATTCTCCTTATTAATCGTTCCTTTAAACGGTGGATTTGCCAAAATCAAATCATAGGCATCTTTCACCTGATAATCTTTAGAAACACTATCCTGTTTATTTAACTGTGGATTTATAACAGAATGCAGCATCAGATTCATACATGATAAACGGCACATTGTTTCATCTGTATCAAAACCTGTAAATGTTTCTGAACCATATTTTTCCCATTGTTCGGCAGTCATCTTGTTTCCATATTCACTTCTTATATATTCGGCGCTAGAAATAAGGAATCCGGCAGTTCCGCAAGCCGGATCACAAATCTTCATATCCGGTGTCGGCATCATAAGTTTTACCATCATATCCCGGATATGCTTCGGCGTTCTAAATGCTCCCAAGCGTCCGGCTGAATTCAATTTTCCAAGCATATATTCATACAGATCGCCCTGCATATCTAAATCTTTAATATCATTTTCAAACAAATCTTCTAAACCGGCAACAACTTTCTGTAACGCTAACGGTTCATTTATCTTAAATGTTGCATGTTTTAAATATCTTGAAAAAGCTGAATTTTCATTTGAATTCAGATTGATCAAAAAAATAAATACTCTATCAACGAAATGCTTGTGAAGCGCACGAGCTTCCATTCCTTTAAAGTTTCTCCAGCGAAGAGCCTGTTCTTCTCTTGATTCTCCGAAAATATGACTCTGTTTTTCTCCCGAAAGCAATTCCGCCATTTCAATATCTGCTTCTCTTTCATCAATCTGCTTTGCAAACATCAGATACGTCAACTGTTCTATTACTTCTGTCGGTTGAGAAACTCCTCCCGCAATCACATCCAGCCATATCTGCTCTATTTTATTTTTCACTACCGATGGTAACATAGATACCTCCTCATATAATCAAGTGTTTTTTATTGAAAATTCAAGGTTTTTCAACCTT
>JAUUSJ010000126.1 GCA_030841965.1 Blautia sp.
TAAGTATATCGAAAAACCGCTCCACTCTCTATCGTTTTTAGAGGACATATCTTGGAACTCTCTTTGCTGTGTATTGGCAAAACTTTATAAACTTCTTTATTTAATTTATAAGGATAGGTACTATGTTGTTTAAATGGGGCTTACTTCTGTATTTGTAAAAAAACTACATTATATATAAAGAGAGAGGAGAGATTATAATGAAATTTGTGAGGGCGAGAGAAGAAGAGAAGGATGAGATTTTGGAGCTGTATCGCTCTTTGGTGGGGACGGAGTTTTGTGCGTGGACAGAGAATTATCCGACGGAGATAGAAGTGGAGGGGGATTTAGCTAGAGATGCACTATTTTGTCTAAAGGATATGAAGGGGAAGATTGTTGGTGTTATATCGATTGATGAGGATGAAGAGGTGGAAAAATTGCGATGTTGGTCAAAGGTGTTGAGACCGGCGGCGGAGTTGTCTCGACTTGGGGTGCGAGTGGAGAGCCAGAATCGAGGGATTGCGAGAAAATTATTGGAGTATGGTATGGATGAGTTGAGAGCTCAGGGATATCAATCGGTGCATTTTCTTGTATGTAAGACAAATAAAAAGGCGATTCGCTCTTATGATAAGTTGAAGTTTGATATAGTGGGGGAATGTGAGCTTTTTGGAGAGAGCTGGTGGTGTTATGAGAAGGCTTTATAGATTGTATAAAAGATGCGTAATATGCAATTCGTGACGGATTTTTACCGTTCGTGCCAAAAGGGTAGAAAAGAAATGGAAATAGATATATAATGCAAGAAAATAGTCTTAAGAGAAGACGAAATAAAAATTAAATTAGAAAGGCTCTTATTTTGTGACTGAGGTTGCGAGTGTCTGAGCCTGATTATGAAAAAATTGGGAAAAAGTTTTGTATAATTAAGAAATAAACTTGATTTAGATGTTGGGGTATCTGAGGATTATTTTGTAGGTGGTGGTTGGTATAAGGAAGGGGGAGTCATATGTATCGTATAGCAATCTTACTGAATAATGAAATTTTGGGGAGACAATTGGTTGACTGGACAAAACAGTTTTATAAGGAGCAGGGGAAGTTTCCTCTAGTTGAGATGTATAGGGATTCACAGCAGTTTTTTCAGTTAGTAAGAGATAGAGAGTTTGATGGGGTTATTATAGGTTTGCCTGGAGTGGAAGGGCTAAATGCTGTGGAACATCTGCGCTCTCTCGTTTCGGATTGTCAATTGATATGGTGTAGTGACCTTGATTTTTCTTTGCATGCTTATCGATTGAGGGTGGAGTATTTTATCCTAAATCCTGTGACGGACGAGGAGTTGCGACGAGGATTATCGTGTTGGAGGGAATACAGAGAATACTGGAAGAAAAAGCAAAAAAAGGAAGGACAGGGATAGGAGATGAATCAGATGGAAAGTAATAAAAAGCAGAGGGATGGGAAGAAGGTCTTAATTATTTTGCTTCTTATCATTACAATCATTGCCGTGGGAGTGACGATATGGGCGTTGTTTTTTCGAGACACAACCCCGGATTTAACCCCAGATTATGCTCCGGTAGAGGAAGATAAGAATGCAAAGGATATTGAGGGAGAAGATGATGAGGAAAAAATGAAAGCTGATGAGGGCGGCGGAGCTGTCTCTATGAGCTATCAAAAGAGTGTCACGATATCTCTCTCCGAGCAGAAAGCTTCATTGTTTTTCCAAAACCCATCGAAGTCTGTAAATGATATTGTTTTGCAACTTATTATCGTGAGTTCGGATGATACAGAGACTGTGATTGCACAATCAGGTACGATACATCCGGGAAAAGAGATAGAGAACTTAGATCTATTAGAGGATGTTGCCACGCTGTCGGAGGGAACTTATAATGGAAAGTTTAATATCCTCTATTATGACCCGGATTCCAGAGAGAAGGCAATTGTAAATGGAAATATAGAGGGAATTGAGATTACAGTTACAGAATAGTATATTATTTTTCTACTTTTTTAGGTAAGAAAATAAATATAAATAATAAAATAATATAAGGAGGGATTTCATTATGATGAATTTCAAAAAAATATTACTTACAGCGGCCGCTCTGAGTATGGTAGTATCAGCCAATGCATTTGCGGAAAATCCAATAATAACTGGCAATGGTCATGATGAAAAGTTTGTCACAGGAACTTATGAGTCAGGAGAGAAAAAAAAGGTATATAAGGTTGATATTGAGTGGGGAAATATGGAGTTTGCCTACAAAGAAGCGAGTGAAGGAACATGGAATCCAGATAAACATGCTTATGAGGGCGCCGTTTCGGGGGCGGAGGCTGGCTGGTCGAGCGAAAGTTCTGATATCACATTGAAAAATCATTCCAATACAGCTTTGACAGCGACATTACAGTTTATGCCAAGAATGGATGGAGTTTCAGGTAGCTTTACTGACGACAAGACTGAATTAGCTTTGCCAAGTGCAGCAGAAGGAGAGTACTTGAATAATATTGAGAATGTGCCTACGGCAACTACCAATTTATCTTTAAGCGGTGACCCTGTATCGTTTACTGGAGAGCAGACTGTTGGTACAATAATGGTTACAATTAACGATGCAGAGTAAAGAATGGATATGAGAAAGGAGATTATTATTATGAGAAAACACGCAATGAAAAGCATAGCTTTGGCTGTCGCAGTTTTGGTGACAGCGATGCCAGCCGCTGCAAATGCAGTTTCAATTGACACTGTACCTGGGGAAAGTAGTATTGATGTAAAGGCAAAATATCAAGATGATTCTGCTGTACAAAATACTTATAAGGTAGATTTAGAATGGGAGTCCATGGAGTTTACTTATACAAAAGGAGGAACGCAAAAATGGAATCCAGAAACTCATGAGTATGACACTACTGCGGGAGACGGACAGTGGACGAATAATGGAAATGTGATAACAGTGACGAATCACTCGGATCTTCCAGTTACAGCAAATTTTGTATTTAACTCAGATCCTGGCTATACTTTAACTGGAACGTTTACGAATACTTCTCTTCCTCTGGAAAGCGCTGTGGGAACGCAAGTGGATGCAGCACCATCGGGAACGACTGCTCTTTCATTGAGCGGAACGCCGGATGAATCTATGACAGATTTTACAAGAGTGGGAACTGTTACGGTATCTATAGCAAAAGCAGAATAATAGATCATATATCTATACATAGGTGAGTAGAGCAGGGAGAAGAGTGATGAAAAAACTGTTATTAAGTATGACTTATATAGTCATGGTATTGTTGATGTCAGTACAGATATTGGCGGCAGATTCACTTATTGCAGAGGAAGAAATCGATGTAAAGGCGCGGTATACGGAGGAAGACTTGGAAAACAGTACAATTCTTGGCAGTGGGCAATCTATCACCCTGCAAGACGGTACTGTAATAACAATAAAAAGTAATGATAAAGCGGATGATGATATAAAAGCAGTAATCATACCAGTTACAAAGGAAGAGGAAGAGGCATATCATTATGTGATTGATATGACGAAAGAATATGGAGAAAATCCATATGCATTTTATGTTTTATTTTATCGAAATGGAGAGGAGGTAACTCCTTCCAAACCTGTGACAGTGACGGTTACGATTCCTGACGGGTACGAGAAATCCTCTTTATATTCTTTCACAGGAGATGACAAATCGCCAGAGAAATTAAGTGAGCAGTCAAAAGACGGCGTATGGACTTTTGATGTGGCGGATAGTCGTTATTTTGCGATGCTTCTTCCAAAGACAGAGGATAATACAACTGCCACGGATAAGCCGACTGATACTAGTACAAACACCAGTACAGGCACAAATACGAGTACAAGCACAAACACAAGTACGAGTACAGGTACAAGTACGGGCACAGGCGCGAGTACCAGTACTACAGCTAGGAGAGTAGTTACGACTAATACTACCTCTACTCGAACGACGAGTACGACTAGCACCAGGAGTAATACAACGACCAGCAAAACGACCACGACAGGAAATGCAACATCATCGACACAGAAAGCTAAGACAGGAGATGAGACCAAGATAGGATTTTGGCTTATTGTACTGGTTGGAAGTGTTGTTCTCATGTTGCTGACAGTAATATTATATAAGAGAAAGAAAAATATATAAAAAAAGAATAGGTCATAGGAAGATAATAGAACATAGTATAAATTAGCTTATAAAACGAAAGACTTTGAGACTATAAAACTGGTTTTTGTGCAATTTATACGAAAATAAAAGAAGAATTTAGTTAATAAGTTCAGTAGACAAAACGAAAAAAATTTGATATCATACTTTCATAAGTTATTTAGATGATTTGTGACTGGTAATGCAGGCAAGGCTCATGTTTTTGAATACAGAATTTTTCTGTACTTCATTTGCATAGTTATGCCTGCTTTTTTTGTGTTTAGAGGGAAGATTATATGACAGTAATTAAAAGTCTTAGCAATAATATGGTATTAGTTTTAGATGAATATGGAAATGAATGCATTTGTCAGGGAAAAGGAATTGGCTGGGGGAAAAAACGTGGAGATACGATAAATAGTGACCTCATTGAGCGGAGATTTCGCCCCGAAAATGAGGCGGAAAGTACGCATTTTCAGCAATTGTTTTCGGAGATACCAGATGAATTTTGGGAAATCGCAGAGGAAGTAGTGGAATATGGAAAAATTCATTATGGAGTAAAGGTCTCACAAAAAGTAATCCTTCCGCTATGCGACCATATGGCGGGAAGTATGGAGCGCTATAAAAAGGGCGTATATCTGGAAAACCCTATGCTTTGGGATATCAAACGTTTTTATCCGAAGGAGTTTAAGATAGGACAGTATGCATTAGAATGTTTGAAGAAAAGATTTGATATTGAGATGCAAGAAGATGAGGCGGCTTTTTTGGCTTATCATTTTATTACAGCTCAGCTTGGAGATGAGAATAAAGTTTCTATTGATACAATGACAAAGTTGACGGGAAATATCATCGACTTAGTACAGCAGTCCTTTCAAATTGTATTGGACGAGGAGGATTGGAATTATCAGAGGTTTTTGACACATTTAAAATTTTTTGTCAATCGAATTGCCACTCGTCAAGCCTGCGAGGACCCAGAAAATAGTGAATTATACATGGAATTGAAGAAGAAGTATCCACATGTCAATCGCTGTGTTGAGCGGATTTCGGACTATATCTTGATTCATTTTCACTATGATATTGGTCAGGAAGAACGGCTATATCTGCTCATTCATATTGAGCGTGTGACAAGACGGTGTCATAATAAAAATTAATTTATCTGCATTTATTAGATAGAATATTTATTATATTAATTTTGGAATTGAACAGCAGAATCGCGCGGCTGCTGTTTAAAAATAATAGATTAGACTAGGCAAATTTTGTTTATTCTAAGACATTAATATTTACTAAAAATCCATAAAATTTAAGAGGAGGAAAAAAGAATGGCTATGGACTATGTTTCCGTATCAAAACAGATTATTGACGGTGTAGGCGGAGCCTCTAATATCTCAAGCGCCACACATTGTATGACTCGCCTGCGTCTCGTTTTAAAGGACGATAAGAAAGCAGACGATAAAAAAGTAGAGCAGATTAAGGGTGTAAAAACGGTAATTAAACAGGGAGGTCAATACCAGATTGTTATTGGCAATGAAGTTTCTAACTTGTTTAAAGAGTTTTCCAAGATGGGAAAATTCACGGAAGATGCCGCTTCAAAAAAGGAAGAAGGAAAGGCAGTTCAGCGTTTGATAGGATTTATATCTGGATGCATGACACCTTTGCTTCCAGCTATGCTGGGAACTGGTATGTTAAAGGTAATACTTACCATTCTCACCACCTTTTTTGGTATGAGCACGGAAAGTTCTACTTATATTTTACTATATTCCTTCGCAGATTGCTTCTTTATGTTTTTGCCAATCTTTATGGGATTTACGATTGCTAAGAAGATGGGTGGCTCTCCAATGCTATTTATGGTAGTTGGTGCTGCACTTTGTTATCCAGAATTGGTTAGCTTAATGGGTGGAAGTTCATTAGAACTTGGCACATTTTTGGGAATGCCTTGTACTTATCTCTTTGGTATTCCAGTTATTTGTGCGACCTATACTTCTTCGGTTCTTCCGATGCTTTTGATGGCTCCCGTTATGAAATGGGCGGAAGATTTTGCGGATAGGGTATCCCCAAATATATTAAAGGCATTTATGAAACCATTGATATTTGTTATTATTTGTATTCCATGTTCCTTATATGTACTTGGACCGATTGGAAATGTAGTTGGAAAGTTGCTTGCCAATGTATTTATGGCAATGTATAATACAGTTCCTTGGCTCACTGTCGGTATCTTATCTGCGGCAATGCCGTTTATCGTTATGACGGGTATGCATTATGCGCTCGTTCCATTTGCTGTGATTAACTTAGCTAGTTTAGGATTTGATGTGATTGTGACTGTGACGATGTTTTGCTCTAACATAGCGCAGGGTGGAGCTTCCATGGGTGTCGCATTAAAAACGAAAGATACAGAGACCAAATCTGAGGGTATCGCCTGTGGTATCTCAGCGATTGTGGCAGGTGTCACAGAACCCGCTATGTACGGTATTAACTTAAGATATGGAAAACCAATGATCGGTGCCGTTGTGGCAGCAGGTGTCGGTGGATTATTCTGCGGTATTACTGGTGTAAAAGGTTATACAGCGGGTGGTTCTCCTTCTATCTTATCTATTATCCAGTTTATTGGTGGCGAAAATCCAATGCGAGGTGTTATCTTTGGCGTAATTGCAGCCGTCATTATTTTGGCGCTGTCTTTTGGAATTTCGTTTGTATTATTTAAAGACCCTCAAGATGAGGCAAAGGAGGAAGAAGTACAAGATATCACAGTGGAAGAAAAGATGCCAAAGCCTTTTGTCGATAAGATTGTTTTGAGTGCACCTATGACTGGAGAAGTAGTGGCGTTAAAGGATGTCCCTGACCAAGTATTTGCTTCTGGTGCTTTGGGAGAAGGAGTGGCGATTATTCCGACTGTCGGTAAGGTCGTAGCTCCTTGTGATGGAGTTATCGCTGCGACGATGGATAGTAAACATGCCGTCGGCATTACTCGCCCAGATGGTATGATATTATTAATTCATGTAGGTTTAAATACAGTAGAGTTAAACGGTAAATTTTATGAATATCATATTAAGCAAGGTGACAGTGTAAAACAGGGAGATACGTTGATTACGTTTGATATTGACCAGATTAAGGCAGCTGGCTATCAATTACATACTCCATTATTAATAACAAATTCCGATGAGTATGTTTCAATTAAGACCGTAGCTTCTGGCTTTGTCGAAATGGGAGAAGATATTTTAAGTATTGTATAATTAAGGATTTTTTTATAAATTTTCTATAAATCAAAGAGATAAATAAAGGAGTGAATTATTATGGCATTTAGAACTGATTTTTTATGGGGCGGTGCCACGGCCGCCAATCAATTTGAGGGAGCATGGGATGTAGACGGTAAGGGAGCTTCCGTCTCGGATATGTGTACAAGTGGTTCTCACACTATTCCAAAACGTGTAACAACAACAATCGAACCAAATACTTTATATCCTTCCCACGAGGCAATCGATTTTTATCACCATTATGAAGAGGATATTGCTCTTTTTGCAGAGATGGGATTTAAATGTTTTCGTCTATCTATCAACTGGACCCGTATTTTCCCGACAGGTATGGAGATGGAACCGAATGAAAAAGGATTAGAGTTTTATGATAAAGTATTTGACTGTTGCAAAAAATATAATATTGAGCCGCTCGTAACGATTTCTCATTACGAGTTGCCTTATGCTCTTGTTGAGAAATGCAATGGCTGGGAAGGAAGAGAATGTATTGAATATTTTGAGCGTTATTGTAAAGTTATTTTTGAGCGTTATCAAGATAAAGTAAAATATTGGCTGACTTTTAATGAAATTAATTCTGGTACTCAAAAAATGGGAAATGTTCTTTCCACAGGAACGATTAAGGGATATAGCGGTCCTATTTTAGAAGCTCCAGATAGTGCCAATGCTCGCTATCAGGCATTGCATCATCAGCTTGTGGCATCGGCTAGAGTCGTGAAATATGCACATGAGAACTATCCGCAGTTTATGATGGGAAATATGATTTGCTTTATCACTTCTTATCCATATACTTGTAGTCCGAGTGATATTTTGGAGGCACAGCATCAAATGCAGGAAATGAATTTTTATTGTTCGGATGTGCAATGCCGCGGAGAATATCCATTTTATGCAAAACGTATTTGGAGAGAAAAAGGTGTGGAATTAAAAATTGAGCCAGAAGATTTAGAAGTTTTAAAAGAAGGAACGGTTGATTTTTATACTTTCTCTTATTATATGTCAAACTGTGTGGGAATTGCAGATGATGCAGAGAAGGGTAGTGGAAATATTGCTGGAGGATTGAAAAACCCTTATGTGAAGGTTTCTGATTGGGGTTGGGGAATTGACCCACAGGGACTTCGCTATAGCCTAAATGAGATTTATGACCGTTATCACCTTCCGATGATGGTGGTGGAAAATGGATTAGGAGCATTTGACACAGTGGAAGAAGATGGAGCAATTCATGATACTTATCGAATTGATTATTTGCGCCAGCATATTGAGCAGATGAAGCTCGCTGTGGAGGAAGACGGAGTAGATTTGATGGGGTATACGCCTTGGGGATGTATTGATTTAGTTTCGGCGTCAACTGGTGAGATGGCGAAACGTTATGGATTTATTTATGTGAATAAATTTGATGATGGAACTGGTGACCTCTCTCGTCAGAGGAAAGATTCGTTTTATTGGTATCAGAGAGTTATCGAGACGAATGGGGAAGAGTTGGAGTAATGAAATAATGGAGTAATGATTAATTTGTGGAGATAGATGCTAAGAGAGGAGGTGGGCAGATACCTACCTCCTCTCTTAGCTAAACGTCGGATAGATACTATAAAATGGCTATATTATGGTTTCTCCCTATAGGAAAAGAAAAGTAAAAACAGCTGCCTTCTTTGAATTTGCTGCTTACTTGGATAGTTCCGTTATGTGCCCTTACAATCCATTCTACCATAGAAAGACCAAGACCGGCACTCTCTCCCTTGGTTCTTGAGGTGTCTGCTTGATAAAAGCGTTTCCAAATATGGGGAAGGTCTTCTTCTTTGATGCCGATTCCGTCATCTCGAATTTCACCTTTGACTTCCTCTCCCCAGCGTTGGAGACTAATCCATATATGACCGTTCTCTTTTCCGTAGGAGATGGCATTGTTTAAGAGATTCATGAAAAAGCGAATCATGAGAGTTTCGTCTCCGATTATAAAGATATCGGGAGCGATATTTGTCTTTACAGTAATATTTTTGGAGGCTGCGATTTCTTCTGCCTCTTCCGCCGCGATTTCTGCCAATTCACTTAAATTGATGTTTTCTTTCTCGATTTTTGCTCTGCCTTGGTCTGCGCGAGAGAGGGTGAGAAGCTGAGAGACGATTTGGGCGAGGTAGTTTACTTTGCGGTAGAGAAGGGTAATATTTTCTCTTGCTTTGGGGTCAAGGTTTTCTTCTTCTAGCGTATCTTCACATAGAAGGAGCATAGAAGAGAGGGGGGTGCGAAGTTCATGCGCCACGTCGGAGGTGAACTGTTGTTCTCTTAGGAAGCCTTTTTCTATCTGTTCAAGTAATTCGTCGAAGGTCGCAGCGAGCCGGTAGATTTCATCTTGACCTTGACCGAGGGCGACCCTCTGGGAGAGGTCTTTATTTTTTTGAATGGACTGTACGGTGTCGGTGATTTTATTTACTGGGCGTAAAGTTCTTCCTGTCATATAGTAGCCGAGGAGTGCAGTAAGTATAACAAGGAGAGGAAGTAAAATCATGGCCAGGCGTATTGTCATAATAAAGGTGCGCTCAGCTTCCGTGATAGAGGTGACCCCACGGATGTCGATTATGCCGTAGTCAGGAATGGTATAGATGAGGTCAAGCAAATAGTACTGAGCGTCTTTTCCTTGAATTTTTCGTATTTTTCGGTCCTCAAATGGAGCGGAATTATCAAATCCGTAGGGAATTTTTCCGGATAATAGCGTTCCGTCGGTAGAGTAAATGGACAAATAGACGCCGTGTTTTAGTTCCCAAAAATCAGAGTCAATTCTTAAGCTGCCGTCTCTATATGAAATATCTTCTCTGGCAGCGGATACTTCTTCTTCTAATTGCGTCTGAACATTTGTCAGAATCTCTTGATTGCTAAAAGAAAATAGGAGGAGTAAAACACCACAGACTACGATAGTCATAAGCACTGTATAGAGAATGGTTAATTTGATTTTTAGTGATAAATGTCTCATAGATAATTTGTTTTACCCCCTTTTTGCTTAATCGTGCAATACATATCCAGCTCCTCGCACAGTGTGGATTAATTTTTTGTCAAATCCAGTGTCAATTTTTTTCCGCAAATAGCGAATATATACGTCAATGACGTTTGAGCCTCCTGTGAAATCGTAATTCCATATATGTTGTTCTAATTTTTCTCTTGAGAGTACGATGCCGGCGTTCTGTACCATATAGCGAAGGAGAGAAAATTCTCTGCTGGAGAGAGAGATTTCCTTTCCTCCCCTTATGACTTGATGGGTGTCTGTATGTATTTCAAGGTCTCCCACTTTGTACACCGTAGTTTTGATGGTTGATGGTTTTCGGAGCATAACTCGGATTCGGGCAAGTAATTCCTCAAAAGCGAAGGGCTTGACTAAATAGTCGTCAGCCCCCGCATCTAATCCGCTTACCCGGTCTTCAATACTGTCTCTCGCAGTGAGAAGCAAAACTGGAATTTGATTATTTTGTTTTCGTAATTTTTTTAGTACCTCGATTCCGCTCATCACGGGCATCATAATATCTAAAATAATAGCGTCGTATTCCGCACATTCTAGATAGTCAAATACCTCCTGACCGTTATAACAAGAATCTACACTATAATTTTCTTTTTTTAATCTCTTTGCTATGAGGCGATTCATATCTTTTTCGTCCTCAGCAACTAATATTCTCATACTTGATTCCTCCCAGTATAGAAATGGTTTTAAGCAAGGTTTTGAACTTCATGGACAGAAGTTTTGTTTGCATTAATTATTTTTAGTCGTCTTCTTTCTCTTCACTCCACTCGAGAATCTTTCCGTCTGCGGCGCTTAATTCAAACTCATATTCTGTCTGGTTGTAGTAGATTTCACCTTCATAAATTCTATGTCCGTCATCTGTGTCTAACTTGATTCTCACATCCTGCTTTGTGGCGCCAGGCACTCTCTTTAAAACGATTTCGATGGCTTCTTCTTTGCTGATATCAGAACCATTTGCCGTTGTGTTTTGGTTATAAAAGTCATCTTCAATATCGTAATCTTTGCTGATGATTTTTCCAGTATTGACATCGATTTCGTAGTCATATTCCTTGTTTTCTACGTAGAATTCTACTTCATAGACAGTTCTTCCGTCGTCGATATCTTTTTTAACACGGATATTTGTGACATCTTTTTCTTTGATATCTGCATCTTTTAATGCAATTGCCTTCGCCTCATCCTCGGTCAATGCATCTGTCGTGTTTTTGGATGTATTTTCCTTGGCAGTAGCTGTAGTTGCGTTATCTTTGGCAGTAGTTGCAGCTTCTGTTGTCGCATCTGAGGTAGCTGTGGAATTTGTCTCTACCTCGTCAGACTTTGGAGCGCTGGCCTCCATCTGATTCGTGGTAGATACCTGTGCGGTCTCGTTTATCGTTTCTTGTTGAACAGGTTCATGATTGCTCTGAGACTGGCATCCTATGAGAGTGAGTCCTAAAATTGTAGCTGCGATAAGTAATGTGTTTTTCTTTTTCATAGTAATTCTCCTTCCTTTTTTATACCTTTTTATTATAATTTGTTTCTTTTGAATTATACCTTATTTTTATTTCGTGTAAGGTTGTTGTATTTTGTAAGTATAATATATAGGAAAAAGATTAAAGAAATATTAAAATATGAATTTAAATTAATTTTTTTCTTTTTTCTATATTCCTTGTAGTGGCGGAGTAATAGAATCTTCTTTTGGGAATACTGTTTTTGAATCTATGGACCTTTTAAAATTAAGGTTATGATTGTTCTCATTTAGATTATAGGATAGGAAAAGGAGTTTATCAAGATGAAAAAAATTAAAAATGATTATGGTATTCCTGATGATTATGATTATTTAAATGTTTCTTCTGCTACAGACTGTACTGGGCTTATTCCAGCTGGACCGGTTGGGGAGGCGGAGTTAGAAAGTTATGAGGAGCTTTATCCTTTTTTGCCGAAGGCGGTGTCGGTTTGTAAAGAAAAAGAAGGGGATGAATGATTTGATAGTAGGTATTGTGGATAACTGGATATAGAGGGGGTGGGGATAGTCGTTAAGAAAGTAGGGGAGAGACGCAAAGAGAGGTAGGAGATATGTCCTCGAAAAACACGTTCGTTCCCACGGTTTTTCGA
>JAUUSJ010000127.1 GCA_030841965.1 Blautia sp.
TCTGTCTCACCAATACTCACCTAAAAACACAGCAACATAAAGCTCCATCTGTCTCGCCAATACACAGCCAAGAGAGCAAGCAGATACCTCCTCCGAAAACGATAGAGAGTGGAGCGGTTTTTCGATATACTTAGCTTTGCCGCTGGAGCACTGTTTGAGCGCCGAAGGTGCGAGTTTGCGGGAAGCGGCATATATCAGCGTATGTCGAAAAACCGTGGGAACGAA
Source organism: Blautia sp. (assembly GCA_030841965.1). Lineage (GTDB taxonomy): Bacteria > Bacillota > Clostridia > Lachnospirales > Lachnospiraceae > JAUUSJ01. Next base: position 226 of record JAUUSJ010000127.1, read on the forward strand.
CGTGTTTGCGGAGGAGATATCTGCTTGCTCTCTTAGCGTCTCCCCTTCATCAGCGTCTCCCTTCACACTCTCAAATTCAAAAAGTCCAAAAAAGAAAGATGAACTTCCTCCTCTATCTGAAAAAATCCATCTTTCTAAATTCATTTCTATAAATTCGTGCCCCTAAATATCTTCCTTCACACCAACTCATCTATATATCTATATAATACTATTGACATCTACACCAACCCATCTATATATCTATATAATACTATTGACATCTACACCAACCCATCTATATATCTATATGATACTCATTGACACCTACACCAACTTATCTATATGCTCATTGACAACCTCAAAATGCTTCTCCATCGCAGTCCTTCCCGCTATATAATCTCTCTCCTTCAAGCCATTATAAATCCCCCAGTGAGATTTCCGAAGCACTTCTGCCCTTTGTTTATTCATCAAAATCTTCGCTCTCAAATCTTTGATAAACTGGTCCTGCAAATCATTCAACATACTTGCATATAAAATCAATAAACGGTTATGAGAAGCCGCAAGCAACTGAGAATGAAACTTTATATCAAGCTTTGCGCTCTCTTTTGCACTCATTTGCTCTTCCATCTTTAATAAAGTTTGATGAATCTGCTCTATCTCCTCCTCCGTTGCGACCTCTATCGCCAATTTCAATGCAACAAGTTCATATCCAGTACGTATATGGAAAATTTCCGTATAATCGATTTTGAGTAATGCCATAACCATATTTACAGATTTTAACATATATCCCAATGGGTCACACCGAACATAATTTCCGCTTCCCTGCACACATTCAATCAAACCATTTATCTCAAGCATATGCATTACTTCTCGAACAGAATTTCTGCTTACCCCAAGTTTCTCTGCTATCTCTCTCTCCGGTGGAATCTTATCGTGAAGCTTTAACTCACCGGATAAAATCTGCTCTGAGAAATAATCAAATACATACTCGTATACTTTTTTATTATTAAATTTGGAAGTTTCCATCTTTTTCTCCTTTTTCATATCATTTGTTTTCTTCTACTCAACATTATAGACTATATCTGCCAAATTATCCCCTCGATTTTGTCTGATAAGCTATATCTTATCATTGTAGTTCATAAAAATGATTTTGACAAGACATATTTTTTAATATATGCATATTTTCTCAGTTTAAACTCAAGCTGTATAAGCCTATATCCTGCCAGAAAATTTTATATTTTTTTATAAAAATCTTATAAAAAATCTGCCTCCATTTTCCTATTCCTATGATAAAAAAAACTGCAACAGGCCCCTAAAAAATTTTAGAGACCCGCTACAGTTGTATTATATTAGAATTTCGCATTAAGCTTTATTAAATTTATATATGAGAAATTATCGCAATAATGAATTTCTCTTTCATGAATTGCCCATCACCTAAAATAATGGGCTTTTAAAGTGCCAACGCACTTAATAAACTTTTATTGTGGAGCTTTTACCATGACAGAAACTCCATCTGGGATGACAGCGATATGAGCGCCTCTTCCCTTTTCTTTTAATGCCATCTCCAATGCCTCATTGACATCTGCTGCCACCTCAAATCCCATCTCTTTTGCCATCTCACGATACTTTTCGCACATAACGTAGATAACTCTGTGATGCATGAGGATTCTGCTCTGAATCTGATACTCCCACTGGTCTGGCTTTGTCTTATCTTGTGGAACCTTTAAGATTTCTTCCATCAAAGCCGCAGGGCTTTCGCAATCCCTAAGAGCCTCGTAGAAACCTTCTCCGCCGTGACCATCGCCACAGTTAGAGACCATAATTAAAATTCCACCATCTTTCGCGGCTGCCTCCGCCGCTGTCATTCCTTTTACGGATTGATACATATTTTGGTCAAGTGGATATCCGCCATTTGTGGAAATAGCGATATCAGCTGCCTTCTTTGGCACTACTTGACAATATTTCTGTAAAAACTTGCATCCTGCCTCGTGTGCTTTTATCGCATCACCGGCAACTGCATAAACTACCTTTTTATCTGCATCGATAACGGTGTTTACAATATATGTCTGTTTCGCCATTTTACTAGCTGCAACCATATCTCTATGGATTGGGTTATTCTCCAAAATTCCTGTACGGCTGTATGGAGAGTCAATAAATGCAGAACAGTGATTGCCTAAAACGGTAACCTTACTGGAAACTCCTGGCAGGACACTCTTACGTCCGCCAGAAAATCCAGCAAAGAAATGGGTTTCGATAAAGCCTTCACTGACTAGCAAATCAGCGCAAGCTGCAACTTTATTAATGAGAAGTGGTGCACCTGATGGCAAAACTCCAAGATTTTCCATCGCATCCATATCTCTGCTATCGTGAATCACGATTTTTTCATTCTCCACGATTTCTTCTCCGAACTTATCGATAAGCTCTTGTTTTGTCGTCTCTCTGTGAAATCCAGTCGCAATCAAGAGTGTAATATCGGCATCCTTATTCCCCTCCCGAATTTCCTTTAGCATAAATGGAATAATATGCTTGGTAGGAACTGGTCTTGTATGGTCAGAGCAAATAATAACGACATTTTTCTTTCCCACAGATAACTCAGATAATTTTGGGGAACCGATAGGATTTGCCATCGCCTCAAGTACAATCTCATCCTCTGTTTTATCGGATTTTGGCATCGACTCAATCGAGGAGGACAAAACTTCAAAATCTAAATCATCATCTAAATGTAATAACATTCCCTCTGTGGAAAACGGTAATTTCATATCCATCGAAACTTCACCTCTCTTATGATGTTTCTATCTATGGTATATCTAAAATTTATGATATATCTAAAATCTCTCTTAAACTTCTATTAACGAGATATCTTTCTTATCAGATAGAGGAATTATTTTACACCCATCCATCCAGAGATAACCATCATCTGAACTTCAGAAGTACCCTCATAAATCTCTGTAATCTTTGCGTCACGCATCATTCTCTCGATTGGATAATCCTTTGTATATCCATATCCACCAAAGAGCTGTAAGCAACGTGTTGTAACATCCATTGCATTTCTAGCAGCAACTAATTTTGCCATTGCAGCCTTATGAGAGAAGTTCTCATGGTCGTCCTTTGCGCAAGCTGCCTGATAAACAAGAAGTTTTGCAGCCTCTGTATTCGCTCTCATCTGTGCCAACTCAAACTGAGTATTTTGGAACTGAGAAATTCTACGTCCAAACTGCTTTCTCTCTGAAACATATTTTACAGTCTCCTCGATAGCGCCCTCAGCGATACCTAAAGCCTGAGCTGCGATACCAACACGTCCACCGTCAAGTGTCATCATGGCATATTTAAATCCTTTTCCAAGCTCTCCAACTAAGTTTTCCTTTGGAACGATACAGTCTTCAAAAATCAACTCACATGTAGAAGATGCGCGAATTCCCATCTTATCCTCATGCTTTCCAATAGAGAATCCCTTAAATCCTCTCTCTACGATAAAAGCGGAAATTCCCTTTGTTCCTTTTGATTTATCTGTCATAGCAAGTACAAAGAATACATCTGCAACACCAGCGTTTGTGATGAAGATTTTAGAACCGTTTAATACCCAGTGGTCACCAGCATCTACTGCAACTGTCTGCTGCATGGAAGCATCCGTACCAGCGCCTGGCTCTGTCAATGCGAAAGCACCAATCCACTCACCTGTACATAATTTTGGTAAATATTTTTGTTTCTGCTCTTCTGTACCAAACTGATAAATTGGTGTACAGCAAAGAGATGTATGTGCGGAAACGATAACACCTGTCGTTGCACAGTATTTACTTAATTCTTCTACTGTCTGAATATATGCCAATGTGTCAAGTCCAGCTCCGCCGTACTCTTCTGGGAAAGGCATTCCTAATAAGCCCATCTCTGCCATCATTTTTACATTTTCCATTGGGAACTCTTCTGTCTTATCAATCTCTGCTGCCAAAGGTTTTACTTCATTCACCGCAAACTCATGCACCATATCTAATATTTCCTGATGTTCTTCGTCCTGTCTAAAATTCATAATAATCCTCCTATAATATAAAACCTGTTTAGCCAACGAGGGCTTTGTCAACAAAAGCATTTGGTTTTGGTTTTCTTTTTGGCTGGCTAAACAGGAGGTCTCTCAAATCTTACATATTATCTATCTTAACAGACATATGCATTTATCCATATTTTCATTTTATAAATCAAAACAACCGCCTATATCATTTTAATGTTGGGGTCAAAAGACCTTTTGACCCCTTTGATACCAGATTGTTCCGCACAATGTGCTCCCACAATCCTCAAAAACATTCATAATCCGCTCATTTTTCTCCGAAAAATGGCTACTTATTCATGTTTTTGGCGGGTCCCAAGGTCAAAAATCCTCTCACAAGCAAGCTTGTATCGGATTTCCGACCTTTTGACCCTGGTATCATATCATTAAGCTTTCTGTGCCTTAAATGCTGCAATTAACTCTGGAACAACTTCATTTAAGTTTCCAACGATACCGTAATCTGCCACCTCAAAAATAGGGGCATCTGCATCTTTATTGACAGCGACAATTGTGTCAGCTCCTGAGATTCCAGCTACATGCTGGATTGCTCCTGAGATTCCGATTGCAAAGTATAGCTTTGGTCCTACGTTCTTACCAGACTGTCCAACCTGATGAGCGTGAGGCATCCAACCTGCGTCTACAACTGCACGGCTACATCCAACTGTGGCACCGAGCACATCTGCCAACTCTTTGATAATTGCAAAGTTCTCAGCAGAACCAACTCCACGTCCGCCAGATACGATAATCTCAGCTTCCTCTAAGTTTACGGACTCTGCAACTTCTTGTACTCTCTCTACTAATTTTGTGCGAATCTCCTCTGGTGCAACGCTAATCTCTTCTTTTACGATATCACCTGTCTTTGCCTCATCATAGGCACCCTTCTTAAATACACCTGGACGAACGGTTCCCATCTGAGGGCGATTGTCTGGACACATAATCGTAGCCATCAAGTTACCACCAAATGTTGGACGAGTCCAAGCGATATTTCCTGACTCCTCGTCAATATCAATACCTGTACAGTCAGCTGTCAAACCTGTCTTTAATCTGCAAGATACTCTAGGTCCTAAATCACGACCATTATTTGTCGCACCAATCATTAATGTCTCTGGTTTATATTTCTCAACTAATGTCACCATCGCTTTTGCGAAGGCATCTGTTGTATAGTATTCATACTCTGGTCCATCTACGATAATTGCAGAATCTGCGCCGTAGCGAATCGCATCTTTTGCAACATCTTCGATATCTTTTCCGATTACAACTGCGATTAATTCACAGCCCTTTTGCTCTGCCAAAGGTTTTGCCACATTGATTAATTCATATCCGACATTCTTTGGTTTTCCACACTCTGTCTCAATAAAAACCCATATATTTTTATAATCTGCTAGATTGCTCATATCTGCTTCCTCCCTTATAAAATCTTCGCCTCATAAATAAGGTCTACAACCTGTTTTGCTGCGTCTGCTGCCTCAAGTCCAACTAATTTCACACCGTTCTTCTCTGTCACTGGTGTGTAAGTTTTCTTAACCTTTGTTGGAGAGCCGCCGAGTCCACAGCGCTCTAAGTCGATTGCTGGGATATCTTCCTCTGTCAATACAGGAATCTGTTTCTTTCTTGCAGCCATTTTGCTCTTAATTGTTGGGTATCTAGGCTCATATGGTAATTTCACAACAGTAACAACTGCTGGCAATTTTGTGGAAATCATATCATATCCAGCGTCACATTCACGTTTTACCTGGATTTCTCCGTCCTTCTCAATAATATCTAATGCATATGTAACCTGTGGCATTCCAAGATGCTCCGCAATTTCTGGTCCAACCTGTGCTGTATCTCCATCAACTGCCTGTTTTCCACAGAGAATTAAGTCAAATTTCAATCCCTCTTTCTCCTCAATCGCTTTGATTGCCTCAGAGAGAATATAGCTCGTAGCCAATGTATCAGAACCACCGAACTTTCTGCTGGAAATTAAATATCCATTGTCAGCACCTACAGCGAGACATGTCTTAATCGCATCTTTTGCCTGCTCAGGTCCCATGGAAACAACAATTACTTTTCCACCTAATTTTTCTTTTAAACGAACGCCAACCTCCTGTGCATAAGTATCAAATGGATTTACGATACTAGGAACACCTTTACGTACCAATGTATGAGTAACTGGATCTACCTTAATTTCATTTGTATCAGGTACTTGTTTAATACAAACACATATATTCATTTTACTTCCTCCTTAAATAGCCTTATGAAACAGCAAAGCTGTTTTTATGAATATGACATCCTGTACTGCCCGCAACTAAAAATATAGGCGGTACAGTACATTCGCTCGAAAAGCTTTTTTGTGATACAAAGCTTGATACTCATAAAGAAGAACCTTAGCCTTTGCATCGCTTATCTTATACTTATCTTATACTTTTTAGGTTTAAAACCCATTTTGCAGTCCGGGCTTAAAAGATTGGCGTATCTTTCTTGCCCTCTCTGCTATTATCTTATCTTTTCACAAACCAATAGTTACTTGCTTTTGAGCTAGATGTTATTTTACTTTTTTAAAGCTTTGTCAAACAGCTTTTATCTTAGAGACGATAGCAAACCTTTCCTGGATTCAAAATCATCTTAGGGTCAAATACTCTCTTAATTCCCTCCATGATTGCCATATTTGTCTCTCCTACAGAATCTACTAAATATTTAATCTTTCCAGAGCCAATTCCATGCTCACCGGATACAAGTCCGCCGCATTCTGTTGCTTCTTTATAAATAATATCAAAGAATTTATCAACTCTCTCTTTGAATTCTTCTTCTGACAAGTCATTGGAGCATTGGTAAATATGTAAGTTTCCATCTCCCGCATGTCCGAAAGATTTGATTGTAAGCTCACATTCCTCTCCTGTCTTATTTACAAACTCAAGATAATCTGCGATTTTATTGACAGGGACAACAACGTCACACTCATCTAGGAGTTTTGTCTCTTCCATAATTGCCTCGAGGAAGGAAGAACGAGCTGCCCATGCGTCTTTAATCTTAGCTGAAGTATCTGCCACGAGTACATCGATGGCGCCTTCTTCTAATACAATCTCTGCTGCCTGCTCAATTAAGCTTTCCAACTCTTCCTCTGTATTCGCATCCAATGTTACTAATAGATATGCGCCAATCTCCATTCCCTCTATCTCTTTTGGAAATACTGCTTTTCCTACATAACGCTCAGAAGCCAATACAATCTCTCTCTCCATAAACTCGATAGCCTGTGGGTCCATATGTGCCATCTTAAACTTTGGTACTGTGGAGAGTGCTGTCTTTAAGTCCTCGTAAGGAATAATCAAAGATGCAACGCATTTTGGAGCTGGTATAATCTTCAAAGTAAGCTCTGTGATAATTCCAAGTGTTCCCTCAGAACCAATCATCAAGTTAAGTAAAGAATAACCAGAAGATGTCTTAGAAACTGTCGCTCCTAAATGTGTAATCTCACCTGTTGGAAGTACAACTGTCATCGCTCTTACATAGTCACGAGTTGCGCCGTATTTAACGGCTCTCATTCCACCTGCGTTTGTCGCTACGTTTCCACCTAAGCAAGCAAATTTCTCACCTGGGTCTGGAGGATACATCATGCCTCTTGTGAGACAATCCTCAGCTAAGTCATTTAATAATACACCCGCCTCGACATTCACAACGAAATTCTCCAAATCATAGGATACAATCTTATTCATCTTAGAGATATCGATTAAGACACCGCCGTACAGTGGAACTGCTCCACCTGCAAGACCTGTTCCAGCTCCTCTTGGAGTGACAGGGATATTATTGTCATAACAGATTTTCATAATCTTGGAAACTTCCTCAGTGGAACGAGGCTGAACTGCTAAGTCAGGCATCTTTGTTCCATAGATTGGCATCTCATCCTTTGCATAATCCGGATTAATATCCTCTCCGATAAAAACATAATCACAGACTGCTTTGATTTGCTCGATAATTTCTGGTGTTAATTGATTATACATCTTGTTACCTCCTCGTAATCATTTCTTATTTTATCTATAAATCATTCTATATAAAATTCTATCTATCTTTCTTATTTAAAGTCCCATAAGAGAACCTGCGTAACAGATAATTCCTCCGATGACAACATATAATAAGAAATACTTAAATACTGCCCCCAAAATCTTACTTTCTGAGCCAACTACATTTGCCGCACCTGCACCGATTGCGATACCCTGTGGACAAATCATCTTTCCGATACCTGCTCCCATAACATTCGCAGCTGCCATCCAAGATGGGTTTAATCCAAGAGAAACTGCCGTCTCAGTCTGAAGTCCTCCAAAGAGAACGCAGGTTGATGTTCCAGAACCAGTTACAAATGCTCCGATTGCTCCGATTAACGGTGCGATAAGTGGATAGAAGGAACCAGTCACTGCCACAAGAAGACTTGCAATATCTGAAATCATACCGCTATATGTCATAATCTTTGCCGTCGCCATGACAGAACAGATAGTAAGAATTGTCTTCCAATACTTTTTCAATGTCTCAACGAGAACTTGAATCATATCTCCCACTGTAGCTTTTTGTATAAATCCTCCAATAATCGCTGCGATAAAGATGATAACGCCTGGCGTATTAATCCAGCTAAAGCTAAGTGTATTGCCGCCCTCTCCTGCATAGACAACAATCTCACTCTTAATTCCTGCTATCGCATCATGAATTGGTGGACAGAGTGTGGATGTCACCATCAATAAGATGAAGATTAAGATGAAAGAGCTCCAGGCTTTCACACCCTCGCCGACTGTGATTGTCGACTGTTTTTCTTCCTCTTGGATGGCTATCGAATACTCTTTATCTGGGTTTTTATTAAATATCTTAGCTGCCACTATAATGCAAACCATAGAGATAATAGAGCCAATGATATCTGGAAGTTCACATCCGATTACATTTGCCGAGATAAACCAAGGAATAACGAAAGATAGTGAAGCAACCAATGTTGTTGGTATCATTCCCTTCAATGCTTTTATTCCCTTTCCAGCGATACAGACCATCAAAAATGGTGATATAAATGTAAGTATGCACTGGATTAATGCTATGCTGCCTGAAAGAGACAGTACATCTAAGTTTGTAATCGATGCAAGAGTTACGGTTGGTACTCCTACCGAGCCAAATGCCGTCGGAGTGGAGTTTACAACGAGACAAGATACAACTGCGCTAAATGGGTCTAATCCGATTGCCACTAACATCGATGCTGGAATCGCCACTGCTGTTCCAAATCCTGCCATACCTTCCATAAAGTTACCAAATCCCCAGCCGATAAGTAGTAAGAGAACTCTCTGGTCTCTCGATACACTTGCGAGCATCTGCTTGATGGATTCCATTGCCCCTGTTTTCAAGGATAAATTATACGTAAATAACGCCGCTACAATAACTAGACAGATTGGCCATAATGCATTCAAAATTCCTTCTAATGCTGCTGTCATAGTATAGGTAATATTTAACTTCCAGTATCCAACGGAAAGAAGTATTGTTATTACAAGTGCTATAACACAAGCCTTATGTCCCGCTATTTTCAAAACACTTAATGCTACAATCAGCCAGATAATTGGCAACATTGCGAGCAAAAATTTTAAAAATAACACTAGAATTACCTCCCTAATTTTTGTTCATCTAATGGATGAATTTTTTCATGAGATTTGTATTGGATTACGCAATTTCTTCCCGTCGTGCTTATCTTGTCGTTTACGTTCTCCTAATCTCCTTCTCTGCTTGGCAGAGTGATGACAAGTTATCGCTTGATTTTTCCTGTGATTTTCCTGTAAAATAATGTTTTTATTTGTTAATTTATTCTATATTTACTAAAAAATTACTTTTATGAGGTAAAATCAAGCTTTATTATTCAGTTTCCTAAGACGCGTCATTCTCGTAATGGATTATCCAAATGGGTCATCCAATTTCTATGGTTTTATTATACATACTTCACTACCAAACGTCAATAGTTTTTATTTTTTTCAGCATTTTTACAGTTTTTTTCAAGGTTTTTTTGTGTAACTTCCACAATATTGGATTATCCAATTTTTATTTTTTCAGTTTCTTCTTGGGAGGAAGGGGGATTTGTCAGAATAGAGATGAGGTTTTCATGTTTGTTTAAATAGTTGAAATTCTAGTTTTATTTGGAGTTTTTAGATAATTTGGGGACAGATGATAAAGGGATTGGGGACAGACGCTAAGAGAGTCCCAAGATATGTCCTCTAAAAACACGTTCGTTCCCACGGTTTTTCGACATACGCTGATTTTTGCCGCTTCCCGCAAACTCGCGCCTACGGCACTCAAACAATGCTCCAGCGGCAAAGCTAAGTATATCGAAAAACCGCTCCACTCTCTATCGTTTTTAGAGGACATATCGTGAGACTCTCTTAGCTGTGTACTGGCAAAACTCAATTTCAACCGTACAATCAATAGAATCAGCAACAGGGCTGTTTTTACTATGTACTAGCGAAATTCTATGGAATTCTCTTTTTATGTCCTCTTGATAGAAGAAGATAAGGTATTGCTTTGTGTACTGATAAAACCCTAGGGGATTCTCTTTTATAAGGACAATTGATACATAGTTTCAATATGAGTTTCCCGCTTTTTACTAATAAAAGTTTTCAGAAATCTATTGACCTTCACGGAACGTTATAGACTAAAATAATTATAGCAAAAGTAAGGAGGGAAGATATGAGAACAGTAAAAGAAATAGCAAAACTCACAGGTATCAGCGTACGCACACTTCACTATTATGACGAAATTGGATTGTTTACACCGACGATGAAAAGTGAAACAGGATATCGACTTTATGATGATAAAGCCTTAGAAACTTTACAACAGATATTATTTTTCCGTGAGTTTGACATTCCGCTAAAGAAAATCAAATCTATCATGGAAAACTCTACTTTTGATAGAGACCAGATTCTAAAGATGCAAAGAAAGATGCTCGTAATAAAAAAAGAACGTATAGAACGCTTAATTTCCAATATTGATGAGATTCTGAAAGGAGAGAATAAAATGGATTTTGCAATTTTTAATAAGACGGAAATAGAAGAACTCTTTCAAAATATGTTTGAACATATGCCAAAAGATATCAGACAAATCGCTATTGAAGAATTCGGCAGTGTAGAACAATGGAAAAAACATTATATTCAGGCATTATCATCTGAAGATATGCAAAAAAGTTATGCAAAAGTAGTTGAGTGGTATGGTGGAAAAGATGAGTATTTATCAACTGCAAAGAATCCGATTAGTAAGGAAGTGGCGCAAAGCTATAATAAGAGATTAGATTCCATTTTTGAGAAGCTGTTTCAAAAACGGAATTGTCCAGTCGATTCTTTTGAGATAAAAGAAATTATTGGTGAATTTGGATTTGTAATGAAACAGTTTTCTCAGATAAAAAAAGAAGATGAATGGCTACTTACACTCGCAAAATCATATCGAGACAACGCAATAATAAAATCAAGATTTGATACACAGTATGGCGAGGGTGCAGCTGAATTTTTAGCTGAGGCAATAGAAAGTTTTTATAAATAAATTTAAATAGATTTCTAAAAATCTATCTAGTAACTGACTTCTGATAATAAAGATAGATGTCAAAAAAAAAATGACTATATTATTCATTCGTGCTATAATTGTTCCAATAGAAAACAAGAAACTAAAATTTGTAAAGGAGATAAAATTATGAGCAAGGCGTACGAATTTTTAAAAGAATGTGGATATTTTTATGTTTTAACGATAAATGGCGACTATCCTGCTGGTAGACCATTTGGTGCCGTAATGGAGCATGATAATAAATTATATATTTCTACCCATAATGGAAATCAAGCCCATAAACAATTGCGAGAAAATGAAAATATTCAGATATTAGCAAAAAAAGAAGGAACAAGAGCATGGTTAAGAATTACAGGTAAAGCCACAGAATGTGTTGATATTAATATGAAACAAAAGATGTTAGAAGAATGTCCTATTCTTTCTAAACATTTTTCATCGGCAGAAGAAGAAAAATATTTACTTTTCCAAATAGAAGTATTAGAAACTGAATTTCATTAATACCTTCTAATTTCTAGAAACCTATCTAATCTCTAACTTCTGGTATTCGACATTCTTAAGTCGTTTTGCCAATACACAGCCAAGAGAGTCCGTCGATATATCCTCGAAAAACGATAGAGAGTGGAGCGGTTTTTCG
>JAUUSJ010000328.1 GCA_030841965.1 Blautia sp.
GGTCAATTGAAAAAGTAAATTCCACTTTGTAAAGTTAAATTCCACCTTGTAGGACTAAATTCCACAGGGTGGAGTTTTTTTGTTTCAAAAAAGTGGATTTTACTTGGATTTATGGTTATAATGACAAAAAAGTCGGAAAAATGCATATGACAATCAGAAGTCGAGTTCACGTGGTCATGTTAAGAGTTAGTGAATTCCACCCCTAATGGGAACGGTATGAAGGTTATCCAATTGTGCAGAACTCCGGCTTTTTTGTTAAAATAATTGATTCTGTAAATATGTACAGGAGCAGTTCTTTCACTCCATTCCTGCTCCACAGGAAATTATTCTTTTTCTGCTGTCTTTTTTAAAAGCGAAGGTCTCAAAATAATATCATTTGGCTTTATGACTTCAAAATTAAATGCCTTTAATACCTTTTTCCCATAAAAGAATGAGAAGATAGCATAGGGTGGTTTGTTTCCAAGTTCAGGGCGGCTGTATGAATTGATATTGTTCATCATAAGATCAATATCGTCCTGAGTATACTGACCTATATCAACACCTTTCGGGATAATCCGGCGAATGAATTCATGATTAACTTCACAAGCACCTTTCTCATTTGGAGCAGCCGGATTACAGTAGAATACCTTTGAACGTAATTCGCCGTCCGGTCCATACTCAAGAGATCTGGGATCTGAGAATTCGGAACCATTATCACAAAGCAGGATGGGAAAGAGCTTCATATAGAGTTCTTTTCCCAGTTTTTTATACAGCATATTAAATATATCTGTCACTGATTTTGAATCATTAGAAGCTCTCAAAAATGCAAGCTGAAATTTCTGAAGCACAAAATGTACGGTCAAAAGAACAGCACTGCCTTTTATTCCTTCTACGGAATCAAGTTCAACAACCGGCAATTCCGGATGAGTTTTATGAAATTCCTTATAATCTTCGTATGTGCGTCCAATGCGGCAAGCTTTGTCAACTTTCAATCCTACGGATTTTGCTTTTCTTGGTCTGAAACGAACCTTTCTGGGCATATCAATGTTTCTTCCGTCGAAGAGTCCGTTGTCTATATAGTTATAGGCAGTTTTTTCACAACACATGATCTTATCGGAATTATTGACCATGATGTGATGCAGAGATTGTCCATTTTTGAGAAGAGGGCTTATGACTGAATTTAGTTGTGCAAGCTCTTCTTCTGTCAGATTGAAACCTGAACGGGATTCGCTTCTTACATCCTCGTATTCTTTCTGGGCATAGCGGGCATCATAGAGATGTTTTTCAAGGGTACATTCATGCTTTTTGCCACATCCGTTACATACATATGGTGGCTTTTTAAGAAAAGGACATTCTTGTTTTTCGTAATCAGGACAGAGTTCAAGACACCCACCGCATGTACTGCATTGATGCTTTTGTTTACGTGAGCAGGTTTCACAAATATCTCCATAATGAGAGCAATGAAATCTGTGAATACAGTCGTTGAATTTTCTGTAAGGAGCCCCTTTCTTTGCAAAAAGGATATGATTTCTTATTTCTTTTGAAATGGTGGTACAATCTTTGCCTAAATGAGCACCTATTGCTTTGAATGAAAGATTTTTGTTTAAATCATTCTGGATATCAATACGTTCGTCTAATGTAAGATGTTTATTTTTCTTCATAAGTTCCTCCGATCATACCAGAGTTCATGACTGGATAAACGAATGAAGAATACCATTATGAATTAGTAAATTCCACATTTATTTTTGGAATTAATAAATTCCATGTCTTAGATGTAAGGAGTGGAATTTACTTTTACAATTCACT
>JAUUSJ010000128.1 GCA_030841965.1 Blautia sp.
AATCAGCGTATGTCGAAAAAACGTGGGAACGAACGTGTTTTTCGAGGACATATCTACAGACTCTCTTCGCGTCTATCTCCTCCATACTAAAAACTTTGAATAAATATATCTTATCTCATAACAGAGAAAATCTCAACCCTAAAAAGAGAATATCGACCTATTATATAGACAATATAGAATCTATATCAAATATGTCCCATATGTTAATATATCATTACAAACAAACGATGTTCAATGCGCATAGGACAAAAATAAAAGAAAAAGAGAGGAAAATTTTTATGGAAAAAAAGAGTAAATTAACCTTATCAAAACTAATAGAACGTTTTTCATACGGTTGTGGTGATTTTGGGTGTAATATTATTTATACAGCAATGTCTGCATTTTTAATGTTTTATTATTCGGACTATGCAGGAGTGAATACATTGGCGGTTGGTACTATTATGTTAGTATCGAGAGTATTTGACGGCGTCAGTGATATTATTATGGGAATTATTGTAGACCGCACAAAATCTCGTTTTGGAAAGGCTCGTCCATGGCTACTTCGGATGTGCATTCCATTTGCAGTATCTGGTATTTTATTATTTTCAGTTCCAGCAGGAATGTCAGAGACAGCGAAATTAGTATACGTATTTATTACATATAACCTGACTTCTACGGTAATCTACACAGCGATTAATGTGCCATATTCTTCACTAAACGCATTGATGACACAAGACCCATATGAGCGTTCTGTTCTCAGTATTTTTAGAAATGTTTTGGCAACTTGTGGTACATTATTAATTAATCTGGTAACATTACCATTAGTAAAAGCATTTGGAGATAATGCATCTGCGTGGACAAAAGCATTCGTCGTACTTGGTATCTTGGCAATTGTAGCATTTTTAATTAATTTTGCTGGAACGAAGGAAAGAGTAAAACCAGCTTCAGCAGGAGAAGATGGCGTACAGACTGTTCCAATTAAGGAAGGAATTTTAGCATTATTTAAAAATAAGTATTGGATTATGATGACTTGTGTACTGGCATTATTTTTCTTGTATTATGCAATAAATGGCGGAACAACGGTTTATTATGCGAAGGAAATTTTGGGAGATGAAGATTTGGTAAGTACTATTAATGGTATTTACAATGCAATTCAGATTATCGGTATGTTTTTGATTGCAAAACTAGTAAAGAAATATGGAAAGCGAAATGTGTTCTCGCTGGGTCTTATTTTGGCAACGGTTGGTATGTTGATTTTGGAGTTTGGTGGAAGTTCTATGCCGATTATCGTTATTACGAGTTTGATTCGTGGTATTGGAAATGCCTGTGGAGGTGCAACGATGTGGGCTATGGTTTCCGATACAATTGACTATGGTGAGTGGAAGACTGGATATCGAACCGAGGGTCTAGTAAATAGTGCTTGTAGTTTTGGCTATAAAATTGGAAATGGTGTTGGCTCTGCATTATTAGGTTTGATTTTGGAAATTGGCGGATATGTAGGAACAGCTTCTGTTCAGACGGCATCTGCTATATCGGCTATTCGTCTTTGTTTTGTATGGATTCCAATCGCAGTATTTATAGCATGTTTTGTCATTCTTCGATTTTATCATCTCGATGATGAGTTTGAGCAGATTATTGAGGATTTAAAGGAGAGAGGAAAAGCAAAGGAGGCAAATTAGTATGAAGGTAAAGGGAGTAAATTTGGGAAACTGGCTTGTCTTAGAGAAGTGGATGAGCCCGGCATTATTTGAGGGGACAACTGCGGAAGATGAGTACTATCTTCCAAGGCAACTCTCTAGGGAAGTATATGAGGCGAGAATCCAAATCCATCGCTCGGAGTATATTACAGAGAGGGATTTTGTGACAATCAAAGCGATGGGTATGGAGGCAGTTCGCATCCCTGTTCCGTATTTTGTCTTTGGAGATAGAGAGCCATTTATGGGCTGCGTAAAGGAGCTGGATAAGGCGTTTTGTTGGGCGGAGAAATATGGGTTAAAGATTTTGATAGACCTTCATACAGCACCTATGGGGCAAAATGGTTTTGATAACGGAGGAATTTGTGGTGTATGCAAATGGTCAAAATATCCAGATGAGGTAGAGTTTGTCCTCTCTGTATTAGAAAGATTGGCGAAGCGCTATGGAAAGAGAGAGGGACTTTGGGGAATCGAGGTTCTAAACGAGCCGATTACAGAGAAAGCCTGGAAGTTGATGGATGTGCCAAACCGTTATCCTGCGGTGGACAAAGAGATGGCAGAAGGTTCTGGTCCAAATACATTGGAATTTTTGAGAGAGTTCTACCAGAAGGCTTATGATAGAATACGAAAATATATGCCGGAAGAGAAATATGTGGTCATCCATGATGGATTTGAGCTTTTGGCTTGGAAGGATTTCATGAGAGAGGAAAAATATGTGAATGTGGTGCTTGATACGCATCAGTACTTGATGATGGCGGAGGCAGCTGGATGCGAGCAGACTTTGGAGGCTTATTTATCTTATATTCAGGAATATTATGAGAAAGAGATAGAAGAGATGGAGAACTATTTTCCAGTTATCTGTGGTGAGTGGTGTCTATTTAATTCTCTCGCCTGTGGCTGTGACACGAAAGGTGGACAGAGTGTATTAAACGGAGTAGAGGGAAATGCAGTGGAAACTTTGAGTGCCAAGGAGAAGAAGAAGATTTATAGAGCGATTGCCGATGCGCAGATAAAAGCGTGGAATAAGGGAAGCGGATATTTTTACTGGAGTTATAAATTATTGACGGACACAGTGAACGATGAAGGATGGATAGGCTGGGATAGCTGGGATTTCGGAAGATGTGTAGATTTTGGCTGGTTCCCTGTAGAAAGATAAGAAATGGAGGAAGAGAAAATGATTCAAAACCCAATTTTTCCTGGATTTAATCCAGACCCTTGTATTTGTAGAAAGGGAGAAGATTATTATGTAGCAGTATCGACTTTTGAGTGGTTTCCGGGAATTCCAATCTATCACTCAAAGGATTTAAAAAACTGGGAGTTGTACACGCATGTATTGACGGATGATAAGGAGGTGGATTTAAAGAAGCTTCCGAGTGCGAAAGGAATCTGGGCACCATGTCTGACTTACTGTGAGAGCGAAGAATTATTTTATGTTGTGTACGGTGTGATGAATTCTATGAATGCAAGGTATTTTGATGTCGATAATTATTTGATTACGGCAAAGAGCATAAAAGGTCCTTGGAGTAAGCCAGTATACCTACATTCCTCTGGGTTTGACGCCTCTATCTTTCACGACGACAATGGAAAGAAATATGTGGTTTCCCTCGAGTGGGAGACGAGAGAGGGGTATGAAAAGCCAGGCGCTATCTGTATGGTAGAGTATTCTCCAGAGAAAAAGGAAATTATTGGATATCCAAAGAGGATGTGGAGAGGCGGCACAGACCGAGGATGTATTGAGGCTCCTCATCTGACAAAAAGAGGCGAGTATTATTATATTATGTGTGCGGAGGGCGGCACGGGATATAATCACTGTGTTACGATGGGAAGGTCTAAAAATGTATGGGGACCATATGAGAGAGACCCGAAAAATCCGATTGTGACAAGTGTTCCCGGAGAATCCTATGAGCGTCAGGACCCAGACCATTTAAAGCCGAAATATTATAATCCGAAATCAGTTTTGCAAAAATCAGGACATGGAAGTTATGTGGAGCTTCCGACGGGGGAGGTTTATCTTGTCCATCTTTGTTCCAGACCATTTGTGCCAGAGCTTCGCTGTACGCTTGGAAGGGAGACTGCGATTCAGAAGATGATGTGGACTGACGATGGATGGCTTCGTATGGCGGATGGAAGCAATATTGCGAAGATGGAAGTGCCAGAGAGCTCGCTAAAAGAAGTGCCGATGCCTAAAATACCAGATTTTGATGATTTTGACGCAGATGAGCTGGGAAATTATTATTATGCGCCTCGTATTATGCCACAGAGCTTTGCAGATGTGAAGGCGAGACCGGGATATGTGAGGATTAGAGGGCAGGAATCTCGAACTTCTCTCAATAAGGTGAGTATTCTCGCCAGGAAGTTGACATCGGTATATGCGAGGATTACGACAAAGATGGAGTTTGTTCCAGAAGTTCATCAGCATAGTGCGGGATTGATTCTTTATTATGACAATATGAATTATATTAATTTGAGGAAATATTATAGTGAGACTTTAGGACAGAGTGCGATTTCGATTATTCATCTGGAGAATGGAGAGAAGACGGAGTTTTTGAATACGAGAACGCCGGTGGAGGATAAGCCGATTTATTTTAGACTCTTTATTGAGGGAAGAAAAGCTTGGTTTGAGTGGAGTTATGATAATGAGAGTTATGAGAAAATCGGGCGTGTGTTTGATACGACGAAGTTTTCGGATGAGTACTGTAAGTATGGAGAGTTTACGGGAACGATGGTGGGAATTACTTGCGCTGATAGAGTGAAGCATCAGCATTATGCGGATTTTGATTTCTTTGAGTATGTTGCGGATGAGAGGAAAATGGTGGATTAGTGTTGGAAGATGCTGAGGGGGATTAAGGGAGATTAGATGATATTATTTTGCTTGTTGGAAGGCAGCAGGATATCAGGGAGGATAAGACGTATGATACATCTCTCATTGAAGCGTTTTATGTGCCAGCGGGAACGGCGGTCGAGCTTTATGCGACGACGCTTCACTATGCACCTATAGGGGCGAATGGAAATTTGTTTCGCGTGGTTATTGTTTTGCCAAGGGGGACGAATACGGAGCTTGATTTTGAGGTGGATGGTGGTATTGAGGATGAGTTGCTTTTTGCGAAGAATAAATGGTTGATTGCGCATGAGGATGCAAGGATAGACGGAGCATTTTGTGGCTTGGCGGGAGAAAATATTATGTTATGATACCAGGGTCAAAAGGTCTAAAATCTGATGCAAGCTTGCTTGCAAGAGGATTTTTGAACTTGAGACCCGCCAAAAACAGGAATAAGTAGCCATTTTTCGGAGAAAAATGAGCGGATTATGAATGTTTTTGAGAATTGCGGGAGCACATTGTGCGGAGCAATTCGGTATCAAAGGGGGCAAAAGACCTTTTGACCCCAACATTATGTTATAGAAGAAAGGAAGGAAAAAGGAATGAAAAAAAAGAATATTCCACAGATTAAGGTGGGAATTGTGGCAGTGAGCAGAGATTGTTTTCCAGAGAGTTTGTCTGTGACGAGAAGACAGAGATTAGTGGAAGCTTATGAGGAGAAATATGGAAAAGATGATATTTATGAATGTCCAATCTGTATTGTTGAGAGTGAGATTCATATGGTGCAGGCACTCGAAGATATAAAAAAGGCGGGATGTAATGCACTTGCTGTTTATCTTGGAAATTTTGGACCGGAGATTTCGGAAACTCTGCTGGCAAAGCATTTTGATGGACCGAAAATGTTTTTGGCGGCGGCTGAGGAGTCGGGAGATAATTTAGTGCAGGGAAGAGGAGATGCTTACTGTGGTATGTTGAATGCGAGCTATAATTTGAAGCTTCGAAATGTAAAGGCGTATATACCAGAGTATCCAGTCGGGGATGCCGCTCAATGTGCGGATATGATTCATGATTTTCTTCCGATTGCGAGAGCTGTCGTTGGATTATCTGAGTTAAAGATTATTAGTTTTGGACCAAGACCGACGAATTTCTTGGCTTGCAATGCTCCGATTAAGCAGCTTTATAATTTGGGAGTAGAGATTGAGGAAAATTCTGAGTTGGATTTATTTGAGGCATTTCATAAACATGCGGGGGATGAGAGAATCCCAGAAATTGTAAGAGAGATGGAAGAAGAGTTGGGAGCTGGAAATAAAAAGCCGGAGATTTTGGCGAAGCTTGCCCAGTATGAAATTACGTTAAAGGATTGGGTTGAGGAACATAGAGGGTATAGAAAATATGTCGCAATTGCCGGAAAATGTTGGCCGGCTTTCCAGACTCAGTTTGGATTTGTACCTTGCTATGTGAATAGTCGTCTGACGGACCAGGGAATTCCAGTATCTTGTGAGGTGGATATTTACGGTGCGTTAAGTGAGTTTATCGGAACAGTAGTGAGTGAGGATACGGTGACATTACTTGATATTAATAATTCTGTTCCAACGGATTTGTTTGAGGAAGATATAAAAGATAAGTTTAATTACACGCAGAAAGAAACTTTTATGGGATTCCACTGTGGAAATACAGCGTCCAGCAAGCTTTCGTTTTGTGAGATGAAGTATCAGATGATTATGGCGAGGTCTCTTCCAGAGGAAGTGACACAGGGAACTTTGGAGGGAGATATTAAGCCGGGGGATATTACATTTTTCCGCCTGCAAAGTACAGCGGACGGGGAACTTCGCTCTTATATTGCACAGGGAGAGGTACTTCCAGTGGCGACTCGTTCTTTCGGTGCGATCGGAATCTTTGCAATTCCAGAGATGGGAAGATTTTATCGACATGTGTTGATTGAACATGGATTCCCACATCACGGTGCTGTGGCATTTGGGCATTTTGGAAAAGAGATTTTTGAGGTAATGAAATATATCGGTGTGGAGCCTGAAAAGATTGGATTTAATCAGCCAAAGAGTATGAGATATCCGACGGAAAATCCTTGGGGATAAAGAATAAATTTGTTGTGAAAGTATTGTTAAATGGCTATGCAGATAGAAGGTTGATATACAAGATGTATAGTCATTTGGCAGGTGATGGCTACAAAAGTATAGGAGCAATTAGGTTACTACAGGTAGTTTGTGAATAAAGGATAGAGCAGGAAGGAGAAATTATGTTATATATTGGAATTGACCTTGGAACATCGGCGGTGAAACTTCTCTTGATGGATAGTGAGGGAGAGATTAAAAATATTGTGTCAAGGGAATATCCAATCTATTTTCCGCAGAATGGATGGTCCGAGCAAAAGCCGGAGGATTGGCTTTTACAGTCTATTGAGGGAATTAAGGAATTAGTCGCTGATTTCCCGAAGGAAGAGGTGGCAGGAATAAGTTTTGGCGGTCAGATGCATGGATTGGTTGTGCTCGATAAGGAAGACCGTGTTATTCGCCCAGCTATTTTGTGGAATGATGGAAGAACTGTAGAGCAGACAGAATACTTAAATAAAGAGATTGGAAAGGATGTTCTCTCAAAATATACGGCTAATATTGCATTTGCGGGCTTTACGGCACCAAAGATTTTGTGGATGAAGGAAAAAGAACCAGAAAATTTTGCTAGAATTGAGAAAATCATGCTTCCAAAGGATTATCTCGCCTATCAGTTGTCGGGGGAGTTTGGCACTGATTTATCTGATGCGTCGGGGACGCTTTTACTTGATGTCAAAAATCGTCGCTGGTCGGATGAGATGCTTAAAATTTGTGGGATTGAGAAGCGTCAGTTGCCAAAGTTATATGAGAGCTATGAGGTAGTTGGATATCTAAAACCAGAGATGGCGAGAGAGCTCGGACTTAGTGAAAAGGTAAAGATTATCGCAGGGGCTGGCGATAATGCGGCGGCTGCAGTCGGAACAGGGACCATCGGGGAGGGAAACTGTAATATTTCTCTTGGAACTTCTGGGACAGTTTTTATATCAAGTAATCGCTTTCAATTAGATGACAATAATGCTCTTCACTCCTTTGCACATGCAGATGGAAAATATCATCTGATGGGCTGTATGCTCAGTGCTGCATCTTGTAATAAATGGTGGAATGAGGATATTTTAAGGACGAGTGATTACGAAAAAGAGCAGGAGGAAATCACAAAACTTGGAGAGAATA
The DNA here is from genome assembly GCA_030841965.1 of Blautia sp. GTDB lineage: Bacteria > Bacillota > Clostridia > Lachnospirales > Lachnospiraceae > JAUUSJ01. Next base: position 7,728 of record JAUUSJ010000128.1, read on the forward strand.
CGGTATTTTATCTTCCTTACTTGATGGGAGAGCGCTCGCCTCATAATGACCCAAATGCGAGAGCTGCTTTTATCGGAATGTCCATGGACACGACAAGGGCGCAGATGGAGCAGGCAGTATTGGAGGGAGTTGCCTACGGACTTCGGGATTCTCTCGAGGTGGCGAGGAGTCTCGGAATTATAATTGAGAAGACAAAGATATGCGGTGGTGGTGCTAAGAGTTCGCTCTGGAAAAAGATTATCGCAAATGTGATGAATATGAAAGTTGAAGTGATTGAGAGCGAGGAGGGACCAGGGCTTGGAGCTGCGATGTTGGCGGCTGTGGGATGTGGAGAGTACGAAGATGTTCAAAGCATTGCCAAGAAAGTAGTAAAGGTCATTGATATCGTCGAGCCAGAGCCTGCTCTCGTTGAGAAATACGAAAGGGGATATCAGCATTTTAAAAAGCTTTATCCAGCGCTAAAAGATGTATTTTAGATGAAAAATAAATAGATTTGGAGAGATTGGGCTTTCATCTTGGGTTTTATACTTGAGATGGAAGCCTTATTTTCTCCCTATATAACAATATCACTTTTTATTGGCGGGATAAAATGAATTTTTCAATCACCTCTGCCACAGCGCTTTCATTGTTTGTCGCCATAGTAATATAGTCACATAATGATTTCATGTCCTGAACCGTATTTTGGACGCCAACACCCAATCCGGCAACACGAATCATAGGAAGGTCATTAAAATTATCTCCAATGGCAATTATTTCTTGGGGGTTAATATCTAATAAGTTTGCAATAAACATCAACCCAGTGCCTTTATTGACGCCTTTATGATTAAATTCAATATAACGGTTTGCAGAATAACTGACATCAATTCCTTGCGTTATATCCTTTAATTCATCTTCGATTTTTTGAAGATATGAATAATCCGTATTTACATATAAAACCTTGACAATTTCCTGCCCTTTCAGAAAATCAAGATTTTTTGTAAAAATTTCTGTGACTTCCATTCTTCCTGCCAAAAACGATATATATATACCATATCCTTTGTATAGACATGAATACAGACATTGTATGACAGACCACGATGATAAAGCTCCTGGGCTAATTCAAAAGGAAGCCCTTCAAAATGCAATAATTGATTTCTTTTGTTTTCAGTAATCGCACCGCCATTGTAAGAAATAACATATTCATTTTCTTTATCCCAAAGTCCTAATTCTTTCAATGTATCTTCTAGGGAATTATACCCTCTTCCTGTTGCGGGTATAAATTTAATGCCTAATGCAGTGGCTTGTTGGATTGCCTTGATATTACGGTTAGAAATAGTGCGGTCATCACTAAGCAAAGTTTCATCTAAATCGCATGCAATGATTTTATACATTTTTTCACCTCATTCCCATACATCTAATTTCTTGTCTTTGTAATAATATTTTTTATCTTTTTCGCCTATATTACGCGCAACACGGCACGGAACACCATAAGCCACTACATTTGCTGGAATATCACTTGTCACCACACTTCCCGCACCGATTACTGAATTATCACCGATTGTAATTCCAGGCATGACCTGAACCCCAGAGCCAATCCAAACATTTCTGCCTATATGAATTGGAAGATTATAAACATAATGATGTTCACGCAGAATCGGCAATATAGGATGACCAGCGGTAGAAAATACAACATTTGGAGCAATTAAGCAGTTGTCTCCAATGAAAATATGTTCATCGTCTACAAACGTAATATTTGAGTTGAGGTAGACACCGTTTCCTAAATGAACGTGTTTACAGCCCCAATTTGCATTTAAAGGCGTTTCTACAGTACAGCCCTTTCCAATTTCTGCAAAAATGAGTGGCAGAAGCTGTTGCCTTTTTTCAGTTTCTGTTGGCAAAGTCTGGTTGTATTCCAGCATTTTATTTTGGTAAATATGTTGGTCGCCCAATAATGCAGGGTCGTCATAGCAATATACCATTCCTTTTTCTTTACGCTCTTTATTGGTCATATTTTTCCTCCTTGTTTTTGATATCAATATTGTATATCTAATTACTCAAAAATTCTTTAAAAATTTGCTAAAATAATATAAAAATCGTATTAGTTAAAAACTGTATATAGGTGATAAAATTTTACATTATTTGACATTAATTTGACTCTTGCAATACTTGTCTTGATGTGCTATATTAAAGAAAGAAAAAGGGAAAAGCCAAAACGGCTCACCCTCGAAAATCAAACTGTTACAAGTAAACAGCCGTCACTATCGGGAGTAGTGGCGGCTCAATTGTCTTTATCATTCTTATTTTTGAAAATCTGATAACACAGACTTATAAGGGCAATAAGAACCATGGTAAATTCAAATAAATCTGAATATGTAACCATAAGACATCACCCTCCTTTCATAGATTGGAGGGCTTTTTCTTTATCCCTCCTGTAAAAAGAGGGCGAACCGCCTTAGCTTGGCTTTCCCATGTAAAGTATAGCATAATGAAGTTCTATGAGCAACCATAAAGCATGATATTTAATGGGATTTTCTATTAAAGATATTTTTCTTGATATTAAAATAAAAATATATTGATGAAAAGATTAAGAATAAAGACATATTAGTTAAACTGTATGTAGTTGATAAGATTTTAACAATAAAGTCATGCAAAACATTAAAAAATTTGATATATATTGACGTAAATCTGTTTAAAATATATAATATTAATACAGCGCTGGATTGTTCTATATATGTATTCGAGGTGGCAGGCAGGCCCTCATGCCCTGTTTCGATGCTGTCTGGGATTTTCAGAGTGAAATATACTAATACTAATCTAAGACGTGGCTTCTTCAAAATTCACTAGTTGGCTATATGGCAAAGCAGACTTTACGGGTGGATATGAAATGAAAGAAGCCAAATAGGAGGTACTACTATTGTTATTTTTAAAATTTATACTTGCGATGTTGCCTATTATCTGGCTGATTGTGGCGTTAAGTGTCTTAAAGATAGCGGGGCATAAAGCATGTCTGATGACATTAGTTATCACGGCAGTGCTTGCTATCGGATACTGGAAATTAAGCCCAATCAATGCTCTTACGGCCACAGTAGAGGGAGCCTTAAATGCCTTATGGCCTATTTGCCTTGTCATTATAGCAGCTCTCTTTACATATAATTTATGTCTCGAGACGGGAGCGATGGAGGTTATCAAAAAGATGCTCGCCGGCATGTCGAGAGATAAGAGAGTGCTCCTCTTAATTATTGGCTGGGGATTTGGAAACTTTATGGAGGGAATGGCTGGCTTTGGAACAGCAGTGGCGATTCCAGCGTCCATGTTGGCGGGAATCGGATTAGACCCATTTCGGGCAGTTGTGGGCTGTCTTGTCGTAAACTCCACTCCGACTGCATTTGGCTCAGTTGGGGTGCCGACGGTCACGCTCGCCTCTGTGACGGGATTAGATGTACTTGCGCTCTCTGGAAGAGCTGCATTGATTCAGAGTCTTCTCACCCTTTTATCTCCATTTTTAATGGTTTGTATCTACGGAAAAGGGGTAAAGGCTCTAAGGGGAATGATTCCTATCACATTAGTTGCATCGATTTCCTTTGTGGCACCGTGGCTCTTGGCGGCAAATGTGATTGGCTGTGAGCTTCCAAATATTATCGGGGCAATTATCTCTCTTATTTGTATGATTGTGGCCGCCAAAATATTTAATAAAGAGCCAGACCCAGAGTATGAGATTAAGCTCGATGAGAAGGAAGAAAAGAGTACAGGGATATCTGCAAGAGAGGGATTCGTTGCATGGAGTTCCTTTATCTTAATTTTCGTATTACTGATGTTGACTTCTAATTTATGCCCACCAATTCATGATGCGATTGCGGGCATTAAGAGCAGTGTTACAGTGTATACAGGAGAGAATCCAAATACACTTAGCTTTAGTTGGATTAATACACCTGGAGTTATTATATTTATTGCGGCTATCATCGGCGGATTTATTCAGAGGGCAAATATAGCGATGATGCTGCGAGTTTTAGGTGAGACATTAAAGAAATATTGGAAGACAATTCTTACGATCTGTTCTGTCATGGCGACAGCTAAGATTATGGGATATAGCGGTATGATTTCTGATATCGCACAATTTTTAGTAGTTACAGCAGGGGCTTTTTATCCACTTATCTCTCCACTTATCGGAGCACTCGGCGGATTCGTGACGGGTTCTGGTACTTCCACCTGTGTGCTTTTTGGAGCACTTCAAAAGCAGACGGCAGATTCACTTGGACTTAATTCAATCTGGATGGCCGCTGCGAATGTCATGGGAGCCGGTATTGGAAAGATGATTTCTCCACAGGGAATCGCCATCGGCGCAGGAGCGATTAATGCGATTGGCTCCGAGAGTAAGATTTTGAGCGCAGTTGTGAAGTATTTCCTGCTCTATGTTGTCTTGGCGGGAATTATCTGTTATGTTGGTTCTGTGATAGGGTTATAGGGGAAAGAGAGTTTGCTGTTGTAGTGGGAGTAGACGCCAAGAGAGTCCGTCGATATATCCTCGAAAAACACGTTCGTTCCCACGGTTTTTCGA
>JAUUSJ010000329.1 GCA_030841965.1 Blautia sp.
CGGCAAAGCTAAGTATATCGAAAAACCGCTCCACTCTCTATCGTTTTTAGAGGACCTATCTATGGACTCTTTTCGCTGTGTACTGGCAAACTGTTGGTATGAAGATTGATTTCGCTAAGTGGTTCTAATTTTTTATAGACATTTTCTTAGATTCGTGGCATGATAGAAAAAGGGAAAAGGAATAGCTATAAAAGATGAGTAGATTTGAATTGTTAATCCTTTTCTATACTAAAATAAAAATATATTTATATATAGAAAGAGAGTAAGTTTATGTGGATTGCAGATGGTTGGAAAGACTACGAGGTTATCGATAGCTCCGAGGGAGAGAAGCTAGAACGCTGGGGCAAGTATATTTTATTAAGACCAGACCCACAGGTTATCTGGCAGACAGAAAAGAAAGACCCTAGATGGAGAAAACTAAACGGACATTATTATAGAAGCAAAAAAGGCGGTGGAGAGTGGAAATTTTTTAATTTGCCAAAGGAGTGGAAAATTCACTATAAAGATTTGACATTTCATCTACAACCTTTTAGTTTCAAACATACAGGATTATTTCCAGAGCAGGCGGTCAATTGGGACTGGTGTTCAAAGAAGATAAAGGAGGCAAAACGCCCAATCCGTGTGCTCAATCTATTCGCTTACACAGGAGGTGCCACAGTGGCAGCCGCTAAGGCAGGGGCATCCGTAACTCATGTAGACGCCTCAAAAGGAATGGTCACTTGGGCAAAGGAAAACGCCGAACTTTCAGGGCTTAAAGATGCCCCAATTCGTTGGATTGTAGATGACTGTGTAAAATTTGTCGAGCGAGAGATACGAAGAGGAAAAGAATACGATGCGATTATCATGGACCCCCCATCCTACGGAAGAGGACCAAAAGGAGAAATTTGGAAAATCGAGGAGAAAATCTATCCATTTATTCAGCTTTGTACCAATCTAATGTCAAAAGATTCGATTTTCTTCCTTATCAACTCTTATACGACAGGGCTACAGCCAGCAGTATTAAGCTATATGTTGTCGACAGAAATTCAGAAAAAAATGGGTGGAATTGTCACAGCAGATGAAATCGGACTTCCTGTCACAACAAATGGACTAGTACTCCCCTGCGGAGCTTCAGGACGCTGGGAGAGAAAATAATACGAATTTGAGTGATACTTGTGAATAATTGTGGGAGTATTGCAAGAACGGGAATGAAGCCGTTTATAAGTGCTTGCAAAAGAAGAGCATCTGTTTCGCTTTATATTCTAAGAAGACGAAAAAATTTTAAGATAATCTATAGAGAAAATAAAAGGAGAAGAAAAATGGCAGAACTATACGTAAAAAAAGAGATGGCAGGTTATATGAAAAAAACTCTCGAGAGAATGGAAAAAGAATTTAAGCAGTATCCAGAAGAGTACATCAAATTTGAGACAGATATCGAACCAGAGATGATAGACATATTACTCGAAGATGCCCTCTGCGAAGAACAAAGAGGAGATAGCATGATACCAGTCTATTCCTATCGTGTCATTAGTAATCCAGAGCTACTGGAAGAATACCGCGCAAGAAACAACGGAATGAAAGCATTCCATGTGCTTAAGAGAGACAGAAAAAGAGCGATGGCGGAAGGTTTAATTTAAAGCAATGGAATAAGGGGAGAAAGGATAAAAAAGTGAGGACAGATACCGAGAGCGAAAAGGAAGATTGTAGTGTTTAGCCAATACACAGCGAAGAGAGTCCGGCGATATATTCTCTAAAAACGATAGAGAGTGGAGCGGTTTTTCGATATACTTAGCTTTGCCGC
>JAUUSJ010000129.1 GCA_030841965.1 Blautia sp.
CTCTCTCGGCGTCTCCTCCCAAATCCTTAAAATTCCTCTCCCTCTCTCGGCGTCTCCTCCCAAATCCCTAAAATCCCTCTCCTCCCCCCAATCCCACTACACAACCCAACAAAAATTTTTACTCTATCTTTTTTAAATTCCCTATTGAAAAAAAATATTAAATAGTGTATAATACCAATAACAGTAATCATTACTATTATATAAATTTATTTTGAAAGGAGAATATATTATTATGGCAAACAAATACGCAGGAACACAAACAGAGAAAAACTTAATGGCAGCTTTCTCAGGAGAATCTGAGGCACGTAACAAATACACTTATTTCGCATCTGTAGCCAAAAAAGAAGGCTATGAGCAAATCTCAGGTCTCTTCCTAAAAACAGCTGACAATGAAAAAGAACACGCTAAAATGTGGTTCAAAGAACTTCAGGGAATCGGTGACACCGCACAAAACCTCGCATCTGCAGCAGCAGGAGAAAACTACGAGTGGACAGATATGTACGATGGATTCGCTAAGACAGCAGAGGAAGAAGGTTTCCCAGAATTAGCTGAAAAATTCCGCCTTGTAGCAGCTGTAGAGAAGCATCATGAGGAGAGATACCGCGCATTACTCAAAAATGTTGAGACTGCCGCTGTATTTGAAAAGAGCGAAGTAAAAGTTTGGGAGTGCAGAAACTGCGGTCATATCGTTGTCGGAACAAAAGCTCCAGAAGTATGTCCAACTTGTGCACATCCAAAGAGCTACTTTGAAGTTCACGCAGAAAACTACTAAAACTTAAGAATTCTTTGCTATATAAGTAAAAATGACCAACAAATCCAAGGGAACAGCTACACTGTTCCCTCTTTTAATAAATCTCCCTCTTCTTCCCTCTCTCTTCCTCGAATCAATCTATGAATCGTATAAGCTTTTAACTCTTCATCTATCTTTTTTTGAATCTCTACAAGTCCAATATGAATATAACAAATCTCATCACAGACTTCTCTTCTATTACACTCATACCCTGAAACCAAACATTCACTTACCATTTTCTCTACTTTCATCCCCTCCATCAACTCGTATAAGTTCACATCCTCCAAATCTACAGCCAAACAGCAGCCCCCTTTCGCTCCATGAAAAATAGAAACCCATCCCATTTTTTCCAGTTTCTTAACAATCCGATATACAAATTGCTTTGGTGCCACTTCTTTTTGGCAGATTTCTTGAATAGACTTCTTCTCTCCATCCTCCAATGCTCGAAGAACTCGGAGGGCATAATCCAATTCTCTTGTTACGAGCATACTCTTCTCACTCCTATTTTTATATCTTATTCATCATGGATTTTATTATACAGAAATCCCCAATAAAATCAACTTATCTTTTCTAAATTTTGAGAATTGCCAGAGCACATTGTGCGGAGCAATTCGGTATCATAGGGTGCAAAAGACCTTTTGACCCCAACATCATGGTATATTTGTACATATATTACGAAAGGGTGGGGTAACTATGAAACGAGTTGGAATTTATCATTATCAATATTATCGAGGTGCCTGCAAACTATGCTATAGACACTTCATTCAAGAGATGATTGAATCCTATGAAAAATGTCACGAGGTAGCCAAAAAAATCTACGGTGATGACTGTGAATTTTTTCATTATACCGACTTTGGACAGTATCAAAGTGAAAACGTAAACCGTCCAAGTTTTGGCAGATTCAAACAAGCGATTGAGAATAACGAGCTAGATGTCATCATGTGCTATGGTCTTAATAATATTACAATCAACGAAGATATATTACTTGACTTTTACAAGGATGTAAGAGCCCGCGGACTTGATTTTCTCACAGCCAGTCATGGATTGGATGCTATGAAATATATGGATATTTATATCTCCCGACAGAAAAAATAATCTTTCTATATTTTATATTGCATACCAAAAACAAACACCCAAAGTCATAAGAATTTTTCTTCTCCATGACTTTGGGTACATGTAATAAATCGCCAATGCTCATCCCAAAGGCCAAACAAATATTTCTTCCCAAGTGGTGGCAAATGAAATGGATGGCAATATTATTTTATTTATGCCTCTTTTTTCATAGACTCTATCATGGCATCAACCAAATCATCCATCTGTGCCAAATTCTCTTCCTTCATAGAAGATGCCAGGGAAACTCTCGGCTCTAATATCTCCATATTCTTCATTCCATCTAGGCATTGCTCTATCAAGGTACCAGACTTACAAGCCCAGGAGCCATTCTCGATGATTCCAAATGTTCTCTTTTGCAAGTTTAACGCCTTCATATCCATCAGATAATTATGCATCAATGGATAAATGCCGAGATTATAAGTAACCGACGCCAACACGATATGACTTAAGCGAAATGTCTCGGAAATCAACTGGGATACGTGAGTATTCGATACATCATATACAACGACATTTTGAACTCCCTTCTCCACGAACTTCGCCGCCATAGCCTGTGCTGCGGACTCTGTATTGCCGTACATCGACGCATACGCAATCATAACTCCCTCTTCCTCCGGTGTATAGCTGCTCCACTTGTCATATTTATCCAAGAGGTATCCAAAATCATTTCTCCATACTGGTCCGTGAAGTGGGCAAATAATCTTAATATCGATTGTTCCCGCCTTCTTTAACAACGCCTGCACATGAGGTCCGTATTTTCCTACGATATTCGTATAATATCTGCGGGCGTCATCAATCCAGTCACGGTCAAAATTCACTTCATCGTTAAATAATTTTCCATCTAATGCCCCAAAAGAACCAAAGGCATCCGCCGAGAATAATACACCGTTTGTCGTATCAAAGGTAACCATAGCTTCTGGCCAGTGAACCATAGGAGCAGCCACAAAGGTGACAATATGAGTTCCAAATGATTTTGTATCTCCCTCAACGACAATCTCAAGATTATCGTCCACAGAAAATCCAAACTGTCTCATAAACATAGCCGCCTTCTCCGTCGTGATGATTTTCACATCTGGATAGCGATGGATAACCTGCTCCAAGGATGCCCCGTGGTCTGGCTCCATATGATTGATTACCATATAGTCAAGAGGGCGTCCGTCTAAAACATGCTCGATATTCTCCATAAACTGACGAGCAATGGACCAGTCTACTGTATCAAAAAGTACCGTCTTCTCATCCAATAAGAGGTAAGAGTTATAGGAAACTCCGCGTGGAATTGGATGGATATTTTCAAAAAGTGCTAATCTATGGTCATTTCCGCCAATCCAATATAAATCTTTTGTTACTTCTCTAACACAATACATAAATATATCCTCCTTTTACTAAGCTTCTATAAAATTACTCTTTTCCTCTCCACAGTCCGGACAAATCCATTCTTCTGGCAATTTTTCAAATAAAGTACCTGGATAAACTTCATTCTCTATATCTCCCACTGCTGGGTCATACTCATATCCACATCCACTGCATACATATCTCGGATAGGAAGGAGCCTTCTCCTTTGGAACGCTTCTCTTCATCTTCTTCATCGGTGGAGCCGGTTTCTTCTCCTCTCCGTTATCTAAGGCTGCTGTGAGCAATGGTAAAATCTCATTCACATCTCCCACAATTCCGTAATCCGCATTCTTAAAAATAGGAGCATTTGGATTGATATTAATTGCGACAATCGTCGTCGCATCCTTAATTCCCTTGAGATGCTGTCCTGCCCCTGAGATACCACAGGCTATGTATAAGTTACCGTTAAACTTCTGTCCTGACATACCGACATAGCGGTTCATCGGAACATATTTTAATGTCTCTGCGACTGGTCTTGAAGAGCCAACTGCCGCTCCCGCCTGTTTTGCAAGGTCATAGATAAGCTGCATATTCTCTTTTGAGCCGATTCCCTTTCCTGCACTGACTACTCTATCTGCCTGAGCAATCGGAGTATCCACATCAATTCCGACTGTGAAATCATATCCGTCCTTCTTAAGAGATTCTACCACTTTATCCACTCTCTCTTGTGCACTGCCGTCCTTTAGAATCATTTTCTTTCTCGCACCGGTAATAGCGCCAGCCTTCTTTGGTGCTCCAGGAGCCGAGGAAGCCTTTGGCATCTTGCCGATAATATGGGATGCGATAACAACTCTCTGAATTTCATTCGTTCCCTCATAGATAGTACAAATCTTTGCATCACGGTATGCGCGCTCTACATCCATTCCCTTTAGGAATCCACATCCGCCGTGAATCTGCAATGCATCATTTACAATCTCGAGACAGACATCAGATGCATACTGTTTTGCCATCGCCGCCTCCATCGCATAAGGCTCATGAGCCTCCTTTAACTCTGCCGCACTATAAACTAAAAATCTCGCCGCCCTTAATTTCGTCGCCATATCTGCAAGCTTAAAAGATATAATCTGCTGCTGACAGATAGGTTTTCCAAACTGCTCTCTCTCCTTAGAGTAGGTAAGAGCCGCCTCGTAAGCTCCCTGTGCGATACCGAGTGCCTGAGAAGCAATACCGATACGACCGCCATCCAATGTACTCATCGCAATCTTAAATCCCTGTCCCTCTTTTCCTAATAGGTTCTCCTTTGGAACCTTCACATTATTGAATAAAAGCTGTGCTGTGGAGGAAGAGCGAATTCCCATCTTGTCATAATGGTCACCAAAGGTAAATCCCTCCCAGCCTTTTTCCACGATAAATGCACTGATTCCTCTCGTTCCGATACCTGGAGTTGTCACTGCAAATACGACATAAGTATCCGCCTTATCTGCATTCGTGATGAAGATTTTCTCTCCATTTAAAATATAAAATTCTCCGCTTTCATCCAATTCCGCCGTCGTCTCCGTTCCTCCCGCATCACTTCCCGCGTTTGGTTCTGTCAATCCGAAGGCTCCAATCTTCTCACCCTTTGCCAATGGAACTAAATACTTTTGTTTCTGCTCTTCTGTTCCATATGCCATAATCGGATAGCTTCCAAGAGATACATGTGCGGATAAGATAACTCCCGCTCCGCCGTCCACTCTTGATAACTCCTCCACCGCAATCGCATAGCTAAGCACATCCATCCCCGCTCCGCCGTATTCTTTTGGATATGGGATTCCCATAAGTCCCATCTCGCCCAGCTTCTTCACTGCATCATCAGGAAATCCATTTTCCTGGTCGAGCATAATTGCAATCGGCTTAATCTCAGTCTCTGCAAACTCTCTAATTGTCGCTCTCAACGCTTCATGTTCCTGTGTTGTTTTGTAAAGCATGTACGTTACCTCCTATTTTATAAATATAAAAACATTACCTTCTTTCTCTTAAAAGTTTTTCACTCGTAAGTCGTCTCTAACAAAGTTGACTAACTTTGTAAAGATTATATTCAGTATATCGTTTTATGCATGTTTTGTAAATAAGTTTTGATAATATTTTTCATTTTCAGCGTTTTATACAAATTTTAACGAGGTTTTTCTAAAGAAATCGCAGAAATTGTTTTTATTTTTATACAATATGCCAAAAAGGGAAGTTCTTGTTTTTCCAGAGATTCGACCTATCTCTTTCTAATCCAAGAACTTCCCTTTTTATTCCTTATCTCTATGATACCGAATTGCTCCGCACAATATGCTCCCGCAATTCTCAAAAATATTCATAATCCCTTATTTACAAAACTTGAATTTTAGTCTTATTAATCCTACTCATAAATACACATGCAATAATAAAAGAAACTAACTCAGCAATAATAAATGTATACCAGACGAGAGAAGTTCCCGCCATTCCAGCTTTTATCATTTTTGCAAAAATCCACGCCACAGGAAGTACAAATAAAAACTGCCTGCAAACAGAAATGATAAGAGATTCTAAGCCGCTATCCAATGCCTGGAAAATACCCTGAAATGCGACATTCGCTCCCGCAAAAATAAAACTAATCGTAATGATATGCATAGCGTCAATACATAATGCCTGCGTCTCTCCCGATAATCCAAATATTGCGGAAAATGGCGTTGCAAAGATTTCCAATACAATAATTCCTATCACCATAATAATCGTCGTATAAAGCATACCGTATTTCATGCCGTCTTTTATTCTGCTCTTATCTTGCAATCCATGATTAAAGGATACAATCGGTGTAATCGCATCTCTCAATCCAAAAGCCGCAAATAAAATGAACTGTTGAATCTTATAATATAAACCGTACGCCGTGACAAGATTTTCTCCAATGCCGACCAAGATAATATTCATTCCATAAGTCATAATAGACATCAACGCCTGTGCGATAATCGCCGGAAGACCGATGGAATAAATTTCCTTCACAATTCTTCCAGAAGGTCTCATATATTTCAATCCATTTTGAATTTCTCTATTGAACTTCAAATGGAAACAAAATCCTACAAGGGCAGATACAACCTGTCCGATAACTGTCGCATATGCGGCACCCTTCACTCCAAACTCTGGGAGTCCGAACATTCCATAGATTAAAATTGGGTCTAAAATAATATTCGTTATCGCACCTGCCACCTGAGCGATAGTAGAGTAAACTGATTTTCCTGTCGCCTGAAGTAATTTCTCAAAGATTGCAAAAAATACAATACCCATCGATATAACGGAACAGATTCTAAGATAATCAATTGCCATCTGCTTAATCATCTCATTCGACGTCTGAGAGGATATATATATATTTACGCCGAAAATTCCAAAAAGTAAAAATACAATATAAATCACACATCCAAGGAAGAGGGCATTTCCCGCCACTTTATTTACTTTCTCTCTATCTCCCTGACCCAGACTCTTTGCAAGCAATGCATTCGTTCCAACGCCAGTTCCAATTCCAATCGCCACCATAAGCATCTGCACTGGAAACGCCAGCGTAAGTGCATTTAAAGCCGCCTCACCGTTTTCTTGCATATTCGATACGAAGGCGCTATCCACAATATTATAAACTGCCTGCAGCATCATAGATAAAATCATCGGGATTCCCATTGTGAGCATAAGCTTACGAATCGGAGCTGTTCCCATTTTGTTCATTGTTTCTTTTTTCGCCATTTATTACTTACCTCCTAAAATCAAATCATTCGGTTAGCCTGCCAAAATCTATATCTCTTGGAAGACAAATTCTTTCTGCCAAGTTGCTTGACAAAGCTTAAAACATAAAAAAGCGTAAACCACATCTGGATTTACGCCCTTGCTTTTACGCAATAAAAAAAGCGCAAACCCAATATCTGGACTTACGCTTTCGCTACTCGACGATAAAATATTATCAAAAAATTTCGCTCTATGTCAAGTGTTTTTTTATCTTCTTGCCAAAAAAGTACTACTTTCTATCTATTTCTTTTTCTTAAAAATCGATTTTATTCCCCTCTTCAACACATCAAAAAATCCCAGAGACCGAACTAACCTCTCCGACGGAACATATACACGTATCGCCCGAAGCACATCCTTTGGTTTCTTGGACGAGAAAGAATAAATTCCATTTTCCTTTGTCTCAATCGCATATCTTGGAATATATTTTTTAAGCACAACAGAGGCAATTACATAATTCACTTCTTCCCATGGAATCTGAATATTATCTTCTGGATTGCGGTCATTATAATATTCAAACGCTTTATCTCCAATCATAATCTTCCCATAGCTATTCAGTCCCTGATAAGAAGTCGCCTTTACTACTATATCTACTTTTGTATTCATTGATTGAGCCATCTTATCTCTCCTTTTAATAGCAAGAGCATACAAATTCAAGACTTGTATGCTCTTACTGCTATTATTTGATTTAAACTTTAGATTCTATAATAATCCTACTAAATGTCCCAAAATACCGACAATAAATAATGCGATAATGATAACGATAGGTGAAACATTTTTCTTTAATAAGTACATACATAAGAATGTAAGTAATACTGGAACAAGTCCAGGAATCAAAGAATCAAGGTTATCTTGTAATGTCGTCACAGTGGTAGGATTCAAAGATAAACCAGCTGCCTGCTGCTCAAGAGCCATCTTAATTCCCTCTGCTCCTGATGGAAGGTTTGCCCAGTCAATATAAGCACCATCACTTAACTGTGTCTCAGATACTTTAATTACAAAATTAATTGATACCCACCGTTCTACTAAGGCTCCTAATACGAACATACCGAGGATAGAAGCGACTGTTGTAACCTTTTTCAACAATCCACCTGAGAGGTCCTCAGAAATCTTGCTTCCTGCTTTGTATCCAAACTCCTGTGTATACCACATAAATGCCATACGGCAGAGATTCCACAAAACAAAGAATAAGATAGGTCCTAAAATATTGCCGGACATCGCCAAGGATGCTCCCAAAGCTCCGAGAATAGGACGAAGTGTAAACCAGAATACTGGGTCACCGACACCAGCTAAAGGTCCCATCATACCGACCTTTACACCCTGAATTGCGGAGTCCTCAATCTGAGCACCGTTTGCTCTCTCCTCCTCCAAAGCCAATGTAACACCGATGATAGGTGATGCCACATAAGGATGCGTATTAAAGAACTCTAAGTGACGTTTTAACGCCGCAGACTGCTCCTCTTTTGTGGAATATAATTTCTTGATAGCTGGTATCATAGCAAAACACCAACCACCATTTTGCATACGCTCATAGTTCCAAGACCCTTGAAGGAAGGTTGAACGTAACATAACAGATCTTCTATCGGATTTTGATAATTTAATTTTATCAGCCATTTTTCATACCTCCTTCTATTTTAATAATCATTCAAAATATCATCAAGTGGGTCTCCAATATTTCCGCCATTTGAGCCACCGTTTCCGCCGTTCTCAGAAAGTCTTAGGTAGATAAATGCGATAGCCAATGCCAATACACCTAAGGCAATCAATGTCAAATCAGAGATAGCTGCTAAACAGAAGCCGATTGCGAAAAATGGCCATACTTCTGGAGTTGCCATCATGTTGATAACCATTGCGTAACCAACAGCTACTACCATACCACCACCGATTGTCATACCTTCTGTCAACCATGCTGGCATAGACTGAAGGAAGTTCTGAACAATCTGTGTAGGGATAAAGCAAAGAGCTGCTGCTGGAATTGCGATACGAAGTCCCTGTAAGCAGATAGCGATAATATGCCAAATCTCAATACCTTTAAAATTAGCCTTCTCTGCTGCTGCATCCATCTGATGAGCACATGCTACAGAAAGTGTACGAACAATCATTGTTAAGAATAAACCAGCTACTGCCAAAGGAACAGCAACTGCGATAGCTGTACCAACACCGTCTTTTCCCTGTCCACTTAAAACAAGGATAATAGCAGAAGCTACAGATGCCAAAGCTGCGTCAGGAGCAACTGCTGCACCGATATTAGCCCAACCCATAGCAATCATCTGAAGTGTACCACCTAAGATAACACCTGCCTCTAAGTTACCTGTCACAAGACCAATCAACGTACAAGCGACAAGTGGTTGATGAAATTCAAATTCATCCAAAATACCTTCCATACCTGCGAGGAAGGCAATAATGACAACCAATATTATTTGAATAGGATTCATTCTATTTCCTCCTTCTATATAATTATAAACCTAATTCTGCTCTGGCTTTTTTCAAAATATCATCCATATTCTCTGGAGTGTCACTTGGCACCTTACGAACGTCAAACTCAACACCAAGCTTTTTCAACTCCTCAAATGTCTCGATATCTTTCGCGTCAAAAGATAATACTTTATTCACTGCCACTTTACCTTGTGAATGTGCCATAGAACCAATATTAAGTTTCTTTATCTCCACGCCACCTTTGATTGCCTCTAGGGCATCTTGTGGTTTCTCAAACAAAAGCATCGCTTTTGTATTGCCAAATCGTGGGTCCTTTGCGACCTCGATAATCTTTCTGATTGGAACAACATTCGCCTTAACTCCCGGAGGCGCCGCCTCTGTAATCATGCTCTTACGAAGATTATCACTTGCAACTCCGTCTGAGCAAACAATAATTCTGTTTGGCTGTGTCGTCTTCGTCCAGGCCGTCGCAACCTGTCCGTGAAGCAATCTTGTGTCACACCGTGCTAATACATATTTGATTTTTCCATCTCCCACAACTGTTCCAGGTGGCAATGCGCCCTGTGGTTGCCCGTCATTTGCCGCTGCCTTCTCAGCCTTCTCCTCTTTTGGCTGTAGAGACTCTGGATAAATCTTCACACCGTCTTTTGCACTTTGTAAGAGAGCCACAGCGATTTCCTGTGCGGATTCCACTTCCATCATTCTCTGACCGTAAGCTTCAATCAACATCGGTAAATTGAGACCTGCGACAATTGCCCACTTGTCCTCATGTCCAGCAATAAAACCATTTGCCTGATTGAATGGAGTTCCGCCCCAAAGATCGACCATGATTAAAACCTCATCAGGATTGTCGAAGCCAGCCACTGCTTCTTCCATCCTGCGTCTGACATCCGCTGGTCCCTCACTTGGCTGTAAGGTCACAGTTGCGACATTTGGCTGCTCACCAAAAATCATGGATGCTGACTGTGCAATACCTGGTGCAAAATTACCATGCGTAGCAAGAATAATTCCTACCATATCAATTTCCTCCTCTTTTTCTTATTTCAAAATAAGAGACGCTTTAAATTTCTGTTAACTATTAATATTATAGTCAATTTTAATCCCCATATTCAAATTTAAATACGTCCTATATTTAGATATGATATCATAAATTATATATTTTGTACAGTTTTTTTTGAATTTGAATTTTATATTAAGGCATTTTCGACAAAAGTATAATTTTTAATAAAAAACGTTTAATTTTTAATATTATACATTTAATTTAGGAAATAAATTACATAAGAGAAAAATTTATAAATTTTTTGTTGTTTTAAAAAAATTTTACTCGAATATTGGGAATATTGGTCTTGTATGGGTGGTAATTGGAGGGGTGGGGATATTGATGGGGGAAGAGACGCAAAAAGAGGAGGCAGGTATATGCCCTTCAAACACGTTCGTTCCCACGATTTTTCGACATACGCTGATTTTTGCCGCCTCCCGCAAACTCGCGCCTTTGGCGCTCAAACAGTGCTCCAGCGGCAAAGCTAAGTATATCGAAAAATCGCTCCACTCTCTATCGTTTGCTGGGCATATACCTGCCTCCTCTTTTTGCTGTGTATCGGCGAAACAAGTTGAATATGATACTCTATTGTTTTTGGATTTTTAAGAATTTAGTTGTTTCATCCTGTTTACTTGTTGCCGAGTGGTTCACCTAGAAATTTACTCCTGCCATTCCCCAATGTTCTATCTCTTTATAATTTACATAAATTCGTTCTGGCTTAATTGATAAATCAGAAGATATAATATCCGTAATCTTTGCTGTCATCTGAGCATATATTTCTTTTGTGGTTTTTCCAAATATTTCTACTGTGACAATTGCACATGGCTCTAGGATATCGCCTGCAAGATATAATGACATACTATCTTCAAAACCTACCATTAAATACTGCTCTGTTTTTCCAGGGATAGTGGAAATAGCTTTACCTAACTCTTTTTTCACGTTTTCTTTTTGCTTTCTCGACAATGAAATATTTGTTTTTGTATTAATAAATGGCATATCTTACACTCCTTTCATATTCTAATCCATCTTTTAATTTTATTTTAGCTTCATCATTTATTATACTCTGAAAAAAAATCAAGTCAATGTTCCAAGTTATCTAAAACCTGCATATTCTTGACCTATTGTTGGAAAAAAATAGATATACAGAACAGTTTACTTCGTCAATTACATAATTATGTTTTTTCACCAAGTTAGCTCGCAACAACGACCCCTTTTGTCTTATAAAAAATAATTATAAAAAAGGAAAATAGGCTATTCAAATATATAAATATAGCTATGTTTTACAGTCGTTTTTGGTCTTTTCAATTTTTAGACGTATCTATATATATACTTTTACAGTTATTTTTGTCTTTTTGGTTTTTTAACCGTATCTATGGCTATATTTTTACAGTTGTTTTTATCCTTTTCTTTTTTTAACCGTACCTATAGATATATTTTTACGGTTGTTTTTATCCTTTTCTTTTTTTAACCGTACCTATAGATATATTTTTACGGTTATTTTATCTTTTTTTAATTTTTCAACCGTATCTATAGCTATATTTTACAGTTACTTTTGTCCTTTTGATTTCTTCAGCTGTAAATCAACTGTATTTTTGCGGTCATTTTAGATTATTTTAATTTCTCAACCGCATATATACAATACTTTACTTTATATGACATGATACCAGGGTCAAAAGGTCTAAAATCCGATGCAAGCTTGCTTGCAAGAGG
>JAUUSJ010000130.1 GCA_030841965.1 Blautia sp.
TTCCATAATTCCTTTTTTCACCATCTCTTTGGGCGTCTCCTTCCATAATTCCTTTTTTCACCATCTCTTTGGGCGTCTCCTTCCATAATTCCTTTCCCCTGCCATCTTTTTTGAACATCCCCTTCCTCATCCACCCTATCAGGAAGAAATTTCTTTAGAAAACCATCTTCACACTTGACAAAAGAAACTATCCTGTATATAATGGAAAACTGAGTTTATCACATTATCAAATTATCACACTACCTTACTAAAGTGAAATGCTATCCATACATAGAAAGCTTATCTTTACTAATGCAGATAATATAGATGGATAATAAAAATAAATATATATTATATATTGAAGCTATGTATATTTTCAGATATAATATATACGCAAAAAATATATAGAAAGCAGAATCATATTTCTGATAAAATATCAATAAAAACGGTGAGAAAGGAGGAGGCTCTCTAATTCTTATGATGAAAATGATAAGTATTCGAGCCTAAATGACAATGAAAAGAGAACAATTACTGCATACCCCAGAAGGTGTGCGTGATATTTATAGTGAGGAATGTCAAAAGAAAAATAAAATCCAAAATGATTTAAAAAGAGTGCTTCAACTTTACGGATACAAGGATATCCAGACTCCAACCTTTGAATTTTTTAATATCTTTAATCAAGAGCGAGGAAGCGTAAGTTCTACGCAAATGTACAAATTCTTCGACAGAAATAATAATACTCTTGTACTTAGACCAGATATGACCCCATCCATCGCAAGGAGCGTGGCAAAATACTATGAGAATGAAAAAATGCCGATTCGTCTTTCTTATATGGGGAATACTTTCCTAAATTTTGGAGGATACCAGGGAAAGCTAAATGAAATGACACAGATTGGCGCTGAACTTATGAATATCGACAGTGCCGATGCGGACGCTGAGATTATTGTTATGGTAGTGGACTGTTTCTTGGCGGCAGGATTAAAAGAATTTCGTATCGATATCGGACAGGCAGACTTTTTTAAAGGCCTTATGGAGGAGGCAAATCTCGATGATGTGATAGAGAATGAAATCCGTGAGTTGATTGAGAATAAAAATTCCTTTGGTCTTTCTCAGCTTGTCGAAGAGAAGGTAAAAAATGAGGAGATAAAGGCGGTTCTTCTGAAATTTAATGAACTCTTTGGCGGTGAGGATATTTTAGATATGGCTAAGACAGTGACACAAAATAAAAAATCATTGGCTGCTATTGAGAGATTAGAAAAGGTATATCGCATTGTAAAGGATTATGGATATGAAAAATACGTCACCTTTGACCTTGGCATGTTAAGTCGTTATGAGTACTATACAGGAATGATTTTAAAGGGCTATACTTACGGGACGGGTGATGCCATCGCAAAGGGCGGAAGATATGATAACCTTCTTGGTCAGTTTGGCATGGACGCCCCAGCGATTGGATTTTGTATCAGTATAGACCAGCTTTTGATGGCTTTATCGAGACAAAAGATTGAGATTCCAGTCGAGAATGATACGACATTGATTGTTTTTGACAGACCAGTTCAGGCTGCGGCAATTCAGATTGCGACTGCATTTCGCAAAGAGGGAAAGATTGTGGAGCTTCAAAAGAAAGACAAAGATTGTCCGATTGAGAGATTTGAGCAATACGCAGAGAAAGAACAGATGAAAAAAATGATTTATGTCCGTCAGGATAAGACGATAAAACAGATTGATATGGAGATAAAAGCAGTGACTCTTGTCAGTTTAGATGGGTTTTGGAAAGGATTGTAGAAGATGAGATACTTAACTTTTGCCCTCGCCAAGGGGCGACTTGCAAAGAAAACATTGGAATTATTAGAACAGATTGGTATTACCTGTGAGGAGATGAAGGATGAAAAGACGAGAAAGCTTATCTTTGTAAATGAGGAATTAAAGCTTAAATTCTTTCTCTCTAAGGCGACGGATGTTCCGACTTATGTGGAGTACGGAGCGGCGGATATCGGTGTTGTCGGAAAGGATACTTTACTCGAGGCGAATAAAAAATTGTACGAAGTACTTGACTTGGGATTTGGAAAATGTAAAATGTGTGTATGTGGACCAGAGTCGGCGAGAGAATTATTAAAGCATAATGAGCTGATTCGCGTGGCGTCCAAGTATCCACATATTGCCAGAGAGTATTTTCACAATAAAAAGCTTCAGACAGTGGAGATTATTAAACTAAATGGTTCTGTAGAGCTTGCACCGATTGTCGGGCTCTCAGAAGTGATTGTAGATATTGTGGAGACAGGCTCCACTCTTCGTGAGAATGGTCTTATTGTCTTGGAGGAGATTTGTCCACTCTCGGCGAGAATGGTTGTCAATCCAGTCAGCATTAAGATGGAGCAAGAGAGAATCCAGACAATTATTCGTGAGCTTAAGAAACTTCAAGAAGAGCAGGTAAATGCCTAGAACAGATAAGAATCGAGTTTTGTCTAGCGATAAATTTTGAGAATATTTTATATCGGAAAAGGCGAATTTTAAATTGGAACATAGAAAAATGATTAGTTATAATATATTCAAGAGGAGGAAGAAAGATGCAGATTGTAAAGATGACTCCAGAAACGATGGATGGAATTTTGGAAAATCTCTTAAAGAGAAGTCCGAACCAGTATGAGGAGTACGCAGATAGAGTTGCGGTTATCTTAAATGAAGTCAAGGAAAAAGGTGACGAGGCGATTTTTTCGTACACAGAGAAATTTGACGGTGCGAAGATTACAAAGGAAAATATAAAGGTGACAGAGGAGGAGATTAGCGAGGCCTACGAAGAAGTCGGAGAAGAGCTTATCACAATTATGAGGAAAGCGGCGAAGAATATTCGCGAGTATCATGAAAAGCAAAAAAGACAGAGCTGGTTTTCCTCTAAGGAGGATGGCACAATGCTCGGACAAAAAATTACGGCGCTACAAAATGTCGGAGTTTATGTGCCAGGCGGAAAGGCGGTCTATCCATCTTCTGTACTTATGAATATTCTTCCAGCGAAGGTAGCTGGGGTTCCACATATTGTGATGACGACACCGCCTTCCAAGGAGGGAAAGGTGAATCCTGCTGTCTTAGTTGCGGCGAGAGAGGCGGGCGTGGACGAAGTTTATAAGGTCGGCGGCGCTCAGGCGATTGCAGCTTTGGCATATGGAACCGAGTCGATTAAAAAGGTAGATAAGATTGTCGGTCCTGGAAATATTTATGTCGCTCTTGCAAAGAAGGCAGTTTATGGACATGTGAGCATTGACTCCATTGCGGGACCTAGTGAGGTATTAGTCTTGGCGGACGAGAGTGCAAATCCAAAATATGTGGCGGCAGATTTACTCTCTCAGGCAGAGCATGATGAGCTTGCAAGTGCTATTTTAGTTACGACAAGTGAGGAATTTGCGTATAAGGTGAGAGAGGAGATTGAGAAATTTACAAAAGTACTCTCGAGAAAAGAGATTATAGAGAAATCATTAGAGCAGTATGGATATCTTCTCGTTGCCTCTGATATGGACGAGGCGATTGCGATTGCGAATGAGATTGCCTCAGAGCACCTTGAGATTGTGACGAAGAATCCGTTTGAGGTAATGATGAAGATAAAAAATGCGGGAGCTATTTTCGTCGGAGAGTATAGCTGTGAACCGCTCGGAGATTATTTTGCGGGACCAAACCATGTTCTTCCGACAAATGGAACAGCGAAGTTTTTCTCTCCATTGGGAGTAGATGACTTTATTAAGAAGTCCAGTGTGATTTATTACTCAAAAGAGGCTCTTATGGGAGTGAGAGAGGATATTATTGCATTTGCGAATGCAGAGCAGCTCACTGCACATGCGAATTCCATTGCGGTTCGCGGTGAGGAGTAAAGTTTTTAGAAAATGTTTAGAATAAGACGCCATTCGTCCAAAGACTGGCGTCTCTTTCTTTTAAAACTTTAGATATTCTAAAAATCACCAAAATTTTTCAACAAAATGCCGAAAAAATAAAAAAATACCTTTAAAAGTGGAAAGTTTTTTTGTATACTATTACTTATAAGAAATGGCAAGCTTTTTCTTGCCAAATTCTTGTGAGTGAAAAGAAAGGAAAAGTTCTATGGAAAAAAGAACAGCAGTAATGAAGAGAAAAACAAAAGAAACCGATATTCGTCTTTCTCTCTGCCTGGACGGGGAGGGAAAATGCAATGCAAAGACGGGAATTGGATTTTTTGACCATATGTTAAATAGCTTTGCAAGGCATGGATTCTTTGATTTGGATGTGCAGGTGGAGGGAGACCTCGATGTAGATTGCCATCATACAATTGAGGATACAGGAATTGTACTTGGAACAGCGATTAAGGAGGCACTTGGAGATAAAAAATCTATTAAGCGCTATGGCTCATTTTTATTGCCGATGGATGAGACACTTGTTTTATGTGCGATAGACCTTGGAGGGAGACCATATCTTTCCTTCGACGTCGCATTTACGACAGACAGGGTGGGAGATTATGATACAGAGATGGTAAAAGAATTTTTCTATGCGATTTCTTATACAGCTCAGATGAACTTACATATTAAGCTAATCAGCGGGGGAAATCAGCACCATATCATCGAGGCTATCTATAAAGCATTTGCAAAGGCTCTAGATGAGGCGACATCTTATGATGATAGAATAAAAGATGTGCTTTCTACGAAGGGTTCTATTTAATATATGATTTTTAGAAATGAGGAGGAAAGAGTATGGAATACACGAAAGTAATACCATGTTTAGATTTGGACAATCCAGTGGAGGCAGCACTCTACTATAATGACAGTGGAGCAGATGCGATTGCATATTTTGACAGCAAAGCGACGAAGGAAGGAAGAGAGCCAAATATCGCGCAGATTCGAGAGATTACAAGACAGGTGGATATTCCTCTGCTTGCCTGCGGTGGTGTCCGTACTCTGGAGGATGTCAAGAGAATTTTATATGCAGGAGCACATAAGGTTTGCATGAATTCTGCGGCTGTCGCCAATAAAAATCTTGTGAGGGAGGTTGCAGAGCGTTTTGGAAGTGACCGTCTTATTGTGGCGATTGATTTATCGACCTATCCTACCCCGGTAGAGTGGGCGAGAGAGCTTCAGTCTCTCGGTGCAGGGGAACTGCTTTTGATTCACAATAATTTAGTGCCAAATTATAATGAGTTGGTCAGAGAGATTAGAGGGAATGTGAGCATTCCGGTTATCGTATCCAATTATAGCACAGACTATAAAGAGCTTGCCGATATGATTCACACAACAGATGCGGAGTCAATTTCTCTTTATTCGACTGAGAAGATGGATATTATGGATATTAAGCAGGGACTTGCGCAGGAGGATATCGAGGTTGCTACCTATGAGAGCAGTTTGGATTTTGATGAGTTTAAATTAAATGAAGATGGGCTTATCCCAGTTATTGTGCAACATTATAAGACAAAAGAAGTGCTTATGATGGCATATATGAATAAAGAGTCCTACGAGCTTACGATTAAGACTGGAAAGATGACCTATTTTAGTAGAAGCCG
The DNA here is from genome assembly GCA_030841965.1 of Blautia sp. Taxonomy (GTDB): domain Bacteria; phylum Bacillota; class Clostridia; order Lachnospirales; family Lachnospiraceae; genus JAUUSJ01. The sequence goes on from JAUUSJ010000130.1 coordinate 5,489, forward strand.
CAATCAGCTCTGGGTGAAGGGAGAGACATCTGGACATTTTCAGTATGTGAAAGCATTGACGATTGACTGTGATAAGGATACTATCTTGGCCGAGGTCTCTCAGATTGGAGCGGCATGTCATACAGGCAGCAGAACTTGCTTCTTCACAGATTTGATGAGAAGAGAGTATGATGACAGGAATCCTCTCAATGCCTTTGAGGATGTCTTTAATATGATTAAAGAGAAAAAGAATAGCCCTACAAAAGGCTCTTATGCGGATTACCTCTTTGAGAAGGGCATTGATAAAATATTAAGGAAATTGGGAGAGGAATGCACAGATATTATTATTGCGGCGAAGAATGAAAATGACGAAATCCGATATGATATTTCTGATTTCTTATATCATCTGATGGTACTTATGGCGGAGCAGGGACTTTGCTGGGAGGATATCACCAAGGAATTGGCGGAGAGAAGATAAGAGATAAGAAAAACTGTTGCAGACTTTGGAAGAATATATTATAATAAGACCAATATCGCCTGAATGATATGTCGGTGTTATCATTGGATAGCAGGTTTGTTTCTAAGAAATCAGCCCAAGCTCCCATGATTTTTTAGGTGATGGGTAGTTCATAAGAGGGAAGTTGTCATAGTTTTGGCAAGTATCTTGTAAATTTCGCCGAAACGATACGAAGTTTTGGACAAACTAGATATAGAAACAGGAAAAAGGAGGCGTTTTCTTATGTTAGCTGCATTTATTGAGTATTTGATAAAATATATCCTTTATATCGCAATTGCCGTGGCAGGAGTGTTTGCAGGTAAGAAATTAAGCGATAATAAAAAGGCAAAGACAAAAGAAGAGGCGTAATTTATCAAAAGAGAAGCGGAAATAAAAGCTCCGCTTTTCTTTTGTTATGTCATCTTAGACATACTGCGTTTATGACTTTTGAGCGAAAGTTTTCTAATAAATCAGCCAGAAAACCCATGACCTTTAGGTGACGGGTAGTTCACAAGATATAAAAATGAAAAATAAAAGGAGAAAGAAAGATGGGAAAGAAGTATGGAGTAAATGAACTCAGGAAAATGTTTCTGGAGTTCTTTGAGAGTAAAGAGCATTTGGCATTAAAGAGCTTTTCCTTAGTTCCACATAATGATAATAGTTTATTATTGATTAATTCTGGTATGGCGCCATTAAAGCCATATTTTACGGGACAGGAGATTCCACCGAAAACGAGAGTGACGACTTGTCAAAAATGTATCCGTACAGGAGATATTGAGAATGTAGGTAAAACAGCGAGACATGGTACTTTCTTTGAGATGCTTGGAAACTTTTCATTTGGAGATTATTTTAAGAGAGAGGCTATCCACTGGACTTGGGAGTTTTTGACAGAGGTAGTTGGATTAGATAAGGACCGTCTCTATCCATCTGTATATGAGAATGATGACGAGGCGTTTGAGATTTGGGAGAAGGAAATCGGTATTGCTCCTGAGAGAATTTTCCGCTTTGGAAAGGAAGATAATTTCTGGGAGCACGGTGCAGGACCTTGTGGTCCATGTTCTGAGGTATACTATGACCGAGGAGAGAAATACGGATGTGGACAGCCGGGATGTACGGTGGGATGCGACTGCGACCGCTATATGGAAGTATGGAACGATGTATTTACTCAGTTTGACAATGACGGAAAGGGAAATTATACGGAGTTAGAGCAGAAGAATATCGATACAGGTATGGGTCTTGAGCGTTTGGCAGTGGCAGTTCAAGATGTCGATTCTATCTTTGATGTGGATACTGTAAAAAGTCTTCGCGATAAAGTTTGCGAGATTGCAGGTGTGACATATAAAGAGAATGAGAAAAATGATGTTTCCATTCGTCTTATCACAGACCATATTCGCTCTGCTACCTTTATGACTTCCGATGGAATTATGCCATCGAATGAGGGAAGAGGCTATGTGCTTCGTCGTCTGATTCGCCGTGCGGCAAGACATGGAAGAATGCTTGGAATCGAGGGCAAATTCTTGGCGGCTTTGAGTGAGACGGTAATTGAAGGCTCGAAGGACGGATATCCAGAATTAGAGGAGAAAAAGGAATTTATCTTAAAGGTTCTCACACAGGAGGAGGATAAATTTAGCAAAACTCTAGACCAGGGACTTTCCATCTTGAATGAGATGATTGACGAGCTTGCGAGTGAGGAAAAGACAGTGCTTAGCGGTGCTGATACATTTAAATTATACGACACATATGGATTCCCTGTCGATTTAACAGAGGAAATCTTGGCTGAGAAGAATTATACAGCGGACCTAGATGGATTTAAGGCTTGCATGGAAGAGCAAAGAACAAAGGCAAGAAATGCGAGAAAAGTGACAAACTATATGGGTGCAGATGCAACGGTATATGAGGAGTTGGACCCAGCACTCACTTCTACCTTTGTCGGATATGATTGTCTTAAAAAGGAGTCCAAAGTATTGGCACTTACGACGGAGACGGAAGTTGTCGAGGCGCTTACAGACGGTCAAACTGGTACGATTTTTGTGGAGGAGACACCTTTTTATGCGACAAGCGGCGGACAGGTTGCAGATAACGGTGTCATCACTGTAAAAGACGCAGTATTTCGCGTAAAAGATACGATAAAATTGCTCGGTGGAAAGATTGGACATGTCGGAGTAGTGGAAAAGGGCATGATTGCAGTCGGCGACATCGTAAGCTTGACGGTGGATGAGGATAAGAGAGTAAAGACAGCGAGAAATCACAGTGCAACGCATCTTTTACAGAAGGCTCTTCGACTTGTGCTCGGAACACATGTAGAGCAGTCAGGCTCCTATGTAGATGAGAATAGACTTCGCTTTGACTTTACCCATTTTTCTGCCATGACGAAGGAAGAATTAAAGAAAGTAGAAGATATTGTAAATGCAGAGATTAGCAAGAATCTTCCAGTTCATATTGAAAATATGTCAATGGAGGAGGCAAAGAAAACAGGCGCTATGGCATTATTTGGAGAGAAGTATGGAGATGTTGTACGTGTTGTAAGCATGGGTGATTTCTCTGTAGAGCTTTGTGGTGGTACTCATGTTACTAATACAGGTGTAATTCGTGCCTTTAAGATTGTCTCCGAGTCCGGTATCGCAGCTGGCGTCAGAAGAATTGAGGCTTTGACAGCGGACGGTGTATTTGAGTATTATGAGACGATGGAAAATCAGCTAGAGAAAATCGCGGCAGTTTTGAAATCACAGCCATCGATGGTGGAAGAGAGAGTTGAGAAATTACTCGCCGAGATGAAGGAATTAAAGAGTGAGAATGAAGCCTTGAAGAATAAGCTTGCAAGCAGCTCACTTGGAAATATTCAAGATAAGATTCAGGATATAAAGGGAATCTTACTGCTCGCTATGAAGGCCGAGAATGTAGACGCAGGTGGACTCCGAAACTTGGCAGACCAGCTAAAGGAGCAGGTGGACGGTGGTGTCCTTGTTCTTGCCTGTGAAAATGAAGGAAAAGTGAATTTAATCGCAGTGGCTGGCGATAAGGCTATGAAAGCCGGTGCCCACGCTGGCAAGTTGATTAAGGAGATTGCCTCCCTCGTAGGCGGCGGCGGTGGCGGTCGTCCAAATATGGCTCAGGCTGGCGGAAAGAATCCTGCTGGTATTGACGAGGCATTGAAGAAGGCTGTCTCTGTCTTAGAGGGACAATTAAAATAAATATGATGATACTAGGGTCGAAAGTTTTTTTGACCCAAACATCATAATACTTTTATTTGCTTATTTGAGCGATTGATTGAGGCATTAGAAAAAACTATCAGAAAAATACAAAAATCATATTGACGAAACAAAAAAATATGTTATAATACAAATAGTGCTTTAAAAATAATACCCGGACAGTTGGATTAGGCACAATTTCGCAACTGGAGGGAGGTTAGGTGTGGAATATGTCAAACGTAATCGTTAAAGAAAACGAGACTTTGGATAGCGCTCTACGCAGATTCAAGAGAAACTGTGCAAAGGCTGGAATTCAGCAGGAAATCCGCAAGAGAGAGCATTACGAAAAACCAAGTGTTAGACGTAAGAAAAAATCTGAAGCAGCAAGAAAAAGAAAATATAAATAATCCGTATAAGGTTAAAAAAAGGAAAAGAGGGCTAGAACTAGCCTTCTTTTTGTTTGCAAAAATTTTTCAAGTAGAATATATTTTTACAATCAAATTTATTGACCAAAATGCTAAAAAATGATACAATAAAGTCAGCGAAAATATAAGAAATTCATAATAATGATTTATAACGATTTGTAAATTTTGATTCATTTTTGGATTTCAAGAGGTATGCTATTATGTATTTAGGAGGGTGTTTTGATGAAGAAGATTATTAACGGTGTAGAACAGGTTGAAGACCAGATGATAATGGGTATGGTAAAAGCTTATCCTCAGTATGTGAAGAAATTAGACTGCGGTAATGTAGTAGTGAGAGCGAACAAAAAAGAGGGAAAGGTAGCTCTTATCAGTGGTGGCGGAAGTGGACATGAGCCAGCACATGGCGGCTTTGTCGGAGAAGGTATGCTCGATGCTGCTGTGGCAGGTGCTGTATTTACATCCCCTACTCCAGACCAGATTTATGAGGGAATTAAAGCAATCGCAACAGACGCCGGTGTTCTTATGATTATTAAGAACTATACAGGTGATGTTATGAATTTTGAGATGGCAGCTGAGATGGCTGAGTCTATGGATGGAATTAAGGTAAAACAGGTTGTCACGAATGATGATGTGGCTGTTCAAGATAGTTTGTACACAGTTGGACGCCGCGGTGTGGCAGGAACTGTATTTGTACATAAGATTGCTGGAGCTAAGGCAGAGACAGGCGCATCCTTAGATGAGGTACAGGCAGTGGCTCAGAAGGTTATTGACAATGTTCGCACGATGGGTATGGCGATTAAGCCTTGTATCGTTCCAGCTGCGGGAACACCTGGATTTGAGATTGCAGATGATGAGATGGAGATTGGTATCGGTATCCACGGTGAGCCAGGCGTTGAGAAGAAAGCTCTCGAGCCAGCAGATGCGATTGTTGACCAGTTGATGGAGAAGATTTTAGCAGATATTGACTATACAGACAGTGAAGTTGCTGTTATGATTAACGGCTGTGGAGCTACACCTTTGATGGAGCTTTTCATTGTGAATAATAGAGTATCAGATATATTGGCAGAAAAAGGAATTAAGGTCTATAAGACATTGGTCGGTGAGTATATGACATCCCTTGAGATGGAAGGATTTTCGATTTCCTTGCTTCGCTTGGATGATGAGTTAAAAGAATTACTTGACGCAAAGGCAGATACACCTGCTTTTAAGGCGTAAGACGAATTAGAAAAGGAAGGGCGACTGGCATGGTAGACAGCAAAAAAGTATTAGATATCATAGATAAGATGAAGGAAGACATCATTGAGAATAAAGCATTTTTAACAGAGCTTGACAATGTAATCGGTGACGGAGACCACGGAATTAACTTGGCGAGAGGGTTTTCCAAAGTGGAAGAAAAGTATGCCGCTATGGAGGGAAAGGATATCGGAACTATCCTAAAAACAGTCGGTATGACGTTAGTTTCTACGGTAGGTGGAGCTTCCGGTCCTTTGTATGGAACGGCATTTATGAAGGCTGGTGCTTACTTGAATGGTAAGATGGAGATGGATTTTCCTATGTTTATTGGAGCCTTAAAGGAGGCGACAGCTGGCATTAAACTTCGCGGGAAATCTACGACAGGTGAGAAGACAATGCTTGACGCCATCGTTCCAGCGATAAATGCGATGGAGGAGAATTTTGAGCAGACAGGCGATGCGAAGCAGGCTTTGCAGGCAGGTGTGAAGGCAGCCGAGGAAGGTGTCGAGTACACGAAGACGATTATTGCGACAAAGGGACGTGCAAGCTATCTCGGAGAGAGAAGTATTGGACATCAAGACCCGGGAGCGACCTCCTTTACTCATATCCTTACCGTTATCGCAAATGAAGTTTAATAAGTTTAGAATAAAGTGTTTGGGAGGAGTTTCCTATGGTAGGCATTGTTGTTGTATCCCATAGCCAGAAGTTGGCGGAGGGAGTGAAGGACCTCGCAGCTTTGATGGCGCCAGAGGTACCTATTGTTGCGGCGGGCGGCATGGAAGACGGCGGATTTGGAACAGATTATGCAAAGATTTATGAAGGAATTGATTCCATCTATACAGATGAAGGAGTCATTGTGCTGATGGATCTTGGAAGTGCCGTTATGACGACGGAGATGGTGCTCGAGGAGATGACGGGCAGAAAGATTGAGATGGTAGATTGCCCTGTGGTGGAGGGAGCGATTAATGCCGCAGTGGTGAGCGAAGGAGGAGCGCCGATGGAAGAAGTTATTAAGGCGGCGCAGACAGCGAAGAATATGGCGAAGTTTTAGTGAATGCTCTAGTGAGATTTTAGTGAAATTTCAATGGAGGTTTCATGAATATTTTAGTGGTAGGGGGATATATACTGCTAGAAAGTTAGGAGAGGAAGCTGATGAGGACTGGTTTCCTCTTTTTTTCGTTCTTTGAGGGGAGACGCTAAGAGAGCAAACAGGGATATGCCTTGAAAATACGTTTGTTTTCATTTTTTGGGGGAGATTTTGGGGAGAGACGCTAAGAGAGCAAACAGGGATATGTCCTGAAAACACGTTCGTTCCCACGATTTTTCGACATACGCTGATTTTTG
>JAUUSJ010000131.1 GCA_030841965.1 Blautia sp.
GGGAAGCGGCAAAAATCAGCGTATGTCGAAAAATCGTGGGAACGAACGTGTTTTTAGAGAACATATCTTTAGACTCTATGTGCGTCTGTTTCCAACTCTACTTTCTTCTGTCTCCATCCACTCTATCGATATAAATATCAATAATGAACCACATTCTCAGCCTTACAAATACGCTCTACCACAGGAATAGCCTCCTCACTTTTAAAATAATCCAAAGTCGACTTCGGAACAATCCCACTAAGTCCATCAAAATCTCTTTGCTGAATATACTGCCGAGCAGTGGAGGCACTGATTGGTTTTCCATCTATTTCCTTTCGAGGAACGATAACACAGTCAATTCCAGCCGCAGGAAGTTCAGTGGACATAATTTTATTATAGATACCAGTCACCTGACTTGTCGGCTCTTCTCCCACATATCGGCAGCTAATAGATAACTTTTTTGCAATTTCCTTAAAGATTTCCAAATCCAGCTTGGCATGACTTTCTATCATTGTCTCCTCATCTTTTAAAAAATAGCTCGGAAAGGTAGCATTACTGATAATATAAGGTCCGCTATCATGACAGATGATATTTGGAAGTTCTGCGATTCCATCCAGTACGAGCTTTTTTCTAACAGAGAAGGGAATGAGACTGGCATCTTCGCTGACAATAAAAAGGTGCAGAGTATCGCAGTTGGCGGCGGCGTATTTTGCCAAATATTGATGACCGAGGGTGAAGGGATTCGCATTCATAACGAGGGCGGCGGATTTCCCTTCTTTTTTTGTCTTTTCCAAACCTCTTAGATAATTCGAGAATCCATTTCGTCTGTTTTCCATAAAGACGAGTTTACTGTCGACTCGGGCGATTTCGTGAAAGCCTAGGTCTTGGAAAAATTTGGCGGATTCTATCTTTGTGTAGAGAAAGAGATGGATATTACCTCGATTGCATTGAACTTCAATCAAATGTGTGACAATCTGATTTAAGAGCCCTTCTCCCTGATGTTCGCTGCTGACTGCGAAGCAGCGAAGGGTATTGCCAAAGCAACTTCCTGTGGCGATGATATGATAGTCTTCATCGTACATGGCACAGGTATAGTCAAGATTTGCATCGCGGCGAATTCCCTCCTGCTCAAGTAATGTATCGATTTGGGCGAAACTATGTTTATCTGAGGGATAAACTTGAGAAATACTATAGTCGGACATTTTTATACCTCGCTTTCTAAAAAATATAATAAATAGCAGATTGCCAATAAGTCAGCACTTCCGCCTGGGGATAGATTTTTTTCGATGAATTCTTGGTCAAGTTCTTCTAGAGTACGCCTGTCTGGGTAGGGATTTTGCTTGAGTAATTCTTTTAGTTTGGCGACGACTCTCTGCTGGGTATCAATATCGCTTCTCGCAATTAGATTTGTATCTGTATCGGCGGTGATAAGAGCGAGCAGGGTGGCGCAGCCAGCGTCATTTATGCTAAGACCTCGGTCTATTCCCTCTTTGAGAACAGGAAGTCCGACTTTTTGTACGGCGGGAAGTCCAGATTCTATCTGTCCGCGAATTCCAGTAATCTGATATTTAAGATAGAGTTTTTGTCCAACTGTGAGAGCGTTCTCCTCAGTGAGGTTGGAAAAATCATTGGCGATGAGTCCTTCGGTCATCGATGCACATTCCTCTAGGATATCGTCTGGTCTTTTCCACTGTGCTCGATTCAGACGTCCAAGAGCGGCACAGATAATGCCCACGGAGAAAATCGCACCTTTATGTGTATTCACTCCCTTTGTCGCAAAAAACATATCAAATTCTGCTTTTTTTCCAGCTTGGCGAAGACGAAGAAAAGTTTCTTTTGCTGGCAGAGTGGAGGTCTGTCTTCCGATTTTTGTACATTGTTCAAAATAAGGCTCTAGTGCACAGGCACTGTCTATAAAAGTAAAAATATCCATATCCTTATGACTGCCGTTATTTATGCGGTCGACAAGTCCTGGCTTTGGTGTTGTGCAGACTTCATAGAGGAGTGCGCGGCAGGCGAATTTTGCGGCGTCTTTTATGTCGGTTTTATCTATGATTTCGGTTAATATTGTTCTTGTCTTGGATTGAAGCTCGCTGACAGTATGGGTGCGACTTCGGGCACAGTCTTTCGCAGGTTTTTGGCAGATAAGGCAGAGGCGAGGGGAGAGCCCGAGCTCTGTGCGGTCAATCTTTTTTCCGTCGGAATCTAGCACGTCCATATCAAAGAGTCTGCCAAGGTCGGATTCATCCTCGATATCGGAGGTGATTTTTTTAATCGTAAATGGACTCTCCTGAAATATATAATATGCCTCATTTCCCGTCACTTCATTGGTTTCCTCGAAGTAGATTGGTTGGATATGAGAGGAATATAGTTTTTCTTTTAAAAACTGTTTTCCAAGCTCAAATCCTCTGCGGATAAGAGCATTATTTTTGATTGGTCCTGCGATATTCATAGTAAAGCAGAGCATTGTATTATGATATTCTCTTAATAATGTCTGTTGTCTAAACGCACGTTTTTCTCTTGCGTCAAGCATTTCTAATAAGGTTACTTCATGTTCCATATCATTTGGGCTTTCGTACTCGTGATTTTGGTCATGAGGAGAGAGCCTGCCTCCTTTCTGAGATAGAATATTTTAGCGGTTTGCTTTTAAAATTTCCATAAATGCAACGACTTGCGAAAGTTCCATTGCTTCCCGTTGACATAAAATATAGGTCCGGCGGGTAAAGGGTTCGCCGTTTTCAAAAGTACAAGGTTTTATACATCCATCAAAATGTCCGAGGGCAATTTCTGGCAAGAGTCCCCATCCGAGTCCACGTTTTATCATTTCCATACAGGTGGTAATACTGTCCACACAAAAACTATTCTCACGTGGGTCAAGGTTATGTTCGTGCATCCAGCGGGTTATCATAGCCGACTGTGTTATATCCGTCTTATGACTGATATATAAGTAGTCAGAGAGTGGAGTATTTCGATATTCCGAGTTGCAGACGATACATATATTTTCCTGAGATAGAAGAAATTGAAATCCATCCCATGGATATTCTCCTCGCAATACAGCGATATCTAAGGAGCCATCCAGCATTTGTCGGTAGAGATGACGACTCTGACCTGTAGTGATATGTAGATGGACTTTTGGATATCTTTTATGGTAATCTGCCAATATATCTGGAAGCTTATATTGCGCAAAATTAATGGAGATTCCTGTATTTAATGTTCCACAAATTTCGTCTTGCATGGAATCTAAGGCTTTTCGCATTTTTTCCATCTCTCTGGAAGCGGCGCTGCTGTATGAGAGGACTGCCTCACCTGCTGGCGTAAAGCGAATCCCCTGGCGGGAGCGAATGAGCATTTTGATTCCCAATTCTTTTTCGATTGCTTTTATTCTTTTGGATAAAGCAGATTGGGTGATATATAGTTGCTCGGCGGCTCGAGTGATATTTCTAGTTTCATTTAGAAGGTTTAACATCTCAAAATCTTTTTCGTCCATTTTATCCTCCTTTTTTTAGATATTTCATTCTTTTTATTCATAATACAATAAATTTATATATTTGAAAAGTATTTTTAATATGATAAATTTTCCTTTTATTTTATTCAAAAAAGGAATAATTAGACATGTTGCATTATAAAAAATAGGAAGATTTGTGGAAGATAGACAAGAAAAAACAGATAAAATGACGAGAAATTTAAAATATTCCAAAAAGGACTGAAATATAAAGATAATTATGAATTTTACAAATAATAAAGGACGAGATACAATAAGCTCAACAAGTAAATACAAACCAATTTTTTAATCCACAACAACTAAAAATAAGGAGGAAACAAAATGCTTATTGAAAAAACTGCAATGGCTGGTACATTAGAATCCAGTGACGCACAGGTCACAGTAGAACCTGGAATTGGACTGGAACTTTATGTTGAGAGTAGTGTATTAAATCAGTATGGACGCCAGATTAAAGCGACTATATTAGAAACTCTGGAATGTCTGGAGGTAAAAGATGCAAAGGTGACTGTAATTGATAAAGGAGCACTTGACTGTACGCTAAAGGCAAGGGTAGAATGTGCTGTATTTCGTAGCTGCGGTCAGTCCGCTTCGAATATTCCATGGGGAGGTGCTGTTCATGCTTAATCGTCCAAAACCAGATAAAAAGCGTCTGCGCCGTACAATGATGTTTATGAATGCGCAAAAGCCAGGCCTTATTAAAGATGCCTATATTTATGAAAGTGACAGTATTATTCTCGACTTAGAGGATGCTGTGGCAGAGAATCAAAAAGATGCAGCTCGTTTTAGTTTATATCACGCATTAAAGAGTATTGATTATGGAGATACAGAAGTAATTGTGAGAATTAACGGTCTTGATACACCGCATTGGCAGGAGGATATCCGTGTCTGTGTCGCAGGAGGGGCAGATGGAATTCGTATCGCGAAATGCGAAAATGCTCAGATGGTTCACCAAGTAGAAGACGCTGTTTTGGCGGCAGAGCGAGAGTTTGGCGTGGAAGAGGGGAGAACTCTCTTGATGGCGGCACTCGAGAGCCCAATGGGAATTATGAATGCATATGAAATTGTCACAGCGTCTGACCGTATGCTCGGATGTGCCATCTCAGGTGGAGATTTTAGAAAGAGTATGCATGTGCAGATTCAAAGAGATGGAGTGGAAATGATGGTCGCACGTGGACAGATGCTGCTCGCAGCTCGCGCAGCAGGTGTTCAGTGTTTTGATACGATGTTTCCAAATATTGATGATATGGAGGGCTTTAAGGCGGAAGTTATTCAAAATCATAAGATGGGATTTGACGGAAAGAGTATTGTAAATCCAAAACAGATTGCTTTTGTACATGAGACATTTGCACCGACCCAGAAAGAGATTGCCTACGCAGAGAAATTAGTTCGAGGCTGTCAGGCACAGGCGGATGCTGGTATCGGTGTTTATACAGTAGATGGAAAAATGGTAGATATTCCATTTTTTGAGGATGCGAAGCGTATTATTGCATTGGCAAAGGCATGTGGTGTTTACCACGGAGATTTGTAGGAAGGGAGAGAAAAGGATATGATAAATGCAGTTGGAAGAGAGATTCCTGACTATCTGTTAAAAGATGGACGTGAAGTATATCAGGGAAAGAATTATAAAGATGGACAGTATATCAAGAAAGCTTCTCCTACTGTGAGACGAGGGGAGAAACCTGTTGACAGTAAAATATGTGAGACGATTCGTGAGGCATGTGAGAAATGTGGAGCACATGACGGAATGACTTTTTCTTTCCACACAGAGTTTCGTGACGGCGACTATGTGGCAGCTATGGTCTGCAAAGTTTTAGTGGAAGAGATGGGATTGAAGGATTTACATGTTGCAGCGACATCACTCGGCTCGGCGCAGGATATTTTTGCCGATTATATGGAGCAGGGAATTATCGTTGAGGCTCAGACATCTGGTGTCCGCGGACGTATCGGTGAAGTGATTTCTGCTGGAAAGTTGAAAAATCCTGCTATCATTCGAAGCCATGGAGGGCGTCCAAGGGCAGTGGAAGCAGGAGAAGTACATATTGATATTGCTTTTTTGGCGGCATCGACCTCGGATTGTTGTGGAAATGCAAAGGGACAGGGAGGAAAGAATAACTGTGGTTCTATGGGATTTGCAAACCATGATGCGCATTATGCGGACCATACCGTTATCATTACGGATACTTTAGTTCCATTTCCAAATCTCCCATCCTCTATCTCCTGTATTGATGTAGATGCGGTATGTGTAGTAGATGCAATCGGTGACCCAGATAAGATTGCGACAAAAGAAGCTCGTATGACAGATAATCCACGTGAACTTATGATGGCTCAAAATGTTGCGAATGTCATCGCAGCGACGCCATATTTTAAGGATGGATTTTCTTTCCAGACAGGTGTCGGTGGTCCTTCTTTGGCAGTAAATCGCTTTTTGGAAGAGCATATGAGAGAGCAAAATATTAAGATGAGCTTTGCACTTGGTGGTACCAGTTCTGCCATTTGTGCATTGCAAGATAAGGGGCTTGTGGATTATATTTTAGATACACAGGATTTTGACCAGGGAGCGGCATCACATTTATTCTCCAATCCACATCATATCGAGATTGATTTGAGTGAGTATGCAAATGCCTCTAATAAGGGTGCCTACGTAAATAAATTGGATTATGTTGTGCTCTCTACGCTTGAAATAGATACGAAATTTAATGTAAATGTAATTACTGGTTCTGACGGTGTACTTCGAGGAGCTCCAGGCGGACATCCAGATACCGCAGCTGGAAGTAAATGTTGTATTATCGTAACTCCGCTCACTCGTGGTCGCATGGCGACTGTCTGCAAGGACGTTGTTACAGTCACAACTCCGGGGGATTGCGTGGATGTTTTAGTTACGGATTATGGCATTGCTGTCAATCCAGCTCGCCCAGATTTGATAGAATGGCTGGATAAAGCGGGAATTCATCATGTGACGATTGAAAGTTTGCAGGAGAAGGCCTACAGTTTGGTTGGAGAGCCAGACCCACTTGAGTGGGAAGATGAAGTTGTTGCGATTGTAGAAGCAAGAGATGGTACTATTTTGGATGTTGTAAAAAAAGTAAAGCCATATCAGTTTGAAGACTAATATAAAGATAGATAGCCGCTGCAGAGAATAGTATTGTTAGACATCAAGATGAGAATTGCGGGAGCACATTGTGCGGAGCAATTCGGTATCATAGGGGTCAAAAGATTAGTAAGATAGAGTACTTATTTGCAGTGGCTCTTTTTAAAGAGATTTTATTTTGCAAGATTGGGTTTAAAGGAGGAGAAAAATGGCATATCAGGTGATTTCGCTGTTATTTTTGATAACGGCAATTGTATTGGGATTTACGAAAAAAATGAATGTTGGCACGGTATCTATGGGGTTAGCATTTGTGCTTGGATTAATCGGAAAGGTAGATACAGACGTAATTCTCGGGGGATTTCCGAGCAAGTTATTTATCACTTTGCTTGGAACGATGTTTTTCTTTTGTCTATTGCAGGATAATCATACGCTGGAGCTTTTGTCTAAGAAAATGGTCGCTTTAGTTGGGAATAAGACTTTTTTAATTCCGATTATTATTTATCTTGTTTCCTATATTTTATCGGCTGCTGGTCCAGGAGCAATCTCAGTTCAGTCGGTTATGATTATTTTTGCGGTATCCTTGGCAGTGCAGATGAAGGCATCTCCTATCTTGCTCGGAAGTATGGCGATTTTAGGGGCAGTGGGAGGAACGACTTCTCCGATTGCACTCTCTGGTATTATTGTGACTGACCTCACAACCGAGATGGGAATGGAAGGTGTGGCAAACTCCGTATTTTTGGGAGTTACTGTCGCAAATGTTTTATGTGCTATTGTATTGTATATTTTGTTTAAAGGATATAAACTGAAAGCAGAAGTATCTGTAAACCAAGAAGACTTGCCAAAGTTTAATAAAAGTCAGATGCTCTGTATTGTGGCACTCTTAGTATTAGTCGTAGCTGTAGTGGGATTTCGATATGATGTGGGGCTCGTATCGTTTACTCTGTCATTAATCTTAATATTATTTGGAGTAGTAGATGAAAAGGCTGCGATTAAATTGATTCCGTGGAGTGTGCTTATTTTAATCTGTGGAGTCAATGTATTAATGGCAGTCACAAAGGAACTGGGAGGAATTGAGTTATTATCGGATATTTTGGCATCTTTGATGAATCAGATTACGGCGGCTCCAATTATCGGTTTAACAGCGGGTATTATGTCTTGGTTTAGTTCCGCAAATGGTGTTGTTCTTCCAACGTTGATTCCTACTGTGCCAGATATCGTGGCAAATGTGGGAGGAAATGTCACAGCAGTAGAGATGATTATGTCCATCGTAGGTGGTGCTACGGTAGCTGGAATTAGTCCACTCTCCACAGGGGGAAGTTTAATTTTAGCATCTTATACACAGGAGACAAATGCAACTGATTCAGAACAGCAGTCTATCTTTGGAAAATTATTTTTGATTTCTTTTGGAGCGGTTATGATTGTTGTTATCTTTGCCTTGGTGGGCGGATTTAAATTATTTTGTTAGTTAAGGAGGAATTAGTATGAGCAGATATGCGTATGTTGGCTGTCGCACGACGAAGGAGAGGAATGCCAGGGGCAAGGGAATCAAAGTTTTTGAGATAGAAGAAAGCGGAGACTGGAAATTAGTGCAGGTGGTGAGAGATTTGGTAAATCCATCTTATCTTTGCCTAGACCAGAGAGGAGAATTTTTGTATACGATTCACGGTGATTTTAGTGAAATCAGTTCCTTTTCGGTAGAGAAAGCGACAGGAAAGCTTGCTTATATAAATACGGTCTCTACTGGGGGAACGAATCCAGTACATTTGACAGTAGACCGGACGAATCAATTTATATATGTGGCAAATTTGCAGACGGGAAATGTGGCAGTGATACAAAGAGCAAAGGATGGCTCTTTAGAAGAGTTAAAGGAGTTATATGTTATCCCTGGAAACGACGAGGGCACTGTCTCTCATCCTCATCAGGTAGCTCAGGATATGACAGGAAATTATCTTATCGTTTCCTGTCAGGGAAGAAAGCAGGGATTTGGACAGGTGGATGTGTTCAGAATCAATCATGAGACGGGAAGTTTACATAAGACATGTACAGTAAAGTCGAGAGAGATTGCGGAGCCAAGACATTTTGTATTTCATCCCAATAATCGATTCTGTTACGGAGTGAATGAGAAGGATTATTCGGTGACATATTATCATTTTGACGAGAATGACGGAAGTTTAGTGCCAAGACAGATTCTTCCGACTCTGCCGGATACCTATACTGGAGATGGCTGGGCGAGTGGAATTATTATGAGTAAGGATGGAAGGTATGTGATTGTCTCTAATCGAAAGCATGATAGTATTACAAGTTTCCAGATTCATCCAGAGACGGGTATGCTCAAATTTTGTGATTGCGTAAAAACAGGAGGAGGTCAGCCGAGATTTATTACATGGAACGAAAATGAGGATAAAATTTTGGCGGCAAATGAGACGACGGATACCATTGTGGAGTTTACTCTCAATGAAGAGGATGGTAGCTTGCAATATACAGGAAGAATCATAGAGACAGAAAGTCCGGTTTGTATTATATTTGACAGGTTAACTTAAGGAAATACAAGGGATGATTGCAAAAACGCATTGTGGAGCAATCATCCTTTCTTTATGCATAGATTCAAACGTATGAGGAAGAATCTATGCATATTTTTATTTTACATAAAATTTACATAAACTTGATAGTGGATTAAATATTAGAACTGTATAATAAAAACATATACAAAAATACATATTGACTGATACAAACAGGAGAAAAGAAAATGAAGAGAAGAAAAAAATACTGTTTATTATTTATATGCACTGCTTTTTTGATTTCGGTATTAGGTGGCTGTACGAATGATAGTCAGGCTACTGCAAAGAGTACGAAGATAGAGGGCTTGGATAAGTTAAATGAGATACAGGTTATTTCAAGAGAGGACGGTTCAGGAACGAGAAGTACTTTTGCGCAGCTGGCAGGATTTTTGGATAATACAGAAGGAAAGACAGACCTGACAACCGAAAATGCGCAGATTGCAAAGAGTACAGAGGAGGTATGTAGCCTCGTGGAACAGAATGTATCCGCTATCGGGTATATATCGATGGGAGCTTTATCTGAGAATGATAATATTAAGGCATTAAAGGTGAATGGAGTTTCCCCTAACTTGGAAGAAAAAGCGTATCCGCTTGGTCGTACCTTTTATCTGGCATATAGCGGGACACTTAGCGAGTTAGAAGAAGATTTTCTTACCTATGTACATGGAGCAGGACAAGAGATTGTGGCCAAATCTTATTTGCCGGTGGCGAAAAGTGGTAGCTTCTTGTCGAATAAGGCTTCTGGGGAGATTTCCATCGGCGGCTCTACTTCAGTGGCACCGTTGATGGAGAAATTGGCGAATGCCTATATGGAGTTAAATCCAAACGCTAAAATTACGATTGAGACTTCTGATTCTGGAGATGGTCTGACAAGAGCAATGTCTGGAAAATTGGATTTGGCTATGTCTTCTAGGGACTTGGAAGATTATGAGGCAGAATTGCTAGATTATGAGGCCATTGCGAGAGATAATATTGCGGTGGTTGTCAATGCAGAAAATCCTTTGGAGGATATTACGATAGATGCATTAAAGGATATCTTTACTGGGAATTATATCAAATGGCAAGAATTAAACCAGTAAGAATCAGGAAGGATAGGAGAAAAGATGAAAGATACATTACAGATTATTTTTGGATTATTTGGCGGTTTAGCTATATTTATTTATGGAATGAATCTGATGAGTGAGAGCCTTCAGAAGGCGGCTGGCGAGAAGATGAAAAAAGTGTTGGCGCTTTTGACGAGGAATCGATTGCTCGGTGTGCTTGCCGGTGCGTTGACGACAGCGGTGCTCCAAAGTAGTAGTGCCACGACGGTAATGGCAATCGGATTTGTCAGTGCAGGTTTGATGGATTTGCCACAGGCAATCACGATTATTTTTGGTGCCAATATCGGAACGACGATGACGGCGCAGATTATTGCATTTAAGATTAGTGACTATATTTATTTATTCATTTTTATCGGATTTATTATTTCTTTTGTTATGAAATCCGAAAAATGGAAAAATATTGGACATACGATTTTTGCGTTTGGTATTCTCTTCCTCGGAATCGAGACGATGGGAGATGTTATGAAACCATTGGCTTCTAGTCCAATTTTTATCGACTTAATCGGAAAGGTTACCGATATTCCAATTTTAGGACTCTTAGTAGGTACGCTTATGACGTTGGTAGTACAAAGTAGTAGTGCCACGATTGCAGTTTTGCAGAACTTTGCAGCTCAGGCTGGACCAGACGGAGTGACGAGTATTATGGGATTGGCAGGAGCAATTCCTGTACTGTTGGGAGATAATATTGGAACAACCATTACTGCTTTATTAGCTAGTATCGGTCAATCCAAAGATGCGAAAAGAACGGCAGCTGCACATTGTATCTTTAATATTTCTGGTTCTTTAGTTTTTATTTGGTTTGTAAAACCATATGCGGCATTTATCCAGCAGATTTCTCCAAAGGGAATCGAGGTGGAAGTTATCTCAAGACAGATTGCTAATGCACATACTGGATTTAATTTATGTATGACGGTTGTCTGGACGATTTTGCTCGGAGTGATGGTAAAGATTGTAATGAGATTGATTCCAGATGGAAAAACAACAGTGCAAAATCCTTCCGAGCCAGTATACTTGGATTATAATATTATCAATCAGCCAGCGGCAGCCCTACAGCTTGTGGCGAAAGAAGTATTGCATTGCAGTGAAGTAGTGAAAGAAATGCTGAAAAGTATGATAAAGGCAACGAAGGAAGGTCATGCATCGCTGATTGAGACGATTCAAGAGAAAGAGAATATTGTGAATAATTTAAATGTTAAGATTACGGATTATCTTGCAGATATGTTCGCAGCGGGTGTCTTGACGGAAGAGCAGGCGACGCAGTCAGCGAGATTGATGTATATTTTAAGTGATGTAGAACGTATGGGAAATCTCTGCAAGGAGCTTATTGATTCTATGACGGATAAGGATGATAAACAGTATGAATTTAGTGAAGAGTCGATGAGGGAATTGCAATATAGTTTGAGAATTATTAATAAGATGTATACGGATACGTTGGATTCTTTAGAAAGTGGACAGTATGGTCAGGCAGCAGATATTCTCAAACAAAAGGAGCAGATTATCGATTTGGATATTGATATGAGAAAAGCACATATGAACCGAGTGATGAATGGAAAATGTTCAGCGAGATTGACGGCTCCGTTTTTTAAGGTTTTGCATTGTATTGACCGTATGGGAAATTCTTGTGTGAATATGACGGAAGTGGTCTCAGCTCAGGTGGATTTGGAGTATTTTATGATTGAGAAGGAAAAAGACGAGAAGAAAGCGGAGAGCTTGGGCGAGGCGGTTATCGTATAGAGAGAATATAGTTTGTATAGAAAAGGGGCTATTTGGGGATAGCCCTTTTTTGTTGGTTTTTTATGGGATAGAGGGGAGGGAATGGGAGGGGGAGGGAATGGGAGGGGGACGCTAAGAGAGTCCGTCGATATGTCCTCAAAAAACACGTTCGTTCCCACGGTT
>JAUUSJ010000132.1 GCA_030841965.1 Blautia sp.
AGCGTATGTCGAAAAACCGTGGGAACGAACGTGTTTTTCGAGGACATATCGGCGGACTCTCTTTGCGTCTACTTCCACCACCACAACAACCTCTCTTCACATCCGTCTCCACTATAACAACAAACTCTCTTTGCGTCTGTTCCCACTCCCCCCAAAATTACCTAACTAACACTCCTCTATCTATACCATCATCTGCGGCGTATGCCATAAATTCAGCTTCGTTCCAATCCCTTTCTCCAAAGCATTTCGATAAACAATCGTTCCCCAAGCCACATCCTCTGTCGGCATTCCGCCCACCGAGTAGATGACAATCTCTCCCTCTTTTCTATGTACAGGAACATTCCCTATCAACACATCTCCCAAGTCATCTATCTGTGCCGAGCTCATCTTATGCTCTGCAATCAAGTCCTCCACATAGACCGCTGGAATCGGAACTGTATTATACGCTTTCGGCGCATACTCTTCCTCCCACGCCTCGTAAAGCATAATATTATCCGTCACCGTTCTAGCCCGATTAACAATAAAATCCTCATCAAACCTCAACGCCGCTGTGGACTCAATAATTGCCCCTGGCTTAATCCACTCCTCCGCAATATACGGATAGAGACTAGGGTCTCCAGTCGGAGAAGAAGTCGATACCGATACGATATCGGAATCTCTCACTGCCTCCTCAATGGTATCAACCGCATATATTTCTATACCATCATACTCACTCTTTGCATGTTCAATAAACTTATCGAGAGACGCCTTTCCTCTTCCCTTCACTTTTACTGTCTTAATCGTCGGACGAACTGCCATCGCCGCCGCCAACGCCGTCTTGCTCATAACACCAGGTCCTA
Source organism: Blautia sp. (assembly GCA_030841965.1). Lineage (GTDB taxonomy): Bacteria > Bacillota > Clostridia > Lachnospirales > Lachnospiraceae > JAUUSJ01. The sequence continues at coordinate 840 of JAUUSJ010000132.1, forward strand.
TAATACCAATCGTCTCTGCGTCTTCTCTCGCAAAATACTTAAATCCAACTCCAGGAACCGCACCAGTTCGATACGCCGACAAAATATTCGCAGACATATAGGCAAGAGGTGCTCCCGTATCCTTATCATTCAGAGTAAGCATAAGAATCGAGCGTGGAAGCCCTTTTTCCTTATTTTCTACATTGGAGCCATACCATTTCATACCTGCCATATCAAATTTTCCACCTAGATATGCAGGCATTGCCATAAATCTTCTATCAGGTCCGTCCACTGGCATCTCTGGGAAAGGCGAACTTTCCGGGAAAGAAACCATACTTCCGTGAGAATTTCCATTTGCTCCTCCCATACGGTAGTTTCCAACCTTCATAAGCTTAAACATTTCCTCCATCGCCTCTACGCAGCCTTTCATATTCTTGACACCTGCTGCAATCATATCTTCTTCACTTAAATATAAAAAATCAACATTTGGATACTTGCCCATAATATTTACTCCTCTCCACTTTTTTTACATTCTGATGTGCAACTAAATATGCATCATTTTCCATCGCCATTACCTCATGCATCGGGATTGGCTGAAACATTGGTCTCTTTAGTCTCAACTTACACCAAAGCACAGAGTAGATAGCCAAAATTAAGAAAATCACTCCGTCTATCATAAAAATCAAATTTCTCGTATCTGGATTACTGTCAATATTCCAAATCATGAATAAATTTCCGATGATTGCGATAACTGGAAGAATCGGTCCAAATGGAACCTTAAATGTTCTCGGTGCTTTTGGAAGTCGATATCGAAATACCAAAACATTAATATTGGATACGATATAAGATACCATCCAAAATACAATCGCCACGGAAATCATAAAGGTAAGCGAATCACTCGTCGATAAGCCAGTCGCATTTACAACAATCTCCAAAATTCCAATACTTAAAACGCCTACATAGTACGCTCCCCTTTTATTCTTCTTCAAGAAAATGGCTGGAAGAAGACTAATCTTGGAAAGTCCAGCGCACATAAAGGAAAAGGAACTCATCGCTGAGTTTACCGTGCTAATAACTGCAAATACCGAGACAAGTATCATCCAGTAAGAGCCAAATTTTCCAAGAAGGGAAGAGCCATATAAAATATGGGGTGAGGCACTCTCACTTAATGCTGTCCAATCGGTATATCGACTCATTCCTAATACGACAAATATCTGCATAAGCAAGATAATAACAAGGCTTAAAACCATTCCAAGCGGAACATTTCTTCTCTCGTTTTTCACATTTTTAGAAATAGGGATGACAAACTCACAGCCAAGAAATAAGAAAAATGCCAATCCTAATAATCCAAAGGTATCAGAAAAGGAACCTGCGAGATTTGCTTTTTGCACTACCTGCTCCCCTGTTCCGAGTCCAAACATTCCGATAAGACCCATCGCAAGCAGAGATAAGATTAGTCCATAAGCCACTATATTTTGTATCTTTGCGAAAATATCTACGCCCATCAAATTGGCGATGATAAGTACGACTAGAAGAAGAATGCTTAAGACATTGGAAGGAATTCCCGTATCAAATACAGTATTAATTGCATTTCCAAACATCGCACATTCCACAGAACCCGCAATCGCCTGACAAACCAGATATCCTCCAACCATGGTAAGAATCGTGACAAAAGGTCCGATTCCCGCCAAAGTATACTGCGCCAATCCTCCTGTGAGGTTTGGCATCAAAGCGTTTAATTCCGCCATCGATAATGCCGTCAATATATTAATCGCACACGCCATTATCATTGTAATAATAAATCCAGTACCCAAAGCCCCAGCTCCCTGCCCGAGAGACATCAGACAGCTCGTCGCCACAATCAATCCTACTCCTGTGGCTATGGCACTCGGTAAACCTAATTTTTTCTCCATAGAATCCTCTCCCTTCTAAATGGATTTCTAACTGTATCGATAAATACGAAATCTTTTCTTATTCCAAGGCATCCAAACCTTCCTCGCCAGTTCTGACTCGAATCACATTGGATACCGGTGTGATGAAAATCTTTCCATCTCCGATATGTCCTGTATAGAGCTCTTTTTTTATTACTTCCACAACCTTTTCCACCATATGATTCTCTACTACGACCATAATATACTGTTTTGGAAGAAGCTCCATCTCCTCCTTTATCTCTGGCTCATACTCATAAGTTCCCTTCTGGATGCCACAGCCAATCGCCTGCATAACGGTAATTCCTGTCACTCCCAGTTTGCTCAAAGCTTTCTTTAAACCTGATATTTTATTCATGGATGTAATAATTTCGATTTTTGAGATTTCCATATCGATTCCTCCTTCTCAATACAAAAAAGGCGTCTGCTCGTCATAAGGGACGAACCGACGCCTTTGTCTTCTTCTATGATTTATTTCTTAAGCTGTATTTGCTTTTTCAAGTGTGTATTCTATATGATTCTTCTCGATTTTGATTGTATAAATCAGAACTTTTTTCAAAATATCAGAGCAGACTTGTATTTATAATTTTATCTTTGTATTTTTCACTCTGAATCAGCTTCAAATACTGCTTCGGCGTAATTCCCGCATAAGCTCTAAAATTCTTGATAAACTGCGCCTGGTCATAAAACCCAAGATATACCGCCGCCTCGGTCATTTTATCTGGCGCACCGTAATTTAAAAACTCCAAGCTTCTTTGAAACTGAATAATCTTGCAAAATGTCTTGGGGGAGAATCCCATCTGTTCGATAAACACCTTATTAATATATCGCTCGCTATATCCCGTCTTCTCCGCCATCTTGGAGACTCTTATTAGACCATCGCTATCATATACCATATTTTTCACTGTCACTAATAACTCGATTTTCCCAAAAGGTTTCTCCCTCTTTTTCTCAAACTTCGTGTACTCCTCCAAAAAGATACGGATTCTCTGATAAAAATCATGCTGCTCGCTCATTTTGCGAAGCAGATTGGACTCCCTCTCAGTTAAAACCTCCTCCAACGGCAGCTTATGGTCTATCAAATCCTTTAATACTACCGAGATTCCCGCTGGTTGAAAGCCAGGGCGAAAGCGAACACCAAAGTATTCCTTTCCTCCCTCCCAAAGCCTTTCTTGCCACGCCAGAGCCGTTCCCGCCACAAAGCTTTTCATCGTTTCTTTGTCGTACTCAAAAACCAAATCTATGCAGGCGTCTGGAACAACGCGGATATTCGTATCCTCACTAAGACTTAACGTATAAAAATGAGAAATCCCCTGACGCATATACACCTCTTGATAAAAGGCATCTGCCTCTAATACAAAAAATGGCTGAGACGGTCTTAGTCTATCTTTTTTCCAAAGCATACTACTCACCTATTTTCCCTTTGCAACTTGTCTGCCCAATTCTTCTTCTATTCTTATATTTTAGTCTTAAATCGGTTATAACGCAATGGACGAATATCTACTGTCGTCTTCCCATCTACGATAAGCTCTGCCAACTGATGTCCCACTCCAGGAGCGATGCCAAATCCATGCCCGCAAAATCCTGCGGCAATAATTAATCCCGGCACTTCACTTACTTCTCCGAGCACTGGAACTCCATCCTTCATCTGGTCAACCCAGCCCGCCCATGTTCTCACAATCTTCGTATCTGCCAAGGCTGGAAAATATTTCATAATTCCTCGACATTCGCAGGACGCCGTCATGCTATTACAGATAGGAGTTCCGTTATCTTTAAAACACGCCTCAAATCCAGAAGTTCCGCCAAAAACAAAGGAGCCATGCTTGGACTGATGTCCGTAGAAATCTGCCTCCGCTGTTCCGAGCATCTGGTCAAACATATGTGGCTCTGCCTCCGTGACGAGACATTCAATCATCGCCTCCGTCATCGGCAAATCAATTCCCACTGTGGAGAGCAGTTTTCGACTCTCAAAACCCGCTGCCACAACGACGGTATCTCCCTCATACACGTTATTTTCCGTGATAACCTTGCGAAGTCTTCCCTTTACTTTCTTCAAATTCACGACCCTCTCCCCTGTGATAAAATGAACACCCAGTTTTCTGGCAGTCTTATAATATCCGAGAGTTGTCGTCAACGGATTGGCATGACCGTCGGTTGGACACCAGCTTGCACAAGTCACCTCATCCGATAAATATGGATTAATTTTTCGGACCTCATCTCCATCAATCATTCTCACATCGAGACCGACGTCTCTCGCTCTCTTTGTCAGACCTTCCAAAATTTTCCTATGTTCCTCAGTCTTTCCGAGTCGCAGATTGCCGTCTTGATGATACTCACAGTCTACCTCCAACTCTTCTGAGAGCGTCGGCCATAAATTTTTAATTCCATACATAACTAATGGCAATTCTCTCGGGTCACGTCCAGATTGACGGACACCTCCACCATTTCTCGAGGAGCCTCCATTTCCTATATGGTCACTTCCCTCTAATACAATCACGCTTTTTCCTTTTTTCGCCAAATAATACGAGATGGCACATCCGATAATGCCGCCTCCCACAATTACTACGTCCGCTGAATTTCCCATACCTTTCCCTCCTTTCAAAATCTTATCTATCTTCCTCGGATTCCTTCGCGAGAATCCTCATCTCTATCGGTCTCATCGGTGCTCGACTCGTCGCTGGCTCTAACTCGACAGGTGAGATTTTGAGTTCTCTCGCCACAATTTCCTTCACAAGCTTTGCACAAGTCTGTCCCTGACATAATCCCATACCTGTTCTCAAATATCTTCTAATCTCTGTCAATGTCCACATTCCCTCATGGACAGCTTTCCTAATTTCTCCCTTTGTAATCTCCTCACAGCGGCAAATAAGCATATCATCGTCTGCTGCCGGAATAAACTCCCCGATATCTCTTGAGCGGTCATTTACCTGATTCATATCTATGCCTCCTTCTTGAAGAAACGTGCCTTCATTACATACTCTTTTGGAACCTTCATCGTCAATAAATTTGTTTTATCAAAGGCTTTGGAAGATTTCACGCTGATAATCTCCGCATCGCAGACCTTTTTTCCATCCCTTCCAAGCGCAATGCCCTTCTCTCCAGCCACTGGCAGTGGAAGAAACTCATACGGCAATGTGATAGTCGAAAATCCCTCCTCATAAGTCTCATCCACAAGGAAAATCGCCTGTCCAGAACATGCCGCCACGCACATCCCACATCCGATACAGGTGGACTCTGGATTGACAGCCGGAAGAGAAGTAATCTTCTCCCCAATTTTAATACATTTCTTTGGACAGGCATCCTGACAAGGATTGCATGGAATATTTTGTGTACACTCCATAACCGGATGAATTCCCATTTTCCTCGTAACTCCCGGGAATCTCTCAATCTCGTCGTCTGCCACATATCCTTTCTTCAAAAGATTGATAGAAATAGGAATTCCCTCCTCCGTCTTTTCTATCCTCTTTCCTCGATTCTTCGGAGCAAACATTCCCTGGCGAAGTCCGTCAAGAGCAGCGTCGAGACTTTTTAGACTTTCATCGAGCTCTTCTTTCTCCACAAATCCCAGATACTCTGCCGCCGCAATTCCTGCCATTCTTCCCTCTATCATCGCGGAGCTCGCCTCCTCAATTCCTGAGACATCCCCTGCGACAAATACACCTGGAATTGAAGTCCTGCCGTACTCGTCACAGATAGGAACCTGTCCGCCACGCTTTGGATTATCCTCCATCTTGCATCCAGCCATCTTGAGAAGCTGCGACATCGGCGAGAGTCCAACTGCGAGGCAGATCGTATCCACATCAAAATGCTTCTTCGTCCCCTCGATAAATTGAAAATTCGAGTCGACCTCTGCGATAGTAACTCCTGTCACATGGTCTTCTCCCTCTGCCTCCACAATCGTGTGAGAGAGATAAAATGGAACTCCAGTACGTGCCACCTTCGCCGCATGAACTCCGTATCCGCCGACTCTAGGCGCTGCGTCCACAAGACCAACTACCTCACATCCACATTGGAGCAGCTGAAAGCTCACAACCAATCCTACATTTCCAGAACCAAGCATCAGCACTCTATTTCCAGGCTTTACACCGTGCAGATTCATCATCGTCTGCGCTGCGCCAGCTCCAATCACTCCCGGCAATGTCCATCCAGGAAATGTCACCATATTTTCTGAGGCTCCCGTTGCTATCAAGATGGAATCTCCCTTAAAATGGTGAATCTCATCATCGATACGCACCGTAATCTCTTTATCCTGATACATACCACAGACCGTCGCATTTAACACAACCTTGACACCCGCAGCGTCCGCCTCTTTTAATAAATCCTCTCCAATTTTAAATCCTCGTATTTTCGCCTTATGCTCCTTCGAGCCGAAGAACTTATGGATTTGTTTAAATAACTGTCCTCCCGGCTTTTCATTTTCATCAAATACAATAACATTTAACCCTCTCTTTGCCGCCTCAATCGCCGCCGATAATCCAGAGGGACCAGCTCCCACTACAATCAAATCAAATCTTTTCATTTTGATAGCTCCTTTCCTCCTCTTTGTCCTTTACACTACTCTTGCTCTTCAAATGTCTTGGCGCTCACACCGTACTGCGTCTGCACCTGCATTCCCTCCTCCAAAGCGGTCACACAGGTCCGAATATTCGGCTTTCCATTCACTACCATGACACAGTCTGTGCATCTGCCGATGGCACAAAAAATACCTCTTGGCTTATGCTCCTTCTTCGTATATCTGTGAACCATAACGCCTTCCGCCTTTAGCGCCGCTGCAATCGGTTCCCCCTCATACCCGTGCAATTCTCTTCCATCAAAATAAAATGAGATTAATCTTCCCTTTTCCTGCTTTCCTAATATTGGATGCTCTTCAATTCTTCTTTCCATAGGTATCATCCTTTCTCTATTCTCATCTTTCATATCTATCCTTTTTTAACGACTATCATATCTGACAATATCAATATGATACTGGGCTCAAAAAGTTTTTTGTCTCCTTTGATACCAGATTGCTCCGCATAATATGCTCCCGCAATCTTCAAAAATATAGCGATAAACGAAAAAGGCGCCTAGGTCAAATCTCTCGATTGACTTAAGCGCCTTTGCTTTATCTTTTTGATATATGCATTGTAAGGCTTTCTTTTTATAAAAAATTGTAAAAATCGGAACAGGATTAAGCTAAATGCCAAATCTCATTATTATATTCCTCTATCGTGCGGTCGGAGGAGAAGAATCCCGCCTTGCTAATATTAATCAAAGTTCTCCTTGTCCAGTCAAGTGGATTGACTGCATAATCCGAAATTACCTGCTCCTTGCGGACGAGATAGGCGTTAAAATCTGGTAATGTCTGGAACCAATCTTTATGAATCAATTCGTTTTTCAATCTCTCCAATTTATCTTGCTGACCATTTTCTAACATCTCTCTACTTGTAAGGAAATCAATCGCCCTCTTAATATTGGCGTCCACCTCATACCACTCTCTCGCAGAGTAATCTCCATGCTGGTATCTTCGAATCACCTGGTTACTACTCTGTCCAAAAATATAGATATTCTCGCTTCCTACCGCTTCTGCTATCTCCACATTCGCTCCATCCATCGTTCCAAGTGTCAATGCACCGTTTAACATGAATTTCATATTTCCCGTTCCAGACGCCTCCTTCGATGCGAGACTAATCTGCTCAGAAAGGTCACAGGCTGGAATTATCTTCTCCGCCACCGTAACATTATAATTTTCAATAAATACAATCTGCATCCACTTGGAAACTTCTGGGTCATTTGCGACCAGTTTTGATAATGTCAATATCGCGTGGATGATATCCTTCGCAATCGTATAGGCAGGAGCCGCTTTTGCGCCAAAAATTGCAGTAATCGGAACAGCTGGCGTATGACCTGCCTTGATTTCAAAGTATTGGTGAATCAAATACAAAAGATTCAACTGCTGACGTTTATACTCATGGAGACGCTTCGACTGAATCATAAACAGGCTTTTCGGATTCACTGTGATATTTTGCGTGCGCTTTAACCACTCTGCTAAAGCCTCTTTATTCTCCAATTTAATATCGGTAAGTCTCTCCAATACCTTTTCATCCTCTGTAAATGCCATAAGTTTTTCCAGCTCAGATGCGTCCTTTTTAAATCCTGGCCCGATTAACTCCTCGATAAACTCCGTCAATTTTGGATTACATTTTAAGAGCCATCTCCTAAATGTAATACCATTTGTCTTATTATTAAATTTCTCTGGATATAATCGATAAAAATGATTTAACTCGCTATTCTTTAAAATCTCTGTGTGAAGAGCCGCAACCCCGTTCGTGCTATGTGTAAAATGAATATCCATATTTGCCATATGCACTATCTGATTCGAGTCGATAATAGCAACCGACTCATCATCCGTTCTCTCTCTCACAATCTCATCTAATTTTTCGATAACCGGAATCAACTGTGGAACGACGGTATCTAGATATTGTTTTGGCCATTTCTCGAGAGCTTCTGCGAGAATCGTGTGATTCGTATAAGCACATACCTTCGTCACAATATCCACTGCCTCTTCCAATTCGATTCCCTCTTCCCCGAGCAGACGAATTAGCTCTGGAATGACCATAGATGGATGCGTATCATTAATCTGAATCGCCGCATAATCATAGAGGTCATGGAGGTTACTTCCTCGCTCCTTGCATTCTTCCAAAATCATCTGCGCCCCCGCGCTGACCATCATATACTGTTGATAAATTCTTAGAAGTCTTCCCGCGTCATCACTGTCATCTGGGTAGAGAAAGAGAGTCAAGTTTTTCTCGATATCCGTCTTGTCAAAGCTAATGCCCTCTTTTATCACGGACGTATCAATCGTGTCCAAATCAAATAGATTAAGATAATTCGTGCGGCCCTCATAACCGACAACAGCAAGGCGATATAATCTCGCCGTATACTCCTTTCCAGCGAGAGAGACTGGATAAGTCTTCTCTGTCTTCTTTGCCCAATCATCCCCACCTAACCAAAAATCTGGCATCTCACTCTGGGACTGATTGATAAATTTTTGTCTAAACAGACCACAGTGGTATCGAAGACCAATTCCATCCCCCGGAAGATTCAAAGTTGCCAGAGAATCTAAGAAACAAGCCGCCAATCTTCCAAGACCTCCATTTCCAAGGCTTGGCTCTGGCTCTACCTCCTCAAGCTCTGCCATCGATTTATTATGAGCCTCCAGACATGCTTTCACATCATCATAAAGTCCGAGGTTAATCAAGTTATTACTCAGCAGCTTTCCTATCAAAAATTCTGCTGAAATATAATAAAGCTTACGCCCCTTCACAGGAAGCACTCGTTTTTTACTCTCATCTTCCACAATCTGAAGCAATGCGCAATATAATTCTTCATAAGAACAGTCATTTATATCCTTCTTGCAAATCTCTGTCAAAGTATTCTCGATTTCTTTCCTATTTTTTGTTTGCATCATACTTATCTACCCTTCCTTTCCTTTTGGACAGATATAAATAATAAACTGACATACTTATATATCCTCAGATATCACCCTACTAAAAAGAGGATGACTCTATACTATATTCTCATACAATTACCACTTATCATCTCTGTCCATATCAAATGATTATCTGCTATACATGATGTTGGGGTCAAAAGGTCTTTTGCCCCTGGTATCTATACATTATATTTATCATATTTTGATAGGAATTGCTTGTATAATCCTACGAAAATATGGTATAATCCTATCATAATTCATGAGAAACTCTATTTTTGTTTTTTCAGAAAAAGAACCTGAAAATCAAAGAGTAAGAGAAAGGAGGAAAACTCTGTACTCATGGTAAAAATCATGAGTATTCAAGTATAAAATCATATGAAAACTATCAAAAATCATACTTCTTTTCGTGACCCTGCCTATCAGGAGACAAAGCAACATACTGATACAATGTTCGCATTTAATATCTATCCCTGTGCAATTCCGACTGATTTCACTTTCGTGCCGCTGCATTGGCATAACAGTGTGGAACTTATCTATATAAAACGTGGTTCTGGAATTGTTCAAGTGGATTTCGACTCCTATGAGGCCGAAGCTGGCGATATCTTTCTTGTACTTCCAGGACATTTGCACGGACTTCGATGGCTCCCGAAGAATCGAATGGAATATGAGAATATTATTTTTGACATGAATTTTCTCGGGAGTGATAATGTAGACCTTTGTAGTCAGAAATATCTCCATCCGATTTTAAATGGGAAAATCCAGCTGCCGTCTCGAATTGGGAAGAAGGATAAGTTTTATTCTTCTATCGCCGCCTGCCTCGATGCCTGCGACCAGCTATGCGAGGTTCGCTCAAATGGGTATGAGCTTGGGGTAAAAGGGCATCTGATGATTCTTTTTTCCCTGCTATGTCAGATGTCAGAAAAACAAGTAGAAAAACCGGTGGGAAATAGGAATATGGATAAGTTAAAGGCTATTCTTTCTCGGATTGAGACGGATTATAATAAGAAACTGACGATTGATGATATGGCAGATGAATGTGGATATAGTTCAAGTCATTTTATGCGATGGTTTAAGGAGAATACGGGGAGTAGTTTTACTGGGTATTTAATTGAGTACCGTCTGAGTAAAGCCGCACTTGCTCTTCGCAGTACCGATGACAGTATTCTCGAAATTGCGGAAAAAAATGGGTTCGATAATCTCTCTAATTTTAATCGGTTGTTCAAGAAGAGATTTGAGATGAAACCGAGTCAGTTTCGGAAGCGGATGTTATAGCTTCAAGATAGACATCATAGAGTGGGAACAAATGTTATAGGTCGGAATGAGACGTTATAGTTTTGACTGAAAATATTATGTGAGATTATGGTTTGGAAACAAATATTGTGTGTGATTTTTAATAAAAAAGGAGGGATTTTGTGAGTTTAATAACTAGTAGGAAATTGACATGGATAATCTGTATTGTAGGGATTTTGCTTGCAGTGATAAGTATATTTTTCCTGCCAGATATGATTCCTATGCATTTTTCAAATGGAGTGGCAGATGGGTTTGGGAGTAAAATAGAAATTTTTCTTTTTCCTGTTTTATTGCTGGTGATTACGGTTTTAAGTGGTAGAGAGAAGGTAAGGTATTGTTTGATGCATTCAAAAAGGGTTTTGACGGATGTGGAATATAATTGGATGATAGATGGGGTTCTCGGGATAATTATTGTAGCGGAGATGTATGTTGTTTATGCTTCGTTTTGTTAGATTGAATTAGAGGAAAAGCACGATGGTTTAGAAAAAACAGATGCTAAGAGAGATAACTAATGATTGAAAAACAGACGCTAAGAGAGGAAAGCGATATCTATCCCCAAAAACACGTTCGTTCCCACGATTTTTCGACATACGCTGATTTTTGCCGCC
>JAUUSJ010000330.1 GCA_030841965.1 Blautia sp.
AAGCTCGAAAATACCTCGCTAAGTATCCCTTGCGTACATGAAACATGCCAATCGTCCTTCGGCTTACGCCTCGTCCTCTTGGTGTTTCATAGTAAAATCAGACTCTGCTAGTCCCTCTTGTTTTAGTACCGTTTCTAATACAGAGATATCAGAAGAAATATCAAACATTTCATCCTCAAACAGACTGTCCAAAAGCTTCTCAAAAGCCGTATTGATTGTATCCAATGTCTCTTCTATCTCCATCTTTGTTCTTCTTATATTCTCTCCCATCACTGGCTGAGAATCAAGTTCTTGGTAAGTTGTGACAAGCTTTAAAGTTGTGGGCAAATAATAATCCATAAATTTTTCAATCTTTTCTACTTTATTGGGATATTTCTTTATATGCTCAAAAATCTTATTCGTAATATTCTCAAGATGAAATAACTTCTTAGAAACAGTATCTCCTAATATCTTATCATTACATTCACGAATCTTTTTTATATAAATACTTCCCTGAACGAGAACTTTCTCAACCTGCTCTTGCTCTGTATCTTTTTGTTCCTGCTGTGTTGCGGCAACTTCTTGTCTATACGCTTCCTCCTGCTCTCTTTGCTTTTTGGCTGCCATACTGTCCAAATACAATTCATATGTCTTATGGTCTAAAATAAAATCTGTCCTATTCTCATCAAAATGCCCCTCTGGAAACATCCCAAGGTCAGTCATTTTATCTAAATCTTTTATAATAAATTCCTTTTTTCGTCCCATATAGGCGGCAAGCTTCTCTATTGGATAATGACATTCTCCATCCATAATTTTGACATATTTTTTAAATCTTCGCACTCTCTTACGCTGTATGACTCCTCGCCAGAAAACTAAACCACATAAAAATGTAAATGTCAAAAACAGTCCGACTAATCCCATATCAGCCCCGTAAGTAATAGAGGCAAAAAAATAAATCAAAAAAAGAATCCCAAAAGTTCCAATTCCTATTCCTCCAAAAACTTCACACAAAACTCCTGAGACCGTTCCACTTGGCGTCTTCGCAACTGGAAAAGATGGACTTTGTACTCTAGAATAGGTTCGAGGCATTCGAGTATAAGAGTCTTCTCTCCTCTCGTATGGTCGACCAGAAAAAGAATGTCTTTGATTCGTTCGATATGTTCTATCATTTCTGCGAGTCTGCCTTTGAGCATTTATTCCCCATTTTATCTTTTTTTCACTCTCTTCCTCAAATTCATCCATCCGATCTCCCACATAATCTTTATAATTCCACGCTTTTTTAAATTCTTTTATCGCCTGGTCCATTGTTTTATTTACAGTATTTTCGATATTTTTCCCTAATTTATCAAAATTAATGGAATCGATTGATTTTTCTACTTTTGTCTTAATTTCTTCTTCCCACTGCGAAAAATCCTTCTTGTCCATAATTTCCTCCAATCTTTTTATTTTATATTTTTTCGGTAATCAGATTTCTGTTCTTAGTTTAGCATAAATAGATTTTTTTAACAATATTTTTATTATTAAGATTTCTTTCATTTTACGAGGTGTTTTATAAACCATTTATAACTAGTTTATATCATACTATAACATTTTTTTAAAAAAGAACATTTCTTCTAAGCAAATAAAAAAATCGGAAACCTATATTAAAACTATATCGTAGTTATCCTTAAAAAAAAGAATTTTATAGTGCTTAGCCAATACACAGCGAAGAGAGTTCGTCGATATATTCTCCAAAAACGATAGAGAGTGGAGCGGTTTTTCGATATACTTAGCTTTGCCGCTGGAGC
>JAUUSJ010000133.1 GCA_030841965.1 Blautia sp.
AGTGGAGCGATTTTTCGATATACTTAGCTTTGCCGCTGGAGCACTGTTTGAGCACTGAAAGTGCGAGTTTGCGGGAGGCGGCAAAAATCAGCGTATGTCGAAAAATCGTGGGAACGAACGTGTTTGCGGGACATATACCTGCCTCCTCTTTCTGCGTCTCCCTCCACCTTTCTCCCTACCAGTGAACCACAGATAAATATCATTTACAACGATGATAATGTCTGTATCAGCAGATATATCCGCTTATTACACAAAAATTTTAGTTCGTTTTAATCGTCCACTTTCTTGATAAATCGTCCAAATTGGGGTATAATCTGGACGAAAGGATAATAAGGCTGGACGAAAAAATAGCAGAAAGAGTTTCGGCCTAGGTGAAAAATGAGAAGTTTTGATTATACAAAATTATCAAAAATGATGTGGGACACAGAGATTGTCTCTTATATCGCCAAAATTCATGAATGTAAAGGAAGACAAGAATTATTTGTAAGACAAAAACCCATCGAATTAAACCGTCTTATTGAGATTGCCAAAATTCAAAGTACAGAATCATCAAACAAAATTGAGGGAATTGTCACAACCGGTACAAGAATGAAACAGTTGATATCGGAAAAGACAACTCCAAGGAACAGGGATGAAAGTGAAATCATGGGATATAGGGACGTATTAAACACAATCCATGAAAGCCATGATTTCATTCCAATAAAACCATCTTATATTCTTCAGCTTCACAGAGATTTATTAAAGTGGGCGGGCATGTCATATGGAGGACATTTTAAAAATGTCCAAAACTATATCAATGAAACAAGAATGGACGGTTCACAGTTTACTCGCTTTACTCCAGTTGCACCGTACGAAACAGAAGCAGCAATAGAAGCTATCTGTTCCAGCTACGAAAGAACACTTGCTCTGGAAATCGTTGACCCGCTAATATTGATTCCTGTATTCATCTGTGATTTCCTATGCATTCATCCGTTCAATGATGGAAATGGACGTATGAGCCGACTACTCACTCTGCTTCTACTTTATCAAAACGGATACGAAGTCGGAAAATATATCAGCATTGAAAAACAAATTGAAGAAACAAAAGATATTTATTATGATGTACTTGAAAAAGCGGATTATGGCTGGCATGAAGAAAAAAATGACCCCACCCCATTTATCAAGTATATGTTAAAAATAATTCTCAAATGTTATACTCAATTTGAAGAACGTGTCGGAATAATGAATGCCACTGGAACAAAAAGCAATGCTTACGACATAGTTAAGGGATACGTGGAAGAAAAAATCGGCAAATTTACTAGCTCAGAAGTAATTGCCGCTTGTCCCAAAATAGGTCGTTCTACCGTTCTAAATGCCCTGAAAAAATTAACAGAAGAAAATATAATTATCAAATACGGAGCTGGCAGAAGCACTTATTATGTGCGAAGCGACGCATTAAAAAAATAATATACTTGTCTACCCAAACGTAATAATCCGACGATAAAATATATTTGCATACCCAAAACCCAATTTCAAAACATATAAGTCAAGTCATATTTACTGTTTTCGCCAATACACAGCGGAAAGAGGAGGCAGGTATATGCCCCGAAAACGATAGAGAGTGGAGCGATTTTTCGATATACTTAGCTTTGCCGCTGGAGCACTGTCTGAGTACCGAAGGTACGAGTTTGCGGGAAGCGGCAAAAATCAGCGTATGTCGAAAAATCGTGGGAACGAACGTGTTTGCGGGACATATACCTGCCTCCTCTTTCTGCGTCTCCCTCCATCTTAAATTCCCATAACCACTTGACTCCGCTCCAAAAATTCGTTAGAGTTATAATCAGCACAATTATAATGAAAAGAAAGGATTGAATAAATATGGAATTTTGGGATATTTATGATAAAAACAAACAAAAAACTGGGCGTACAATGAAGAGAAATGACTGGTGTCTAAAAGATGACGAGTACCATCTAACTGTTCTCGGAGTCATCGCCAAACCCGACGGAAAATTTTTAATCACAAAACGTGTCATGACAAAAAACTGGGCGCCTGGCTGGTGGGAAGTATCTGGAGGCGCTGCCATGGCAGGTGAGGAATCCAAAGACGCCGTTCTTCGAGAGGTAAAAGAAGAGACAGGACTTGACGTATCCAACTGGGATGGCGGCTATCTCTTCTCTTATAAGCGAGAAAATCCCGGCGAGGGAGATAATTATTTCGTTGATATTTACCGCTTCATCGGAGACTTTGACGAGAGTGACTTAAACTTTCAAGAAGGCGAGATAGACGGATATATGCTCGCCACAACAGATGAAATCAAAGCCTTTGCGCAAGAAGGAATCTTCCTCCACTACGACAGCATCAAACAAGCCTTTGAACTCTAATTCTACATACATCCAAAAAAGAGAGAATCTTCCAAAGAAAATTCTCTCTTTTTTTATTTTTCGAAGACATAATCGTATCTTTGCCAATCCTATACTATACTCCTATTAAGTATACTTTCCCATCCTCTCTCCAAGGCAGAATACCATATCATCCCTGTGTATACCTTGACAAAAACTGCTTTGTTCTCTCCTCCTGTGGATTATCGATTACCTGTTTTGCATCGCCCTGCTCCACGATATATCCGCCGTCCATAAAAATAATCTGGTCAGCGACATCTCTCGCAAACGCCATCTCATGCGTGACAATAATCATCGTCGTCTTTTGCTCTGCAAGTCCACGGATAACCTTTAAAACCTCGCCAGTAAGCTCTGGGTCCAAAGCGGAAGTCGGCTCGTCAAAGCATAAAATATCTGGCTTAAGTGCGAGCGCTCTCGCAATCGCGACACGCTGCTGCTGTCCACCAGAAAGCTGATGTGGATAGTGGTCTGCTCGGTCTGCAAGTCCCATCATATCTAAGAGAGCTCTTGCGTGAGCCTCAATCTCCTCAAAAATCACCTTTTTCTTCTGCTTAAAATCTGGGCTCTCCTTCGCCAATAATTGCTCCGCGAGCATGACATTCTCAAGCGCTGTATACTGCGGAAATAAATGAAACGCCTGAAATACCATCCCAAAATGAAGGCGCTTACTGCGAAGCTCCTTCTCATCCATCTTCGTCGGCGTGGACGCATCAAATATCTTTTCGCCCTTTACGAAAATACTTCCCTGATTTGGTCTCTCCAAAAAATTCAGACAGCGAAGTAATGTCGTCTTGCCCGAGCCAGAGGAACCGATAATCGCAAGTGCATTTCCCTCCTCGAGAGAAAAACTGACGTCCCTTAATACCTTTGTACTCCCAAAATGCTTTTCAATATTTTGAACTTCTAATATCGCCATTCTTCTTCCCTCCTATCTAAAATAACTTAATTTCTTCTCAATATAGTTAAACACCAATGTCAAAATTCCGACAAATAAGAGGTAGAAGACACCCGTATAAAATAATGGCCATGTGATACCTGCGGACTTCATAAACGAAAATCCCGCAAAAGTAAGCTCATACGCGGCAATCATTCTCGCAATAGAAGTATCCTTTACAAGAGTGATAATCTCATTGGACATCGGTGGAATAATTCTCTTAATCATCTGAAGCAAAGTAATCTTAAAGAAAATCTGACTCTTTGTCATTCCAAGCACCTCTCCTGCCTCGCGCTGTCCGACAGGAACACCCTCAATGCCGCCTCGGAAAATAACAGAAAAATAGCAGGCATAATTAATTGCAAATGCGACAACTGTCGCTGTAATACGTCCCGCCTCGTCTCCGCTCCAAATATTATGTCCAAGCCACATACCTGGACCATAGAAAATAATAATCAACTGAAGCATAAGAGGTGTGCCTCGAATTACCCATACAAATACTTGTACAAGATAACGAAGTGGTTTCCACTTACTCATGCTTCCAAACGCTAAAACTAGACCAATCGGAAGGGCAAAAACTAATGTCAAAAAGAAAATCTGCGCCGTCGTCGCCAAACCTAGCAAAAGCTCCTGGGTTACATTCCAAAACATTTTTTATTCTCCTTTATCTTCATGATAATATTGGGGTTAAAAGGTCTTTTGACCCCTATAATACCGAATTGCTCCGCACAACGTGCTCCCGCAATTCTCATACTCATTTTTGTAAAATAAATTCTTTCTTTAGAGTAGAGAAAACCTACCAACTCAAGATAATAGGTACTCTACTCTGCCACAATATAAAAGGATGTTGCTATCTTCTTCTCTTCCTTAAAAAGAACGATTCGCCTGCAACATCCTTTATATACTTTCATTTACCACATATTAATTCGCTGGAACCACAACTACCTGAGCATTATTACAGTAAGGAACTGTACATTCCATCGCCTCTTTTACCTCATCTGTAAGTGTCATACCATTCCATACAACATCAATATTCTTAGAGTCAAGCTCCATTGACTTTGTATCCCAGTCAATCTCTACAAACTCAGCCTCCACGCCGAGCTTCTCAGCTACAATACGAGCCATATCTGCGTCAAATCCAATCCACTCGTCGCCGTCTTTATAATCCATTGGCTCAAAATCTGTAATACCAACGATGAGAGAGCCTTTTCCCTTAATATAAGCGACATCACCGTCAGCTGCCTCTTCATATGTAGCTTCTTTTTGCTCTACTAAGGATTCCTGTACACCGTACTTCTTAGCTGTCTCTAACATAGAACCATCCGTATATGTCTCATAGAAAACAGAGTTGATAAATGCTGCAAGGTCAGAACCTTTACGACATCCAACGCCGTACTCCTCTGTTGTGAGCTCCTCTGTATGCTTTAAATCTGAATAGCTTGTTCCCTCACCAATCATGGCACCTGCCATCAAAAGGTCGATAATCGCTGCGTTAGATGTTCCAGCTTTCACTTCCATAAGGGCGTCTGCCTGAGAGGCAACGGAATTATACTTATATCCCTTTTCTATCGCTGCCGCTTCACCTGCGGAACCAGCCTCTACCGCATAAACAAGAGAACTAGAATCTGAGCTTTCTGTTCCCTCCGTGTTAGACGCTGTTGTGCTGCCAGAATCTCCAGAGCCGCCACATGCCGCCAAGGACAAAGTCATCATTGCCAAACTTAAAAATACTGCGATTTTCTTTCTCATTTTTATATAATCCTCCTTGTTCGTATGCCAAGTTAGTATATATCTTTTGCCGCATTCCTCTCCCCGCTTTTCTCATCTTGTCTATCCACATCAAATAAATCAAAATACACGCTAATTCTATATTCTCTTGGCTACTGTCTTTCCATTTTGCTACTATTCTATCACAGCGTTCTGATAAAGTAAAGAAGTAATGGATAAAAAAGTAGTGTAAAATTTTTGTTAGTTGGGTAATTGCTGTGGTGGGGGGAGATGCAAAGAGAAGAGTGAGGATAGACGCGAAGAGAGTCCGCAGATATGTCCTCTAAAAACACGCTCGTTCCCACGGTTTTTCGACATACGCCGATTTATGCCGCTTCCCGCAAACTCGCGCCTTTGGCGCTCAAACAGTGCTCCAGCGGCAAAGCTAAGTATATCGAAAAACCGCTCCACTCTCTATCGTTTTTAGAGGACATATCTGCGGACTCTCTTCGCTGTGTATTGGCAAAACACTATAACATTATAAAATTCTTTTTTTAGAAGAATAATTACTACATAGTTTCAATATAAGTTCTTCGCTCTTTTTATTTACAGAAATTTTACGCTATCTTATCAAATAAAAAATATCAAGACTTCTCTCCGAAAGGAAAGAAATCTTGATATAAAACAGAAGCTTCTATAAATCATCAGTATATTATCTATATTGAGAATTATCTTCTCTTGTGAAGCATATAATTTTGACCTTGGTATTCTATTCTTATACGATTAAACTTATAAAATATACGGCGTACGTAAGCAATAATATCACGCCTCCTGGTCTTGTGAGCTCTCTTTTTTTTCTGCTTGCAAGCCATAAAATAATGAGAGCCAAAATTGCAACAAGAGAATCCACAATGAAACTTGACTCAAATGGAATCGGAGTAATTGTCGCTGTGAGACCGATTATCAATAAAATATTGAAAATATTGCTTCCAAGTATATTTCCGATGGCGATATCTGCATTTCCCTTGCGAGCGGCCGTAACAGAAGTTACCAATTCTGGGAGTGAAGTTCCAAAAGCGACGATAGTAAGCCCGATAATACGCTCACTCAGACCGACAATTCTTGCGATGGTCGTTGCACCGTCCACCGTCAAATCACTTCCGAGTACGACACAGACTCCTCCCAAAATGACGAAGGCAATACACTTCCAAACTGGCATGGTATCTGGTCTTTTTTCCTTTTTCTCTTTCTTAATACTGCCCCGAGAGAGGAAGAAAAGGTAAATCGAATATCCTATAAATAAAAGTATTAAAATCATACCCTCGATAAATACAATCTCCCTTCCTATCCATCCCATCACAAGCACCAAAGCTGTGATAAAAATACAAAATGGAATATCGTATCTTAACGCAGTCCGAGGTATCAAGATTGGAATAATAATGGAAGTAATTCCCAAAATCACTAAAACATTTAAAATATTACTTCCGAGTACATTTCCAAGTGTAATTCCTGCATTTCCCTTCGTCGCTGCTGTGATACTGACAGAAAGCTCTGGCAAGCTTGTTCCGATAGCTACAATAGTAAGACCTACAACCAACTGCGGTATTCCAAACTTTGTAGCGATATCTGACGCACCCTCCACGAATAAATCTGCCCCTTTTACTAACATAAATAAACCTGCAACTAATACGATAAATTGTATAATGATTGTCATTCCTCTCCATCCTCCTAGTTTTATTTTTTGCTCTCACACACTCAATTGACAACAAAAATAAGACTTCTGCTGCCTTACAACAAAAGTCTCGCTACTTCGTTACTTTCCGGATTGAACAAACAATCGTCTTGACGAAAAGCAAACATATACTTTTCTCTGTATATGCCAGCTACTCCCTTTTCCAAGACTATAACAATCAAATAAAAATTTGTCAACCCATGATTTCTTTTTTTTTATTCTTCCTAAGATATCAGATATTTCTTTTTCTTTATCATGCTGTACCTAGCATTATTTCTACACTTTCTCGCTCTCCTATCTTTTATGATACTTTATCATGCTTTATAATTGCTCATAAAACTTCATTATGCTATACTTTTCATAGGAAAATCAGAAAGGCGTGCAGTCATCCGTTCTATTTCGTGGAAAGGATGAGGCTTATGACTACATACGAAGAGTTAAGCTTAATTGTTAGCGTAGCTTTGCTCATTGTAGCAATTTTGAATTGTAAAAAATAAGCAAGCCGCCTTGTCTCTTGGCAGGAGTAGGCAGCTTGCATTTTATAACTGTTGACTTAATACCAGGGTCGATAGGCTTCATCTATCTTCTGGCTTTCCTTTAACCGTCACTATCCACTACATAGTGGCGGTCATTTTTATATTGTCACTATATCACATCAAGCCAAGCATTGCAAGAGTCAAATTAGTGTCACGATAGCGTAAAATTCTTGTAAGTAAAAAAAGTGGAGAACTTATATTAAAACTATGTAGCACTTATACTTATAAAAAAAGAATTTTATAGTGTTTTGCCAATACACAGCGAAGAGAGACCAAAGATATATTCTCCAAAAACGATAGAGAGTGGAGCGGTTTTTCGATATACTTAGCTTTGCCGCTGGAGCACTGTTTGAGCAGCGTAGCTGCGAGTTTGCGGGAGGCGGCAAAAATCAGCGTATGTCGAAAAACCGTGGGAACGAACGTGTTTTTGGAGAATATATCTTTGGCCTCTCTTCGCGTCTACTTCCAGAACACCAATTACCCAACTAACAAAAATTTTACACTATCGTTGATTTTCTCTTCTCTCTCCTTTATAATAAAAAAAGATGTTGTTGGGGTCAAAAATCCTCTCACAAGCAAGCTTATGTCAGATTTTCGACCTTTTGACCCCAGTATCAAAAGATATGCTTATACATAATTTTAAGTTTAAAGGAGGAATTTTCATGGGAAAAATTTTCAGATTTCATACTGATGTAGATACCGACCAGATTATCGCTTCCCAGTATCTTTTATTTCCTACCATTGAGGAAATGAAAAAATATACCTTTGAGTCTCTAGACCCTGATTTTTCAAAGAAAGTACAGCCTGGAGACTTTGTTGTCGCATGTGAAAACTTTGGATGTGGCTCCTCAAGAGAGCAGGCTCCAAGTGTCCTAAAGGCTCTCGGCGTGAAGGCAGTTATCGCTAAATCTTTCGCCAGAATCTTTTATCGAAATGCAATCAATATCGGACTCCCTGTTATTATATGCAAGGATTTATATGATAATGTAAAAGACCAAGACGAGATGGAACTTCTCCTCGAGGAAGGCATTATTAAGGCAAATGGTCAGACATTTACCTGTACAAAGCTTCCTGCGAAGATGCAAAGTATCTTAGACGAGGGCGGTCTTATCGCTTCACTAAATAAGGAGGTGTAAAGTATGGGAATGACAATTGCAGAAAAGATTATCGCACTCGCTGCCGGAGTAAAAAGCTGTAAGGCTGGAGATATCCAGACAGTGGAATTGGATAAATTAATGAGTAATGACGGAACAACCCATCTCACAATCGATATGTATAATACCCAATTAAAGAATCCTCATATCGCTGATGTGAGTAAGCTTATCTGGATTGTGGACCATAATATTCCATCGGATAGCCCAAAGACAGCGGCCTCTCAAAAGAAAATGCGTGATTTTGCGAGAGAAAACGGCATTCAGTTCTATGAGGGCGAGGGTGTCTGTCACCAGATTATGATGGAAAATCATGTTCGTCCCGGAGAATTAATTTTTGGCGCTGACAGTCATACCTGTGCCTACGGTGCACTCGGTGCATTCGGAACTGGAGTTGGATGTACGGATTATCTGTATGCGATGGTAACTGGAACTTCCTGGCTTTTGGTTCCTGAGACAATTCGCTTTAACTTAAAGGGAAAACTGAAAGAGGGCGTCTATGCGCGTGACTTAATTCTCTCCATTATCGGAAAGATTGGCGCAAACGGAGCAAACTATAAGGCGATGGAATTTGGTGGAGAGGGACTTGCTTCTCTGTCGATGAGCGACCGTATCTCCATCTGTAATCTCTGCGTGGAGGCTGGCGCTAAGACAGCTCTTATGGAAGTGGACGATGTCGCAATGAATTACTTAAAGGAACATGGCAGAGAGCCAAAGGCAGTCTTCACAAGCGATGCGGACGCCAATTTCTCAGAAACTTATGATATCGACTTAAGCGAGATTCAACCGATTGTCGCAAAACCTCATTTTGTGGACAATGTCGTCCCTGCAAAGGAAAGCCTCGGAGTAAAGATTAATGAGGCATTTTTAGGTTCCTGTAATAACGGACGTTTGGAGGATTTAAGAGTTGGAGCCTCTATTATCAAAGGAAAGAAAGTAAGCCCAGAAGTTCGCTTTCTTGTCGTTCCTGCAAGCCGCACGATTTATCAAGAGGCCATGAAAGAAGGGCTTTTAGATATCTTCATGGAAGCTGGTGCGATTGTAATGAATCCAAACTGCAGCGTATGCTGGGGAAGCTGCCAGGGTGTTATCGGTGAGGGAGAAGTTCTCATCAGTACAGGTACTCGAAACTTCAAAGGACGTGCTGGACACCGCGATTCCTTCGTATACTTGGCAAGTGCAGCTACCGTCACCGCATCTGCTATCAAAGGTGAAATTGCCACTGCAGATATGGTTTAAATAACATAAATAATAAGGAGAATGAAAATGAGTGAAATATATACTGGAAAAGTCTGGGTACTCGGGGATGATATCGACACAGATATTATTATTCCAACAGAGTATCTCGCTCTAAAAACAGTTGAGGATATGAAGCCATTTGCTTTTAGCCCTCTTCGCCCTGAATTAGCAGGGTTGATTCAGCCAGGTGATATTATCGTTGCCGGCAAGAATTTTGGATGCGGCTCTTCAAGAGAACAAGCTCCAGAAGTTATCAAGGCACTCGGAATCAAATGCATTATCGCCAAATCCTTTGCCCGCATTTTTTATCGAAATTCCATCAATAACGGACTTCTCCTGATTGAAAATGCAAATCTCTATGACGATATCAAAGAGGGAGATAGCATCAAAGTAAAACTTGGCTCCTGCGTGGAGTATAACGGACAATCCTATCCTATCTCCTCTTTGCCTGAAAACCTACTAGAAATCATCAATGCCGGCGGTCTTGTAAAGGCAATGAGAAAACGTAACGGCTTAGATTAGGAGGAATACTATGGGAGCAACAATCATTGAAAAAATTATAAGACATAATACTGGAATAGAAAACGCAAAGGCTGGCGACATCGTAACTGTCAATGTCGACCGCGTCATGATTCACGATATTTTTATTCCATTTGTGGCAGATAAGTTTGAGGAAATGGGATTTACCAAGCTTTGGAATCCAGATAAGGTTGTCTTGATTTATGACCATTTAGTGCCAGCTAGCCAGCTAGATGATGCGAGACATTTTCAGATTGGAGATGCATTTGTAAGAAAATACGGCATGAAAAATATTCACCGCTCCGATGGAATCTGCCATCAGCTTATGACAGAGGCTGGATATGTAAAACCGGGAAATGTCGTATTTGGCACAGATAGCCATACGACGACTTATGGCTGTGTCGGTGCGTTTTCTTCTGGAATTGGATATACAGAGATGGCTAGTATTTTGGGAACTGGAGAGCTTTGGATGAAGATTCCAGAGACGATTAAAGTGACAATTAACGGTACACTTCCTGCAAATGTGACTTCAAAGGATATTATTCTTCGTCTCATCGGAGACCTCGGTGCGGACGGAGCGACTTATAAATCTCTCGAGTTTACTGGCTCTACAATTGAGAATATGTCGGTGGCAAGTCGTATGACGATGTCGAATATGGCGATTGAGGCTGGGGCAAAATGCGGTTTATTCTCTCCTGATGAGAAGACGGCAAAATACTGTGAGATTGAGCTCGATGAATTCCAAAAGAGCTTAGTCGGAGATGAGGATGCGGTGTATTGCAGAGAGATTACTTATAATGCGGAGGATTTTGAACCTGTCTTGGCTTGTCCATCTCAGGTGGATAATATTAAACCTGTGAGCGAGCTTGAAGGGACGAAGATTGACCAGGTATTTATCGGGTCTTGTACGAATGGAAGACTTGAGGATTTACAAAGAGCGGCCTCTATTTTGAAAGGGAAAAAGGTGGCTCCGTTTGTGAAGCTTATTGTGACACCTGCGAGCCGTAAGATTTATCGCCAGGCTTTGGAGGATGGAACGCTTGAGATTTTATCCGAGGCTGGTGCGATTATTACGCATCCTGGATGTGGACTTTGCTGTGGACGTACAGGTGGAATTCTCTCTGATGGGGAGAGAGTGGTTGCGACGAATAATCGAAACTTTTTAGGACGTATGGGAACTTCTAAGGTGCAGATTTACCTTGCATCTCCAGCTACAGCGGCGGCTACGGCGGTTGCGGGGGAGATTGTGGCAGCGAAGTAGATAGCAGATGTTATGTCGATAAACAGATAGGTATGTGGGGATAGATGGTTTTGTGGGGATAGACGGTTTTGTGGGGATAGACGCGAAGAGAGGAGACAGGTATCTACCCCTCAAACACGTTCGTTCCCACGATTTTTCGACATGCGCTGATTTATGACGCTTCCCGCAAACTCGCGCCTACGGCACTCAAACAGTGCTCCAGCGTCAAAGCTAAGCATATCGAAAAATCGCTCCACTCTCTATCGTTTGCTGGGCAGATACCTGTCTCCTCTCTTCGCTGTGTATTGGCGAAACTTCTGTTGCTGTTTGGAGGATATATATTGTATCTTACCTTTGCTGTGTACTGGTGAAACTTCTGTTGCTGTTTGGAAAATATATACCGCATCTTACCTCTACTGTGTACTGGTGAAACTTCTGTTGCTGTTTGGA
>JAUUSJ010000331.1 GCA_030841965.1 Blautia sp.
ATTTTTGCCGCTTCCCGCAAACTCACGCCTACGGCGCTCAGACAGTGCTCCAGCGACAAAGCTAAGTATATCGAAAAATCGCTCCACTCTCTATCGTTTTTGGGGCAAATACCTGCCTACTCCCTCAGCTGTGTACTGGCAAAACATTATGGCATAGGATAATTTGAATAAAAATTGATTTTCTTGATGCTTTAGGTTGATTTAATGTATTGATACTTCGAGTTAGGGAAATTGTGGGGAAGATGTTTAAGGGTATGGAGACAGACACCCAAATCTAAGAAGCTCAAAAAATACGTGCGTTCTCACGATTTTTCATAAAGAATGTAAAATGAATATAAAATATAGAAAATTAAGGAGTGTAATAAGATGAGTGATTATGGATACATAAGAGTTAGCACGAGGGAACAACGTGAAGATAGGCGGTTAATGGCACTTGAGGAATTGGGAATATCCAAAAAGAATATTTATATGGATAAGCAGTCGGGAAAAGATTTTAATCGACCGATGTATAAGAAAATGATTCGTAAACTGAAAAGAGATGACTTACTCTATATTAAGAGTATTGATCGACTGGGAAGAAATTATAGGGAAATATTAGAACAGTGGAGAATTCTCACAAAGGAAAAGCAAATTGATATTGTAGTTTTGGATATGCCTTTATTGGATACGAGGAGGGGGAAAGATTTAATGGGGACGTTTCTTAGTGATATTGTTCTTCAGGTGTTAAGTTTTGTGGCAGAAAATGAGAGGATGAATATGAGGCAAAGACAAGCTGAGGGAATTGCTGCGGCAAAAGCAAAAGGAGTACATTTTGGAAGACCGCCAAAGCCGTTGCCAGAAAATTTTCATGTTGTGTATCAAAGGTGGAAGATGGGGGAAATTACAGGAACGAGGGCTGCGATAGAATGTAAGATGCCATTATCTACGTTTCGATATAAAGCAGATATTTATGGGAAATCTAAGTTATCGTAAGAGACTAAATTTACAATAAACTGTACTTTTTTGTAAATTTAACTAATAGTGTTTATAAGCTCAAATATACACTAAATTTATTCAAATATCAATGCTTTTTGAAATATTTATCCGAAAAATTTTCATTACAGAAAGGTACACTTAAAAAAGAGGAGGATAAATATGAGTTTCGTTGATGAGTTAAAAAAAGATAATTTACCAGTTCATTTTGTTGAAGATGTGGTTATTGCTGAAATAATTAAGAGAACGAAAGAGGGAACAAAGCAATTTATTTTGGATGAACAGCATTCTAGCGCTGGAGGAAAGATTCGTATTGATAAAAAAGAAAATATAACTTATTGTTATCTTCAAGCCTCTCCTAAAAAAGAATTTTTCATTCCACAATGGGAGTATGAAGATTATTTAATAAAGTATCGTACAGATCTTAAAAATATATTAATATGGGACAAAAATTTCAAACCAGAGTATAATATATTAAGAGGAAAAGAAGATTTTTTTGATTTTTCATATTTTACACAACATTTACTGATAGAATTAAAACATTTGGGATTTTATGATATTAATATATATATATCTTTTTATCATGGCTATCTTAATGATGGACGTATCAGTCAAAAGACAACCTTTGATATTTCTTCTTTTTCTTCGGATAGAGAAAATACTTTAAATAAAATAAAAAAGATATATGCAGATAGAAATTATGCAGGTTTTTATATAGCGTTTCAAATAATAGGTAATTGCGAAACGAGTGGGAAATTCTGATGCAAAATATGGTAAAA
>JAUUSJ010000332.1 GCA_030841965.1 Blautia sp.
GTGAACTACCCACGAACTAAAGATTCGTGGGCTTCCGACTTCACAGAGGAATGCCCTTTCAAAAGATTAGGTCTTCTATCCTCTCCATCGGTGTAATCGACAGTCCCTGCCGATATATTATTTAATCCTAATTTTAGGATATTGATAGCAGCATTTACATCTCTATTATGATGTGTACCGCAAGATGGGCAACCCCATTCTCTTACTTTCAAGTCTTTTATTTCGCTATTACGATAGCCACAAACATTACAAAGCTGAGAGGATGGAAAAAACCTATCAATCTTAACTACATTTCTACCATTCCAATTAGCCTTATATGTTAGCATAGTGACGAATGTCCCCCAACTTGCATCAGTAATTGATTTAGCAAGTTTATGGTTTCGTACCATACCTTTCACATTAAGGTCTTCAATACAAATGGTGTCGTAGTTAGAGATTAGAGAGTGAGAACACTTATGCAAGTAGTCCATACGGCAATTAGAAATCTTCTCGTGAAGTTTGGCGACTTTGAGCCTTTGGTTTTCGTACTCATTACTGCCTTTCTTTTTTCTTGAGAGGTGTTTCTGTGCTACTGCAAGTTTCTTCTCATATCTCTTTGTGTATCTATTATTCTTGAATACTTCACCATCAGATGTTATCAGTAGGTCTTTCAAACCTAAATCTACACCAACTGCTTTATTAGCAGGTGCAAGTTCTTGATACTCCTCTATTGTGAATACTGATACAAAATACTTTCCTGTTGGAGTTTTAGTTAGACTAACTTTGCCCATCTTACCTTTGATTTCTCTATGCAGACGGATAGTTATACCACTCTTGAATTTAGGTAGCCACAATTTACTATTTTCAATAGTTGCAAATTGGGGTACGGTAAATGTATTCTTACCTTTCTTTGAGTGATAGTTAGGGAACTTCGCTCTCTTTTGGAAGAAATTAGTGTATGCAGTTTCAAGATTACGCAAAGCAAATTGAAGTGTTTGAGAGTTTACTTCTTTAAGCCAAGCGGTTTCTTCTTTTTTCTTTAATTCAGTTAAAGCCTTTGCCTGAGCATAGTAGTTATCACTCTCTCCTCCCTCTTTATATTGCTCTTGCCTTTGATTAAGGAAATAGTTATAGACAAAGCGAGTACAGCCGAAGTGCTTCGCCAACAATTCCATTTGGGAAGCATTTGGATATATCCTAAATCTGTATGTTCTATTTATCGTCTTAATCATAGTGCAAATATACATATAAGTATTTACAAAAACAAGAAAAGTTTTGTAAAAGTGAAATATTTTAGTTAATTTTGTAGTATGAGGAGTGATTATGAGCATAGTAACCGACACAAATATTACTTGAAGTGTCATTTGATATTCTGTATTAAGTACAGAAAGAAGTTGCTCGTAGGCAAATTCAATGATACTATCAAATGTATTTTAAAGGGTATCGCAGAAAAGTCTGATTTTGATATTGAAATAATGGAGTCAGACAAAGACCACATCCATTTTCTCATCAACTATCCACCGAACATATCAGTAACATCTATTGTTAGAAAACTCAAGCAAGAGAGTACGATATTCGCTTGGAAACTCTTTGAGAGTAAGTTGAGAAAAGAGTTTTGGGTTGAACGCACATTATGGAGTGATGGATATTTCTGTTGCTCAATAGGAGAAGCAAGTCCAGAAACAATTAGGAAATATATTGAACAACAAGGTTAGTGCCTTACATCCCATAGGCTAAAGACCTATGGGTTTTCGGCACCTGTA
>JAUUSJ010000134.1 GCA_030841965.1 Blautia sp.
ACATTGAGCGGCAAAGCTAAGTATATCGAAAAATCGCTCCACTCTCTATCGTTTTTAGGGGAGATAGCTACTTGCTCTTTCAGCTGTGTATTGGCGAGGTAAGCTGTATATTGGCAAAATAATGTATAACTGTATAAATCTCGTACCTATTTTTCCTGATAGCTTTTCAAATATTCCCTCACGGACCGACTCATCTCTCTGGAAAAATCTGAGTTGTATTTTCTCTCGCAAAAAGCTCTCGTCCACTCCTCAAATGTCTTTCCCTTTTCTACTGTCTCTTTTTCAAACATTTTTCGGAGGCTCTCACCGTTTCGTCTTTGATATGTATTTTCTTGTACGATATCCTCCAAGCGACAGCGTTTTGGCTTTTTTCTTTGTTTTTGTTGTTTTGTTGGATAGCCAAATACAAGCATCGCCGCTGGAAATACATACTCTGGCAGATGCAATAATTCTCTGTGAAATTCACATTGCTCCATAATATCTCCGATATAGCAAGAACCAATCCCAAGACTCTCTGCTGCCACGACCGCATTTTGTGCCGCGATAACCGCATCCGTAATCGACAACGCAAAATCTCCCTCCGCTGGCTTTCTCGGGCTTGCACCGCCCTCCACAAATGCGTCATACCATTTTTGCATATCGGCACAAAAAATAAGTACCATCGGTGCCTTAGCGATAAACGGCTGATTGTCACAGCTTACTGCCAGCTTATCTTTTATCTCCTGGTCTGTAATATCCAAAATCGTGTACATCTGCTGATTTCCCGCCGTAGGTGCCTCCATCGCAGACTGCAAAATCAATTTTTTATCTTCCAAAGAAATTGGCTTGTCCTCATATATACGAATCGATTTTCTGTTTTTAAGTGATTTTATAATTTCGTTCATTTTCTTACCTTCTCTCTTCTTTAAAAGAAACCTTCTCTATTATTTTTAGGATACTATTTACAATACCCTCCTGCTTATATACAGGATTTAATATTTTCTTTGTATATGCTAGATAGCTTTCTCTTGTTTTATCTATTAAATATTGTGTAAAAAATCTCTCCCAACTCATATATTCTTTACTTTCAATATACAAAAATGGCTGTTTGAGTATTTCTTTCACCTCTGTATCTTTGATAAGCCCTGATTTTAAAATTAACCACTCAAAAGACTCTGGTAAATATAAATTTATTTTTTCTCTTTCCCCTATAAGATTTATAATTTTATCCATCTCAGGACCAAAAGCAGCTCCATCTGCTATAATCAAAATATCCTCATCTTCTTGTTTTTGTACACATAGAAAAATATTTGATTTTCCATTTGCTGAAATACATTCCATTCCTGTTCTCTCAGCAATCGATTTAAAAAATTGATACCCAGAATTAGAATCCTCAACTATGATTTTTTTAGGATGAATTCCCTCCACCAAATTATATTCTCCGTAAATTTGATAAAACTTATTATAAATTTGTTTTAAATTTCCGTATTTCCCAGAATTACGAATTCCATAAATCTCTTCTACACTATATGGAAGACATGGCAAAGCCTCTCGTGTTACAATTACATAATAATTATCTGTATTTTTTATAGCAACAGCAAAGTCTCGAGAAGATATAAAAGAATTCCCCTCATCTATAAATAAAATACTATTATGAAACATTAATAACATATTTTTCCAGTTTTTTCCTTGCAGTACAGCGCATTCTCTATCGCAATACAATTCTATTCCACTATCCACTCCATTCTCATAGTATTCGCGAATCATATCTACTAGAGTAGTCTTTCCTGTAGCGCTATCTCCTTTAAGAATCGTTATATTCCGTTTAATTTCAAAATCATATTTTATTTTTTTATTTTGTATGATGACTCTGTATTTCCCTTTCATTTCTCTCGCCCTCTATACATATAATCCCGCAATGTCAACTAATTCTCTCATATTATGCACAACTTGATCCGTATTCAAAATATGAATCTCAAATTCTTCTTTTCCAAAATTCATCAAATGTCTCAAATTAATTGTGATATCCTTCTCTCTTCCCATCTTCAAAAGCCATTTTGCACAATTATCTCCACAATTTGATGCATTAAAAACCTTTTCTGGTACATTATCAATTAAAATTAATGTCTTCACGCCTCCTGATAAACTAGTTGGAGGAATTTTTCCAAGCACAGGACTATCAATCACTCCATTTCCCAGCACAATGGACTTATCGACATCTTCAATCATTTCCCTAGCTCGTTCGGATAAAATCCATTCTTCTTCATATACATTTTTAAAATATACTACTGTATTATAAATTGCTTCTGGCATATCCCCATAAAAGATATTTAACATTTTATATTCCCTCCATATTGCTATGCTACTCATTTCCACACTTTATTATAAACTGACAGGTCTACTAACACAGACAATCACAACTGAAAGCTGTTTGACAAAGCTTTCATAGTAAATTACCGCATCTAATAGTTCTCAAAAACTTTAGATACGGTAATCTAGCCAAGCATTTTTTCCTTTATTTACGCACTGGAGTAATAATAGGCTTTCCATCTGCGTCAAGAAGTGGAGTCAAACCTCCTGTGAATCCAGTTTGATGATATAGATAATTCACCCCAGTCTTAGTGTCAACCCAAATCTCTGTCGTATCCATCTTTCCCTGACTGTAGCTCTTTACAAACCTCTTCTTTTTATTATCCATTATTTTCCCCCTAATAAATATATTCTAGTTTTTTAATTATATCATACTTAGAATAGTATTTCTATCTTTATTTTGCAAAAACAATTCTCTCCTACATACTATCTGCTGCCATCAAAATAACATTATCCCCTATAGATAATTGCCAAAAATATCCCTAACATAAATTTAATATTTCTTTCCACATTTTTCACATTTCTTCTCTTTAAAGAGTCCTCCTGTAATTCTTCCCCCACAGGAAGTACATCTCCCTGTACTTTTCCAAACATTTTTTCGTATTTCATTAGGAGAAATCTTTTCATCAAGAATTAACATATAAATTCTCTTTATATCACCAGTTTTTCTTTCTAAAACAAGGCTATTTCCTAAACAAAAAAGATAATCACTCATTCCATAATCAAAACCATTATAATATTCCCACTTTACATATGGTTTCATCCACTTACATTCCCCGAAATCACCAGGAATAGACCCATATTTTCCAATTATTCCCCCACTTCGCAAAAATCTTTCTATTTCTAAAAGCGAATCCATACATACCCTATCTTTCTTATCATAATCAAGATTTTCATATAACTTTCTCTCCTTAAAAAGAACATCTTTAAACTTCCCTTCCAAAATTAACTCTTTTGTATAATACCCTAATTGAAAACAACTAATCTGACCTCTTTCAACTTCTTGACGCCAAGTAGATAATGCTATTTTTTGTAGACTCTGTAAACGTGGATGTTCAAATTTCTCTAATAATAAACATATATCACTCTTTCTTAAACCTTTTAAATTTGAATCCCTAAACTCATATGTTGAGTCTTTCTCATAATCAAATCCTTTTTTGTATTTACTTTCTAATTGTTTCCAGTACATTTCATATTCTTGAGAATAATCATGTAATTTCATGGCAGTCTGTGCATATTCATCAGAGCTAATCAAACTACTCCAACCGATTTTGAAATTGTCTGCCCCTACTGCTATATTCGCTACTATAGTACATCTAAAAACTCCCCACCATCCTTCTGGTTCATCTGGATATTTTTCTACCACCTTTTTAAATGCATCTATAGCATATTCATACTTTCCTAGTTTCATATAAGTCTCAGCATTTCCTAAAAGACTAGCACTATTTTCCACCGCTTGGACAGAAACTGAATTGTCCACTCCATTCCTCTTCATATTCTGAACTTTAGCTTGTAAACTTTCTTTGGAATACTTCATCCCACAAAACTCGCATTTTGCAAAAGCTAGACTAGCATCCATTTCTAACAAACCTCCACAAATATCACATTTCAATTTCATATCTTTATCCTCACTTCCTATTATTTTACTTCAATTATAATTATATTTTCTTCTTTGTCATTCTAAATGTAATAATTGTTAAATAAAATGTCAGAATTAATTCATTATTAAATTGTACTATGTCTTCAGAAATAAACTAAGCCTTTTGGTTTTACGGTCATTTTAGACTATCTTAATTTTTCAACTGTAATTATAACTAAGCTTTTACAGTGATTTTGAACTATTTTGAGTTTTCAACCGTAATCATGGCTAAATTTTACGGTCGTTTTAAACTATTGTGAATTTTCAACCGTAATTATACCTAGGTTTTTACGGTGATTTTGAATTATTTTAATTTTTCAACCGTAGTCATGGCTAGATTTTACGGTCGTTTTAGACTATTTTAATTTTTCAACCATAATCACGACTAGATTTTACGGTCGTTTTAAACTGTTTTGAACTTTCAACCGTAATTATAACTAAGTTTGTACGGTCATTTTAGACTACTTTAAATTTTCAACCGTAATCGTATATTTACAATAATTTTAAATTATTTTTTTATTCTTAACCCTAAAACTTTTCACTAATTTTTTTACTAAAAATTCGTTTTAAATACCAATGATTTATCAATAAATATGTTTTGAATCAACATGGTTATTTCTTCTCTTGTAATTCTTCCATATAAATTGTCTGTAGATAATTGTTTTTTGAATCAACACGGTTATTTCTCCTCCCAAAAAATATAGATATGATACACTCTGTAAGTATAAATTTTGAAATATTTAAACAGAAAAGACAAAGAAAAACACCAATCAATTAGACAAATATCATAAAATCCCCCGATAGCTAATAGAATACCAATAAAAAAACAATAGAAAATCAAATTCAAATCATCTCGCCAATACACAGCCAAGAGAGCAAGCAGAGATATGCCCCGAAAACGATAGAGAGTGGAGCGATTTTTCGATATACTTAGCTTTGTCGCCGGAGCACTGTCTGAGCGCCGTAGGTGCGAGTTTGCGGGAGGCGACATATATCAGCGTATGTCGAAAAATCGTGGGAACGAACGTGTTTACGGGACATATCTTTGCTTGCTCTCTTAGCGTCTGTCTCCATCCTCTTTGCTTGCTCTCTTAGCGTCTGTCTCCATCCTCTTAGCTTGCTCTCTTAGCGTCTGTCTCCATCCTCTTAACATCTGTCTCCACTCTCTTAGCGTCTATCCCCACAACCTCTTAACATCCATCCCCACAATCCATCAAAGCATCCTAAAAATTAAACCCTTCCAACGTAGCAAAATAATCCGCTGGAGTCTCCGCACGGCGGATCATCTCGGTCGTTCCATCTTCCTTCAACAAAATCTCCGCTGAACGAAGTCTTCCATTATAATTATACCCCATAGAGAACCCATGAGCTCCCGCATCATGAATGACCAACAAATCTCCCATATCAATCTTCGGAAGCTTTCTATCCACCGCAAACTTATCATTATTCTCGCAAAGAGACCCAACCACATCATATACATGGTCACAAGGAGCATCCTCTTTCCCCATAACCGTAATATGATGATACGCTCCATACATAGCTGGACGCATCAGATTCGCAGCACAAGCATCCACACCGATATATTCCTTATACGTATGCTTCTCATGAATCGCCTTCGTCACAAGATGACCATTTGGAGCAAGCATATAACGTCCAAGCTCTGTAAAAATCTTCACATCTCCCATTCCCGCTGGAACCAATACTTCCTCATAAGCCTTTCTCACACCCTCGCCAATCGCCATAATATCATTCGGCTCCTTATCTGGCGTATAAGGAATCCCAACTCCACCGGAAAGATTAATAAATCCAATATGAACCCCTGTCTCTTCCTTCAGCTCAACTGCAACCTCAAATAAAATCTTCGCAAGTGTCGGATAATAATCATTTGTCACGGTATTACTTGCAAGGAACGCATGAAGACCAAACTCCTCCACACCGAGCTCCTTTAATCTTATATAAGCCTCCTTAATCTGCTCCCTCGTCATGCCATACTTCGCATCTCCAGGATTATCCATAATCGTATTCGCAATCGCAAACTTTCCACCTGGATTAAAACGGCAACAAATTCTCTTAGGAATTCCCGCTGTCTCCTTCAAAAAATCAATATGAGTAATATCATCCAGATTGATAATCGCATTCAACTCTCTCGCCTTGATAAATTCCTCCGCTGGCGTCTCATTGGAAGAAAACATAATCTCGTCTCCACGAATTCCACAGCGCTCAGACATTAAAAGCTCTGTGAGAGAAGAACAGTCTGTTCCACATCCCTCTTCTCTTAAAATCTTCAAAATCGTTGGATTTGGCGTCGCCTTCACTGCGAAATACTCCTTAAATCCTGGATTCCAGGAGAATGCCTTATTCAAAGCTCTCGCTGTCTGTCTAATCCCCTTTTCATCATATAAGTGAAATGGAGTAGGGTATTTTTCCACAATCTTTTCTAATTGTTCCTTTGTCACAAACGGTTTCTTTAACATTTCTATTTTTCCTCTCTTTCCATTCTTCTAACTAAGTTTTTTCTTAAAAGTATAATCTGTCCATATACAAAAAGCAATACAATAGACCACTCCCATAAATGAGATTATCTATCATATATTAATTATCTCAGCCATTTCATCTATTCATCTTCTCACTATAACAGAAGATAGACATGTCTACCAACATAGACATCACTATCCATGAAAGCTGATGCTTTGCATTATATGCTCCCTCAATCACCATCTGTATTCCTACTATAGCAACGAAAGAGAACCATATTTCTTAACAAAATCTATATGAAAACTTTTTGCACCGTATTTTTCAAAAAGCACAGTCGCCTTTTTCTCATCTAAATAAGTAATAACTCCCTCGCCGTATCTCTCATGTCTCACTCTCGCCCCGACAACAAACGCCTTCGCATCAAACGATATCTCTGGCAAAAACATCGAAGGAGCCGCCTCCTTGTGAAATAACTCCTTCACTGTAAAGACATGCAAATATTTCTTCGCCCTTGTAAGCGCCACATAAAATAATCTTCTCTCTTCCTCAATCTCTGCATCTTTCACTGCCTTCTTATGAGGAATCACACCCTCATTTACCTCCGGCACAAAAACAACCTCGTACTCTAACCCCTTTGCACTATGCATCGTTGTTAAAACAATACGATTTCCCTCCTTTTGCTGCTCCTGCCTTTGCCGATTTAACTCCTCGCCATAATCCTTTACATAATCAAAAAACTCTGAAATCGTCTCAAATTTCTTCGCAGATTCTTGAATTTCCTGGAGAACATCAAATAATTCATCCACATTCATCCGCCGAAACTGCGCATACTCTCGAAGATACGTATCATACCCGACGACATTGCGAATATACGTAATCGCTGCATACGGAGACATATTTTTTATCATCTCTAAATCTTTGATAAAATCCAAAATTCTCTGTACCATCCACGGCTTATCTGTCATCTTATACGCCATATCCCGAAGGTCAATCACCGAATCTTTTAACATCTCCCTCTTCACATAGCGATTTGGGCGATTGATAATCGCTAAAATCTTCGCCCTCTCTCGATTTCCACATGCCACTTCCATATAAGTAAGCATATTTCTTGCTATCCAGTGGTCATAAATATTGGGAATTCCGTCCTTTACCTGAAATGGAAGATTATATTCCATCAACGTCCGAATCAAAGCTCCCGGCTGAATATTGGTCCTAAAAATAACCGCCATCTTGCTGTACGCAATTCCCTGCTTTGCATACTCTCTGATTTGCTCGACAATCCGTAAGTTTTCCTCCCGCTCCGTCTTAAAACTTCGTATATCAACAGGAGAAAATCTTCCCTGACTCGCTTTTATTTCCTTTGAAAAACGCTTCGTATTATTTTGAATCAGTCTTCCCGCCGCTTCCACAATATCCAAACTAGAACGATAATTCACATCCAAGATAACCTTCTTGCACTGCTTATACTCCGACTCAAATCCAAGCATAATCTCTGGCTTCGCTCCTCGAAACTGATAGATGGACTGGTCGTCGTCTCCGACAATAAAAAGATTATTTCTCGGTCTCGCAAGCATCTGAATAATTGCAAACTGAAGTTTATTAATATCTTGAAACTCATCCACCAAAATATACTGAAACTTCTCCTGCCATATTTTCAAAATATCCGGTCTCTGGTCAAATAGTTCATAGCAAAAGACAAGCATATCGTCAAAATCCAATAGCCTCTCTTTACGCAACCTATCATCATAGGCACGATAAATATTTCCAAAAATATCATCCGCACAGGAGGTGCTATGATAATACTCCAGATTCATCATCTCGCCTTTTACGAGACTAATTTCTCCAATCACGCTAGAAATAAACTCATTCTCCTCATCTATCTCAAGCTCCATCGAGTGAATAATCTCTGTAAGTATTTGCCGTTTTTTCTCCTCCCTCAAAATATTATCACCATTTAACCCGTAGGCATACCGAAGAATCGCAAAAAAGATAGAGTGAAATGTCCCAAAACTGACTGGAAGACTTTGCCCCATTAATCGACTAAAGCGTTCTTTCATTTCTTTAGCCGCCGCCTTCGTAAAGGTGACGACTAAAATATGAGAAGGATTTACCCCCGCCTGCTCAATCAGCCATCTCGTCCGATAAGTGATGACAAGTGTCTTTCCTGAACCCGGTCCTGCAAGCACAAGCATAGGACCGTCCTTATGGGTAATTGCCTTCTTTTGCTCTTCATTGAAGGAAGCCATCTACTGCACTTCCTCTAATTTTTGAATGCCGATTTGAATTCTTCTTAAAGACTCTTCTTTTCCGATAATTTCCATAATCTCAAACGCACCGCCTGGAGTCATCTGCTTTCCAGAAACCGCAGTACGAACTGGCCACATAGCCTGACCATTTTTAATGCCTTTCTCCTTCACATACGCCATCGTCACTTCATATAGATGATTGCGCTCATAATTATCCTCGGCCTCATAGATTGGATAAAGCTCCTTTAACACAGCGAGAGAATTCTCCTCGTTCGTCTTCATCTTCTTATGCTTATACATCGTCACATCATAGTCTGGAAGCTCCTCAAAGAAATCAATATGACCTGCGATATCCGTAAAACGCTCGATTCTCGTCTTCACAAGGTCACAGATTTTTTCCAAATCCATATCCTTTTTAATAACTTCCTTTACATATGGGATGGCCATCTCATAGAATGCCTTATCATCCATTTTCTTAATATACTCTCCATTCATCCAGCTAAGCTTTACCATATCAAATACCGCTGGTGACTTGGACATATGGTGATAGTCAAACTCTTTTACCAACTCTTCTAATGAGAAAATCTCCTCATTATTCTCTGGACTCCATCCAAGTAATGCGACAAAATTAATGATGGCTTCTGTCAAGAAGCCCTGCTCTTGTAAATCCTCAAAAGAAGAATGTCCAGAACGCTTGCTTAATTTCTTATGCTCCTCGTTTGTGATAAGTGGACAGTGAACATAGGTAGGAATCTCCCATCCAAACGCCTCATACAAACGGTTATATTTTGGCGTGGAAGATAAATATTCATTTCCTCTCACGACATGAGTAATTCCCATCAAATGGTCATCGACAACATTGGC
This sequence comes from Blautia sp., assembly GCA_030841965.1. Taxonomy (GTDB): domain Bacteria; phylum Bacillota; class Clostridia; order Lachnospirales; family Lachnospiraceae; genus JAUUSJ01. The sequence goes on from JAUUSJ010000134.1 coordinate 9,574, forward strand.
AAAATTATAAGTTGGATATCCGTCGGATTTAATCAAAATCATATCGTCGAGTTCACTATTATCCACTTCAATCTTTCCATAAATATCATCCATAAAATATGTCTTTCCCTCTGTCGGATTATTTTGACGGATAACATAAGGAATTCCAGAGGCTAACTTCTCCTCCACTTCCTCCTTGGACAAATGAAGACAGTGCTTATCGTACTGTACAATCTCCTTGCCTGCAATCTCTGTCTTTAGACTCTCAAGTCTCTCCTCGTCGCAGAAACAATAATAAGCCTCACCCTTCTCGATTAATTTCTTCGCATACTCAAGATAAATGCCTGCCGCCTGTCTCTCACTCTGAACATAAGGTCCTACCTCACCGCCGATATCTGGTCCCTCATCGTGAACCAAACCAGTTTTCTTCAATGTGCGGTAAATAATATCAACCGCACCCTCCACCAAACGAACCTGGTCGGTATCCTCTATCCTCAAAATAAAATCTCCACCCTCATGCTTTGCAATTAAGTACGCATAGAGAGCCGTTCTCAAATTTCCAACATGCATTCTTCCTGTTGGGCTTGGAGCAAATCTTGTTCTTACTCTACTCATCTATTTTCACTTTCCTTTCGATTAATCTTATTGCTGGAATCTCTAGTATTTTTTGTGAACTTCTCCATCATTGAATTGCCGAGGATTCCTGCTCAAAATCCTGAGAAGTATCTAAAAATTCAATACCAGACTTTCACAGATTACTTTATCCCAAGCTCGTCTTTTCGTCAAGTATTTCCGTCAAAAAACCTTATACGAAGTACCGCAAAAAAAAAGCTAGAACCAAAGTTCTAGCTTCTTTACTATAAACGTTTTATCTGCTCTTATCTCTATTAAGCTTTGTTGATAGAACCGAATACTTCCATTCTCTCTTTTACTTTTGCCTTAATAGCTTCTGTACCAGGTGCTAATAATTTACGAGGGTCAAATCCCTTGCCCTGTAAGTCTTTGCCTTCCTCGATATATTTACGAGTAGCTTCTGCGAATACAACCTGGCAGTCTGTATTAACATTAATCTTAGCTACACCGAGAGAGATTGCTTTCTTAATCATATCATCAGGGATACCTGTACCACCGTGTAATACTAATGGCATATCTCCTGTCTTCTGCTGAATTGCATCCAATGTCTCGAAGCTTAATCCAGCCCAGTTCTCTGGGTATTTTCCGTGGATATTACCGATACCAGCTGCTAACATTGTTACACCTAAATCAGCGATTCTCTTACACTCATCTGGGTCTGCACACTCACCTGCTCCGACAACACCGTCTTCCTCTCCACCGATAGCTCCAACTTCTGCCTCGATAGACATTCCTTTCTCGTTACAGATAGCAACTAACTCTTTTGTCTTCTCTACGTTCTCCTCGATATCAAAATGAGAACCATCGAACATGATGGAAGAGAATCCAGCTTCGATACAAGCTTTTGCTCCTTCATAGCTACCGTGGTCTAAGTGAAGTGCTACAGGAACTGTGATATTAAGCTCTTCTAACATACCGTTAACCATACCAACGACTGTCTTATATCCTGTCATGTACTTTCCAGCGCCCTCTGATACACCAAGGATAACTGGGGAATTATTCTCCTGAGCTGTTAAAAGAATAGCTTTTGTCCACTCTAAGTTATTGATGTTGAACTGACCTACTGCGTAATGTCCTGCTTTTGCTTTTGTGAGCATTTCTTTTGCTGATACTAACATAATCAATGTCCTCCGTATTAAAAATAGTTTTATTGTAATCAGGGGCTAAAGTTTGCCTCTTTTCATCTTATTAAAAGATAATTCCTATGGAAAGCCACCTTTTCTCTGATACAAGCAACTCTCATGACCCCCTAAGTTGTATGGATTTATTATACTCCATTTTTGTTAAAAAATAAAGTAGAATCTACATATTTTCACAGAAAATTTTTGTGTTTGTAGGAAAAGAGGGGGGACAGATGCGAAGAGAGTTGGGGACAGATGCGAAGAGAGACTGGAAACAGACGCAAAGAGAGACTGGAAACAGACGCAAAGAGAGACTGGAAACAGACGCAAAGAGAGAC
>JAUUSJ010000135.1 GCA_030841965.1 Blautia sp.
TCAGCGTATGTCGAAAAATCGTGGGAACGAACGTGTTTACGGGACAGCTATCTCCTTTCTCTCTTAGCGTCTGTCTTGAATCCTAGCGTCTGTCTTGAATCCTAGCGTCTGTCTCCAATCCTAGCGTCTGTCTCCAATCCTAGCGTCTGTCTCCAATCCTAGCGTCTGTCTCCAATCTTAACGTTTTCCCCCATCCCCCTCATCCTATCATCATTCCCTCCCCCCTCAAAAATTAATTAAAGTTACAATATTTGGATATATTTTTGGAGATTCTGTCATATTTTCTTAAAAATATCTTAAAAATAAAATAATATTTATAGTTTAAAAATAAAGGGAAAAGTGATATACTAATAGACAAATCTTTGATGAAAGTACAGTTTTTATTAGGAGGATAAAATGGGCAAGAATTTAAGAGATATAGTAAACCGATATCTAAAAATTCCATTTTTGTTTACTATATTTTTTGTAATTGTGACGATAGTAATGTTTTTCATTTCTATCAAAGCAGGAGTACTTATGGCTGCAAGTACGATTGTTTATTTTGGGGTTATATTTACGATATCGTCTAAATGGTCATCTAAAATTTATAATCAAGTAATTGATTTTGCCTTTGAACAGGGACAAGTCCAAAAGAAGCTCTTAAAGGAACTTTCCATACCATATACATTAGTAGATAAAGAGGGAAGAATCCTCTGGTACAACAGAGAGTTTAAAGACATGGTAGGGCGAGACTTCAGCAATCGAAAGTTTATTTATAATATTTTTTCTGAACTCTCAAAAAGCACTTTGAGAAAGACGCAAAATAAAACTAGACAGTATATAGATTTCGACGGGCATAATTACCGGATTGAATTAAAAAGAGTTCGAGTCGAGGACCTTGATATTAGGAAAAAAGAAGATGTAGATTCCGAGACAATTGCAACGGGCGACCAGATGCTGTTTGCGCTCTATTTTTATGACGAGACTGAGATGATTACCTACAAGGAAGCGTGCGAGAATCAAAAGGTAGTAGTTGGTCTTATTTATATCGATAATTATGATGAGGCGATGGAGAGCACAGATGAGGTCAGACAGTCTCTTCTCATGTCGTTGGTAGAGCGAAAGATTAATAAATATATGCAAAATGTAGACGGCATTGTAAAAAAACTTGAGAAGGATAAATTTATCGCAATTTTTCCTCAGAAGTACCTGGCCAGACTTCAGGAGAATAAATTCTCTGTCTTAGATGAGGTCAGAGCGATTAATATCGGCAATGAGATTGCAGTCACATTGAGTATTGGACTTGGAGTTGAGGCTCCAAACTATATTAAGACGAATGAGTACGCGCAGATGGCGATGGACTTGGCACTCGGACGAGGCGGAGACCAGGCCGTTGTAAAGAGAGGACCGGAATCCATCTTATACTATGGCGGCAAGTCAAAGGGTGTCGAGAAGAACACTAGAGTGAAAGCCCGAGTCAAAGCGCATGCTCTTCGAGAGATGATGCTGACAAAGGACAAGGTTCTTATTATGGGGCATAAAATTCCAGATATTGACTGTCTGGGTGCGGCGATTGGAATTTATCGTCTATCCAAAATGCTCGATAAGAAGACACATATTGTTATGAATGAGCCGACAAGCTCGATTAAGCCAGTGATGCACGAGATGATGAATAATCACTCGATTTATGGCGATGATTTATTTGTGACAAATGAGCAGGCGATGCATTTGATTGACGATAGCACTATGCTCGTCGTCGTGGATGTGAATCGTCCATGCCTGACGGAATGTGAAGATTTACTAAAGTATGTGAAGACCATTGTCGTCTTAGACCATCATAGACAGACGAATGATAGTATTCAAAATGCGGTCTTGTCTTATGTGGAGCCATATGCCTCCTCAGCGTGTGAGATGGTCACAGAGATTTTACAGTATAGCGTAGATAAGCCAGCTTTGAAGGCGATTGAGGCGGATGCGCTGTATTCTGGTATCTTAGTTGATACTGATAATTTTGTGTCTAAGACAGGAGTTAGAACTTTTGAGGCTGCCGCATTCTTGAGAAGAAGTGGGGCAGATATGTCGAGAGTTCGGAAAATGTTCCGCGAGGAGATATCTATTTATCAAAAGAAAGCGGAGGGTGTCAGAAGAGCAGAGAAGTTCCTCGAGGATTTTGCCATTTCTATCTGTGACGGAGAGGGTGTGGAAAGTCCTACGATTTTGGGTGCGCAGATTGCAAATGATTTGCTGGATATTAAGGGGATTCGAGCCTCTTTTGTCTTGACAGATTTGAAGGATAAGATTTATATTAGTGCAAGGTCCATCGATATGAATGTGCAGGTTATTATGGAGAGACTTGGCGGCGGCGGTCATATGAATATGGCGGCGACGCAGATTCCAGGGGCGACGATGGATGAGGCGATGGATAAGTTAAAGGGTGTTCTTGAGGATATGAGAAGAGAAGGAGATATATAGTTTTAACAATATAGAAAGGAAGGATTCAGATGAAAGTAATTTTATTAGAAGATGTAAAGTCATTAGGAAAAAAAGGTGAGATTGTAGAGGTGAGCAATGGCTATGCCAGAAATTTCATTCTTCCAAAGAAAAAGGGAATAGAAGCTACAACAAAGAATCTAAATGATTTAAAGCTTCAAAAGGCAAATGAGGCAAAGATTGCAGCGGAGCAGCTTGAGCAGGCAAAGCAGCTTGCAGCTGACATCTCTCAAAAAGAGGTTACTGTGAAGATGAAAGTCGGCGAGGGCGGTAAGACATTCGGCGCTGTCTCGACAAAGGAGATTGCGACGGCAGTGAAAGAGCAGCTTGGACTTGATATTGATAAGAAGAAGATGCAGCTTCAAGAGCCAATCAAATCTCTGGGCTATCATATCGTGAAGTTAAAGTTACATGCTAAGGTAGCGGCAGAGCTAAAGGTAAAAGTCGAGGAAAAATAAGATTGGCAGGGTGACGTAGATGGAAGAAGCGTTAATTAAAAAAATACAGCCAAATAATGCGGAGGCGGAAGCCTCCGTTATTGGTTCTATGCTGATGGACCGAGACGCCATCGTGGAAGTATCTGATATGTTACATAAGGATGACTTTTATCAGGCGCAAAATGGAGTTTTATTCGAGGCGATGGTGAACCTCTATCAGGAGGGGAAACCAGTAGACCTTGTCACTTTGCAAAATAAACTGCGGGAGATGGGAGTTCCAGAATCTATCAGTAATCTTGAATTTATTAAAGACTTACTTGAGGCAGTTCCAACCTCGGCGAATGCTGTGCAGTACGCAAAAATCGTGCAGGAGAAGGCTTTGCTTCGCAGATTAATTAAGGTGACTGAGGATATCACGAATTCTTGTTATCTTGGAAATGAGGATACCGCCTCCATTTTAGAAAAGACAGAGAAAAATATTTTTACACTTCTTCAAAATACAGGAGATAATAAGGATTTTACGCCAATCAAGGAGATAGTTTTAAACTCTCTTGACTCGATTGAGGAGGCTGCGAGAAATCACGGTGTTGTCACAGGAATTCCGACAGGATTTATAGATTTGGACTATAAGTTGACAGGACTTCATCCGTCCGAGCTTATCTTAATTGCGGCGAGACCGGCGATGGGAAAGACAGCGTTTGTCCTAAATATTGCTCAGCATGTGGCATTTAAAAATGACTATTCTGTCGCTATTTTCAGTCTTGAGATGTCAAAAGAGCAGCTTGTGACGAGATTGATGGCGATGGAGTCCATGGTGGATTCTCAGCTTATCAGAACAGGAAATTTAAAGGATGACGAGTGGGAGAAGATTATGGAGGGCGCCTCGATTATCGGAAATTCCAATCTGATTATCGATGATACACCAGGTATTACAATTACAGAGCTTCGCTCCAAATGCAGAAGATATAAGCAGACAAAGGGACTCGACCTTATTATTATCGATTATTTACAGCTGATGGCGGGAAATGCGAATAAGAGAAGTGAGTCGAGGCAGCAGGAGATTTCTGAGATTTCAAGGTCATTAAAAGTATTGGCGAGAGAGCTTGGAGTTCCGGTTATTGCTCTGTCACAGCTTAGCCGTGCGGTTGAGGCGAGACAGGACCATAAGCCGATGCTCTCCGACCTTAGAGAGTCCGGGGCGATTGAGCAGGACGCCGATGTCGTCATGTTTTTATACCGAGACGAGTATTATAATCCAGATACCGAGAAAAAAAATATCGCGGAGGTCATTGTTGCGAAGCAGAGAAATGGTTCCACAGGCAGTATAGAGCTTGTATGGCTCGGTCAATACACGAAATTTGCAAATAAAGAAAAAATATAGAAAAATAGAGAGAGAAATTAGATGACGGTATTCGTTGTTCCTTCATTTTAAAATTGATATACTATAAAAGGTAGATTAAAAATCAGATGGGGATTAGTGAACTATCACTAGAATATTTGTCAAAATAGGAGCCCCATGGGGCTCTTTTCTTTTAGGCAAAAATATTTGGAGGCAGTTATGGGAGAAAAAAGATACATGATATCAGACGCTTCAAAGAAATTGAATCTGGAAAACCACGTGCTCCGTTATTGGGAAGAGGAATTAGAATTAAATATACCGCGAAATGAATTGGGACATAGATACTATACAGAGAAAGAGCTGCATATACTTCAATGTATCGGTAATTTAAAACAGATGGGATTTCAGCTAAAGGCAATCAAGCAAATCCTTCCAGAATTAGAGGAGGGGGAGGCTGTGAATATGGAGAGACTTTTAGAAATCCAAGAACAAATCAATCGTCAAAGCTTTGGAGAGGAGGCAGTACCATTTATGGAAAAAGAAAATGATACATTAATGCCAAAGACAAAGAATGAAACTAAGGTTGTACCGCTTAGAAATAATGAGAGCAAGCTCTTAGAGTTTGAGACAGTAATGAACAAGATTATTGGACATGCTTTGCAGGAGAATAATGGAAGATTAGGCGAGGAAGTGGGAGACCATGTATCGAACCGAGTGATTCGAGAGATGGAATATCTCATGAGAATTCAGGAGGAGAAGGAAGAACAGAGATTTAAAAATTTGGATTCCGTTATCAGAGAACATCAAAGAGGAAGACAGGAGGTTGCGGCTTCTCTTGACTGGTTCCCGAAGAAGAAGAAAAAGAAGAGTAAATTTTTCAGAAGATATGGAAAGAAACTAAATATATAGAAGCCAATAAAAAGGACATGTCTACGAGATAGACATGTCCTTTTATATTAGGTTTAAATTAGTCATCGGACTAAAATTATTCTTGAGAAATAGCTCCTGTTGGACATACACCAGCGCAAGCTCCGCACTCCATACAAGAATCAGCGTCGATTTCGTACTTTCCATCGCCCATAGAAATAGCGCCTGCTGGACATTCACCTTCACAAGTTCCACAAGAAATACAATCATCAGAAATTACATATGCCATAGTTATATCCTCCTTAAATTATAAATTAATATATTTGATAGTACTCGTTGGAGGTAGCAACTACCCCAACTCATATTCCTATAATATAACATTTTTTTGATTATAGCAAGCAAAAAATGTTTGTTTTTTAAAAAAATACAGTCATTTTGCATAGTTTTTTACACCAAATTTTGGTTAGTTTTACCTAACATGCACAAAAGGGAAAAAATGGGAAAATTAATGAGAAAATATCGGATGTTTTCTCAAAAACAGCAAAAAAATGATGCAAGATAGAATTTCTTAAGAAAAATACTGTTGCAATCTACGGCGAAGTAGGATAAAGTAATCTAGTGAGAGAATAGAAATATAAAAATAATGAAATATTTAGAAATGGACATGCCTGCTGGCGTAGGCAGCCATGCATGAAAGAGGAAGAAAAATGGAGCAAATTAAAAAATTATGGAAAAGGTGGAAGCAAATTTTTTTGTATCTATTTTTTGGTGGTGTGACGACAGTCGTTAATATTATTGCCTTTTTTATTTCCTATGAGTTAATAGGAATTAATAGTATTATCAGTACTGTATTGGCGTGGATTGCGGCGGTTGCAGTTGCCTATATTACGAATAAAATTTTTGTATTCGAGAGTATTACAGCAACTCTTAGAGAACTCATTCGAGAAATCACAGCATTTTTGTCATGCCGTCTGCTTTCCTTGGGAGCGGATGTATTTATTATGTGGCTTTTTAATGAGATACTCGGATATAATGCAGTTTTGGTTAAAATATTAGCCAATTTTGTCGTAGTTGTGATGAATTATATATTTAGTAAGTTGTTTATATTCAAAGGAGAAAAGTAAGTATGGATAAGATTGCAGTATTAATTCCTTGCTATAATGAGAGTAAAACAATAAAAAAAGTGGTTGAGGATTGTAAGAGGGAGCTTCCAGAAGCCGTTATCTATGTGTACGATAATAATTCCACAGATGATACAGCCAAGATTGCGAGAGAGGCTGGGGCAGTTGTCCGCCACGAGTATCAGCAGGGAAAGGGAAATGTCATCCGAAGAATGTTTCGAGAGATTGATGCGCATTGCTATATTATGCTCGACGGAGATGATACATATCCACCGGAGTTTGCCAGAGCGATGGCGGAGCGCGTACTAGAGAGAAATGTAGATATGGTAGTGGGAGACCGCCTCTCCTCCACCTATTTTACAGAGAATAAAAGACCGTTTCATAATTTTGGAAACACAATCGTGAGAAAGACAATCAATCATCTCTTTAAGAGTGATATCAAGGATATTATGACAGGATATCGAGCATTTAGCTATCAGTTTGTAAAGACATTCCCTGTCTTATCAAAGGGATTTGAGATTGAGACAGAGATGAGTATTCACGCCGTAGATAAGAATATGCTCGTAGAAAATCAGATTATTGAGTACCGCGACCGCCCAGAGGGAAGTGAGTCCAAACTCAATACTTACTCGGATGGATTTAAGGTGCTAAAGACGATTGGAAAGCTCTATAAAGATTGTAAGCCACTTGAATTTTTCTCGGCATTAGCAGTTTTGCTTATCTTACTCGCCACGGTATTTTTTGTCCCTATTATGGTGACTTATGTCCAGACAGGAGTTGTGCCAAACTTTCCAACTTTGATTGTATGTGGCTTTGTTGTCTTGGCTGCGATTCAGTCATTTTTTGCAGGACTTATTTTATCGACGATAGCGGAGAAAGATAAGCAACAGTTTGAGTTTCGTTTACAGATGTTAAGAATCCAGTATGAAAAATTATTAAAGGAAGAGGAAAGTTGTTAGATAAAATCATAAAAGAAGAGAACGAATGGAGATATGAGATAAAAGAGGGCAATGCGATTATTTTAGCCTATCTTGGAGAAGATATGGAGGTAAAGGTTCCCGATAAAATCGAGGGATTTCCCGTCATAGCTTTGGAAAAACGCGCCTTTTATGAGAAAAAAACTTTAAATAGAGTATCTCTTCCGTCCACTATTACGAGGATGGGAGAGTACGCTTTTAGTGAATGCCGGGCTTTATGTGAGATAGAGATACCGGCTTCTCTTGTAAAAATAAGCAGACATGCTTTTTATAATTGCAGAAATTTAGAGCGGGTGATTCTATGGGATACCGTAAAAGATATTGAAGATGGCGCATTTAAAAACTGCTATGAGATGCGAGAAATTCAACTATTTCTAAAGACAGGAAAAAATACAGCGCTTAACCAAATTTTATACGATAATAAAAATAAAATGACGGTGGAGCTTTGGCGAGGGCAGAGCGAAGCTTCTGAGCCCGTCGCAAAATTGCAGATTCCAGAATACGCATTAGATTCCCAAGTTGATATCAATTCAAGGGCATTTCACGAGGTTATCCACGGGATGGGGAGTGTATTTCGAGATTGGGTTTCTTTCCATTATATGGAGTTCGATAAATATGACGAGCTGTTTGATGCGATGGAGAGAGAGGAAAAGCAGGAGGATGTCATAAATATGGCATTATGGAGACTTCGCTATCCATTTGAATTATCAGAGAGGAATAGAAAAAGATACGAAGACTATATCAAATCCAATATCAAAGCTGTGCTTTTTGGGCTATTAAAAAAATATAAAAAAGAAGAATTTTCCTGGATTCTCCATTATATGGAAAATACAGCTAGACAGCAAAGCATGGCGATAACAGATAACCTTGCAGTCAATTGCTCAAAAACAGATAAATTAATAACGGACCAACCAATGATAGAGAAACCAATAACAAACCAAGCAATAGTAAACCAAACAACGATAGAGAAATCAATTATCGATGAATGTATTGATTTATCTTTAAAAGAAGGAAAAAATGAATTTACTGTTCTATTAATGGCATATCGAAGAAAAAATTATAAAAAGAAAGAAAAGAGTTTTGATTTATGATAGAGGGATTAGAACAAAAATTAAATACAGTGGGAGAGCTCGTTTTGGACGCCACAAGGCAAGAATTATGTCTTTCGATGAGATATTTGGATATCGCAGTCTATACCCTTTTGGACCGCCAGATGGAAGAAATCGAGCGAATGGGGACGGATGGAAAATACGTCTACTATCATCTGCCCTATATTTGCAACCAATACCGGGAAGATAGAGCTCTGCTCAACCGAACTTTCCTCCATATGGTACTTCACTGCCTTTTTTTACATCCATTTCGCAGACTCGGGAAGAAGAAGAGAGGAGATTATTATCTCGCATGTGATATCGCAGTCGAATCGATTATCGATGGACTTCCGTATGAATGTATAAAAAAAGAGGGAGTCGAGCAGAGAAGACAAATTTATGAGAAATTAAAGCAAAAAATACCAGTGCTGACAGCAGAAGCAATTTATAAACATCTTTTCGAGATATCGAGAACGAAGAAAGATTTGAATACCTTGCTTGAAATGTTCACGATGGATGACCATAGCTTTTGGAGGAATGAGGAGAACGATAAAAATAATCTCCAATATATTCAAAACGAGAGAGAATGGAAGGATAAAAGTCAGAAAATTCAGACAGATTTGGAGACATTTTCAAGCGGAGGTGGCCAGGGCTCCGAGGGAGTATGCGAGGCGTTAGAAGTGGAGAATCAAGAAAAAACGATTTATCGAGACTTCTTGAAGAAATTTGTGATTACCCAGGAGGAAAGCCAAGTGGATATGGATGCGTTTGACTATGCCTTCTATACGCTCGGGATGGATTTATATGGAAATATGCCATTGATTGAGCCTCTCGAGACAAAAGAAGTGCAAAAAATCCAAGACTTTGTCATTGCAATCGACACCTCCCTATCCTGCTCGAAAGAGCTTGTGAAAAAATTTTTGCAGGAGACATACTCGATACTAAAAGACGAGGAGAGCTTTTTTCGCAGGATGAATCTCTGCCTTGTACAATGCGATGAGAAAATCCAAAAAAGCGATTTTATTCACAACGAGCAGGAACTGGAAGAATATATGGAACATCTGGAGATAAAGGGAATGGGAGGAACAGATTTTCGACCTGTTTTTACGCATGTCAATGAGCTGATAGAGCAAAAAAAGCTGACTCAGTTAAAAGGAATGATTTATTTTACAGACGGCTACGGCATTTACCCAAAACAATGTCCCAAATATCAGACAGCCTTCGTATTTTTAGATGATAATTATGAAAAGAAAAAAGTTCCCGCCTGGGCGATTCAAGTCAGAGCCCAATTAGAGCCTAATTAGACTTAGTTAGAAAATCAGATAAGTGTTTGATTGATTACAGTGAAGAAATAGTGGAGAGGAGGAGGCGCTCATCTCATAGGAAAAGTCAAGAGTGCACTAAGTATAGTGATAAATCAGCAAAAGTACACAATATGACAAAAATTAAGAGAAGATGAGCCTAATTTGTATGAATATAAAAGAAGCGAAAGAGCAGATAAAAAATACAGTACAAGTCTATTTAAAAAAAGATGAGAATGGAGAGTATAAGATTCCAATCGTTCATCAAAGACCGATTTTATTGATTGGCGCTCCTGGAATTGGAAAAACAGCGATTATGGAACAGGTGGCGAGAGAGTGTAATATTGGTCTTGTCGCCTACACAATCACACATCATACGAGGCAGAGTGCGATAGGACTTCCAGTTATCGAAAAAAGAGTATATAAAGACAAGGAATACACTGTCACTGAGTATACAATGAGTGAGATTATCGCCTCTATTTACAATCAGATGGAAGAAAGGGGAGTGAGCGAGGGAATTTTATTTATCGACGAGATTAATTGTGTGTCCGAGACATTAGCGCCTACGATGCTCCAATTTCTGCAAAAGAAAACATTTGGTATGCATGAAGTGCCAGAAGGATGGATTATCGTGGCAGCAGGAAATCCTCCCGAGTACAATAAATCGGTCAAGGAATTCGATATCGTGACATTGGACCGCCTAAAATGGATTGACGTGGAACCAGATTATCATGTCTGGAAGGAGTACGCCTATGAGCAACAAATTCACGGTGCGATTTTATCCTATCTCGATATCAAAAAAGACCATTTTTATGAAATCCGGACAACCGTCGATGGAAAAGAATTTGCCACTCCGAGAGGTTGGGAGGATTTGTCGAAGCTTATGAGAGTGTACGAGGAGATGGGATTAAAAGTAGACGAAGCTGTCATCTCTCAGTATTTGCAACATAAACAGATTGCCAAGGATTTTGCGAATTATGTGGATTTATATGCGAAATATAAAGAGCAGTATAAAGTGGATGATATCCTCAAGGGAAAGATAAAGAAGGAGACAATAGAGAAAGTAAAAGAGGCAAGCTTTGACGAGAAATTAAGCTTGCTGGGATTATTGGTCGATAAGCTTGGACAGCTCTGCCATGAGGCGTGGGAGGAAGACTTATATGTCGAGAAATTATTTGCTTTCTTAAAGGAGATAAAGCGTCAGACGACTCTCGCTTGGAGACAGGACGGAGGAATCTTGAATTTGTTGAAGGATTTTATTGCGTTTGAGAGGGAGAAATGGGAGAAGAATAAGAAGTTTATGACAAAAGAGGAGAGGACAGCTGATAAGAGGAGCATAGAGACGGCACAGGGGTATCTGAGGGAGTTGGAGAAAGCTGGGCAGAACAAGATGCAGGCTGGATTTGAGTTTATGAAGGAGCAGTTTGAGGATGTGAAGAGTCAGAGAATTCAAAAGATAGAGGATGCAGAGTTTGGGCTTACAAATGCGTTTGGATTTATGGAGCAGGCATTTGGGAAAAGTCAGGAGATGGCAATTTTTATGACGAATTTGACGTCCAATATTGCGATTATGAGGTTTATACGGGAGAATGATTGTGAGGAGTATTATAGGTATCAAGAGGAGCTGTTTTTTGATGAGAGACAGAGGGATATTTTGGAGGAGATAGATAAGGTTCAGAGGGTGTTGGATTTGAGTTAAGGGGACGGATGGTCCAAATAGAGATGGATGCTGGGATGGGGACAGAGATTTAAAGTGAGGATAGACGCTGATAGAGGAGGCAGGTATATGCCCCTCAAACACGTTCGTTCCCACGGTTTTTCGACATACGCTGATTTTTGCCGCCTCCCGCAAACTCGCAGCTACGCTGCTCAGACAGTGCTCCAGCGGCAAAGCAATGTCATTTAGTTAGTGGTAAGTA
>JAUUSJ010000136.1 GCA_030841965.1 Blautia sp.
AATTCAGAGACAGGCAAGTAAATCAGTATTTTGATAATTTATGAGGTCGACAACATTCAGACAAAGCTTAAAGCCCGTCTCATTTCCATTGTCAATTACATAGCGTATCAAACCATACTCGATGAGATCCTGCATATACTCCAGAAGCTGATCATCCATAGGTACAGACAGTCTCAGAATATCCTTGTCTTTTTCAACAAACTGCAGATATGTCAGTGCATGCTCCAGCTCTGCCGGAACGAATCCTTGAACCGTTTCTGTCAGGTACATTACTATATCCCGATATGTTTTCGGTCCGTCGAGCAGTAGCTTCACGATCTGATACTCATGTACACGCACAAGTGGAAGCAACCCAGACAGATAATTGATAAAATCTATCTGTTTCTCCGTGAAAACCGGCAGGTTCTCCTCGCCGATACCTCTGAGGAAATTATAGTAGCTGCAGTTCTTCTTTCCCCTCGTCTTAATGCTCATAAAACGAATCAGATCCGGAGCACAGTCATTGTTGATATAATCTACATGACGCGGATAAAATTCCGATCCGATGTATTTTTTGAAATTGAAATAATCCTGCTTCAGATATTTCAGAGCGTTGAAATTCTCTTTATCAATGTATTCCAGGATCTCTTCCTTGCTCAAATCATCAATATGAATCTCTACACCGTAATCTGCCAAACCAAGAGCCGTAAAATCATCCTGCACTAATGATGCAAGCAATCTTTTCTCCATAACAAAGTTCTCGGATAAAGACCCCAACGCAAAAGCGATCTGCACACTTCGCTTATAGCTATTGCCGATAAAGTCCAGCACGGTAACATACTCCTTATTTGTATATTTACGCAAGCCACGGCCAAGCTGCTGAATAAAGATCGTCGTAGACTCGGTTGGTCTAAGGAACAGCACCATATTCACACCGGGAATATCGACACCTTCATTCAGGATATCCACCGTGAACAGGATCTCAAGATTATGAGCATCATTTTGCAAATCATTATAAGCTCTGACACGCTCACCGATATCATTACGGCCAGTCAAATAAGCGGTATGATACCGCTCTCCCAATGCTTCACACATCATTCTGGCATGGGTAACATTTCTACAGAACGCAAGTGCCTTCAGCTTTCCTTGTGGACGATGCCTCTCAATCTGCTCGGCAATAAAATCGCAGTGATCTTCCTTTGCCATCTGCGCAATCATTCTGCGTTCTTCATTTCCAGTCAGCCCATAATCCACCAGCTTGTCTCGAATACCAAAATATTTAAACGGAACAACCAAATCATTTGCGATTGCATCACGCAATCTTAGCTCATAAGGAACATTATGGTCGAATAATTCGAAAACATCCTGGTTGTCCAAACGTTCCGGTGTAGCAGTCAAACCAAGTAAGAATTCCGGTTCAAAATAACCGATAATCTTTTTATAAGTCTCTGCTGTGGCATGATGACACTCATCAATAATAATGTAATCAAATTCATTCTTTGAGAATAGCTCCAGTGTTTTGCACATGGTAATGTTCGTGGCAAATACAAAATCTGCATCCGATTCTTTACTGGTACCGCTATAGATTCCATAGGATACATTTTTACCGAACACCTCTTGGAAGGTCTCCAGGGATTTTCTCAAAATAGAGCCTTCATGTACAATGTAAAGCAATCTCTTCGGGTTGAAATTCAATGCATCAAAAGCTGCCAGATAAGTTTTTCCACTACCTGCCGATGCAATCGTGAGCGCACGATTAACACCTATGGCACGGTAACGATTCAACTCCTTCAAGGCCTTCTTCTGCATATAATTCGGCTTGATCTTTGACGCCGACAGATCATAATCCATATCCCAGCGCTCAATGGCATAACTCAGTCTCTGGGCATATTTAACGATCAGTTCTGCATTCAGTAATTCCGTTGCGGCCCATTTTTCTTCAAATTCTTTTAACGCATCATCATATGCACCGTTTACAAAATAGTCCTTTACCGATACATCCCATTCAATATTTTTAAGAAGCGCATATCGTGTGATATTTGAAGAACCAATCACTAACTCTCTGTGATCATCGAATTCGAAAAGATAACCCTTGGAATGGTAGCCAAGAGTCGAATAATCGGTACCATGAAAGCTCTCATAATCCAAATGGCATTGAAAATTAGAACATCTTCCCATGAGCGCATAGAAACTCTTCAAGGATTCAATATCTGTGAAATTCTGGTAAGTTGAGGTGATGATACGTCCCTTACACCCTCTTTCCACAGCTGCTTCAATATCCTTGAACAACAAAACAAGGCCAGCTTTCTTAATAAAGCTGACAGAGAAATCAAAAGACTTACAATGCCTTAGATTATCTTTGATCTTGTCCAGAAAAGTAATATCTGTATAATTTGTTAAAAACTGATGTTCCAAGATATTTTTCCTCCTTCAGATACACGGCCAAAACAAGGGGTGTAATACCTCTAACTATAATTCCAGATTTCATATCCCTGTCGTCTGGCTGAATCATAGATCGGCTGCATGTTTTTCTGCAGGATATTATAGAATTCTTCCTTTGAATTTCCCGGTCTGTACAATTCCTGTCCTGCCCAGATAGAATGCAGATTATCCCGATAGCAGGCTTCAAACAGCTTATGAAGGCCTGCCCGCTCGTGGATCAGATTGTACATTTCGTACTGGTTCTCTGCGAATACTGCGAAGAAAGGATCCCATTTGGGAAGCTTGTTACTCTTCGACGAATTCAAAGAAGAATCCATCGGCATCAGGTTCCAAAGTTCATCATTCATGACAAAAGACCATGGAATAAAATGATCTACATCATACTGCTTTGTGATAATCGGCTTACCCGTAAAGACATCACATACTTCTCTTACTTCCAGAATGCCTTCCCAAAGTTTACGTACGTTATTCAGTTTTCGCATCTTCTCATCCATCGGAGCCAGCTTGTAGATCAGGCCCGGAACCTCTGGATTATTATTCTGCAGCCATTTCACTTTTTCGTATTGAATCCATCCCAAAATATTTACCGTATTGTCCTGAATCATCTGCATCCAATCCGGATTAAAATGAACTTCCTTTTTCAGTTTACTGCTGTCACCAAAGGTATAAGGCAGGCGAATTACAGTACTGTCGATTCGTCTGATATACTCAGTTAATCTGCGAATACTTCCCCACGGCACTTCTTCTGCACTTTTGGAGAAGAATCCCGCCAGTGCACGTCCCGGGACCATATTTGTCAGCTGTTCCTTAGCAAGTTTCAGGTCGGCATTGTGCTCCCGGATCGCATTTTTGATTTCCACTTTGGATGCATTTGCCGGAAGGTCACTCAGTTCTGTCAGTTTAAGAACCGCACGTTCCAGACCATCTCTCACAAGACCATCCGCCTGGATGCCACTAAGGTGAATATGAAATTCTCTTACGGAATACCATGCATTGCAGATCATATCATCAATGATTGCATCGAACGTAGTATCCTGAATACCCTCCGAAATGATATCTACAATGGATTCCAGCCAATAGAACTTATAACAGTATGACGGATCCTTCATCATCTGAGAGAAGCCTTCTATATCCAGGGTGTTGTGGTACTCTCCATTGATATGTAAGGAATATCCTATTTGCGGAGTATTAAATTCAGCCACCTCTCATCACCCCTTCCTGGTCTGACATCGCTAGTGATCCAATAATCTTCTATCGTAAGTTCCGGAATCTCTGCTATGAATTCCTTAAAGGAATCCTCAGTAAAATCTGTAAAATACCGACCATTACGCACACCTTCAAAATCACTGTATTTGAAAGAAGTGTAGATTACGCCACTATCCTTCAATGCCATGCACATCTTACAGATAACCGGCAATAGTTCGAGCTTCGGCAAGTGTAAAATAGATGAGCAAGCCCATATGCCATCGTAAGTGCCCATATCATCCAATTCCTGAAACAGCATTTCTTTCACTTCAATACCGGTAAAATCACTGGCCCGTCTGCAAAGCTCAGCTGAACCATCGGTCGCTGTAACCCGGCATCCTTTATTCAGGAAATATTTGGTATCGCGACCGGAACCGCATCCGAAATCAAGAATCGATGAGTTTTCATCCAATAATCGTAGAAATCTATCCTGAGCCTGATGCATATCAACATTCTGTGTACTCTCTATGAAGTTTTCTGCATTAAGGTTGTAGTAATCAATCGTATGATTCATTTTCATACTTCCTTTCGCTCAGTGATAACTATCCTCATTAAAAATTGTTGACCGGCGCATTAATAATTTTCAAGAACTCCCTGCAGATAGTCTTTATATGCAGCCTTTACTCTCTGTTTCTAGAATCTCTGTAGGCTGCATCTTGTCAACACGATAATGCTTGATATTTCCGGCTGCTGCATCATAAGCCACCAGATAAAAACCGTCTCATTCTCTGTCTTCGGACAATTGACAATGAAAACATATTGGAAAGCATTGCTGGATCCATCTTACAGCAAAGCTTCTCCAGTTTATTTATCAAGTTCTTTGAATTTCTTCTCCGTAATAAACTTGGAAGACTGCACAGCGTCTACCAAGAGCTCGAACTCCGGTAATTCAAAATCTCTGGTACCGACATAGTAACCAGGATTCCTTCCCTTCTTCTGCTGCACATCCAAACCAAACTTCTGAAGTGTTTCAATCTCTGTATATATTTTTCTCCGATCTGTACTAATGCCATATCCCTGATCCAGAATCGTACAACGCACCGATGCATTCAACATGTGCTCGTCATCGGTGCGTTCCGGAAGGATATTTATCAAATGTAAGGTACAGAGTTTCTGATCAAGGGAAGCCATTTAAAACCTTACCATTACCCATATTTCAAAAAGAATTGCTATAACTTTCTTTAATTGAAGTACTGAATTAGTTATAGTTCTCAACAATTGCTGTAATGACTCGTTCCGCCTCATTAGCATCAAATGATTTCAGAATTGCATCAAAAACTTTTTCCATAACCCTCTTTTGATCGGTTGGAATATCAGTACGCATGTTTAATGACATATATTTTGAAGAACCAGCTTTCTGTCCTAACAAAATCTTGAAACGGTCAAGCAACTCATTACTAGCTACTATGCTCGATTCATCATAAGTATCAGATATTTCTTCCTCTTCTCCAATAAACGTCATATCTTCAAAAATTAGATTATTTTCATCACTTTCTTCAATAGCTTTCTTTTTGGATTGTTCAACATTTCTTTCATACGAAACACGTCGAATATCCTTGCTGATTTGAGTTCCCCAATCTAGTAAAATTTCTTTCAATCTTATGTATTCTGAAGTATTTTCAAAATCATCCCTTCGTGCATTTGGGACAAAATTTGGATCAATTATATATAGTTCGCCAATAAGCCAACCGTTGAAACGATCCTCTCTAAAAAACTGATTTGATGTTGATTTGTCCCCGATGAGGATATTTCCCTGACGTATTCTTATTCCTTTCGTAAGATCATCAAGAATAGTACCGCTGTAGTCTGTTTTTGCATACCAAAGTATTGCTGCCGTTTCTTCCGGATAAATAGCCAACGGAATTATTTCAACATCAAGAATACTTTTTTCAAATTTTTTCACACGATCAGATATGAAAGTATCGCTATATGGTTTAAATAGCTCCTCTTCCTTATTTCCATCGGAAAAAATCACTCTATAACTTGGTATATTATATCCAGTCTTTCTGATTTTTTTTGATATCAGATCTCCCCACTGAAAATCTGGTGAAAAGTGTAATGGAAGATATTGCTGAAAGTATGGGATTACCCCTTCTTTTTCAAGTAATCCAGCTGTAGTATCAACGCCTTTCATATCAACATAAAAGTAGTGTTTTTTTTCCTTCTCTGGATAATACTCCACATTAATAACAGCTCCAATAACATCGGTAATAGACTCGTTGTCGTCATTTGATTGTCGTAATAACCATTTTAACTTTGCCGCATCAAAGGTAATTACAGTCTTTTTCTTTTCTCCTATATAAGAAGTTGTAAAAATTAGCTCATCACAATATCCAAGACCTGCTAAACGACCAATACCTCTAAAGCCTCTGTTACTTCTTCTACTTTTTGAGGAATTTCCTATATCAAGCAGTAATTTTGCCGCTAAGTTTTGAGGAATCCCCATGCCATTGTCCTTAATACGAATTTGCCGCTCATTAGAATTCACTGTAATCCGTATTATTGCATCTTCTTCCATAATAACCTTAGAATCAATGGCAGTATCGATTGAATCCACCGCATTCTGAATATACTCTCTGTATAAATCTTTCGGCGAAGAATACATTCCGTTCGTCAATGATTCCAAAGTAAATTTTCCGATGACAATATCATTATTCATATTATTCTTCCTCAAAGAATGATAACTGCTTATAAAGTTGTTTCAGATCATTTTCTATTTCTGCGACAATAAATTCTTTACCGACTTCGTTGGCACTATTCTTTATAATCTTCTTTTTAAAAGTTCCCAGTTTTGAAAGAAGATATGTTCTGATTTCGTCATCATTCAAATCATTAATATAGTAATCAAGTTGCTTTTTATCTTTCTTGGGAATAATACCCACCTGGTCAAACAGAAGTAAGTATTTCAAAAGAGAAAAATCAAAAAAAGATACTCCTGTTTTCAGTTGTGCTTTTTCAAGATTATCTATCACAAACGTATTATTTACATTCCAAACATCAATGCAACTCAAAACGTCTCTGATAAAATCACCTTTCTTCCTCTTCAACAGCGGAACAATAGCATTATTATTTACTCTTTTAGTCGAAACGTGGCGAAGCAACCGCTGATATAATATAGGAAATTCTTCAAGAATTCTATAAATAGAATCATGGCCATTCTCAAATTCCTTGTTCATGGCGGTTAATGTTCCTGCTAAAGTAAAGTAATGAACAAATAGGCGTCTATGTAAATCAGATGTAAGCGTTTTGTATTTATCGTAATTATAAACACTTTCACCAATGACTTTTACAAACTCATCTTTATCATCATTGAGTGATCTAAATAAGCATGTCCACTCTGCCAATAATCTTTGATTCTCTTCCCACTGTTGTTTGCGTTGCATTTTTTCAACAGGGTCTTCATCTTTTTTCTCAACAAAATGACCTCTTAATCCAAGCAACTCTTCAGGCATTGCTAAGAATTCAACAAATTCTTCTTTGCTCTTACCAAATGCTGCTTCAAAAAATGAACGGCTAGCAACTCCTTTGCCTTGCGTTGGAATCATCATACGCTGTACAGCACGAAGATATTTATGATTCCAATTTGCGCCTATATATCCCCTCTTTAAGTCACTCAGCGGAATATATCTCATCGGGAAAGAAAAAATAGTAATTTTTCTTCCTAGTCGCTCACTTAGCTCCTCACCTAGATCTAACGAAATTCTCATTCTTTCATAAAGATCTTCCGGTGTATCAGCATGATACTGTTGACCTTTTCCCTTAAAATCATCACCATTATAAAGAAGATAATTAGACATGGCATCTATACCATTTTCCGCACACAAGGTAATTGCTTTAACATATGGACCAACATCCTCAATATGATCAAACGCAATTCTTGCCGGAAATATCGCTAATTCTCCAAGACGTTTGGCTTTTGCTGGAGTTAGCAACTTAGCATCTAATCCCTGGTTAAAATCTACATACCT
This sequence comes from Blautia sp., assembly GCA_030841965.1. GTDB lineage: Bacteria > Bacillota > Clostridia > Lachnospirales > Lachnospiraceae > JAUUSJ01. Next base: position 7,635 of record JAUUSJ010000136.1, read on the forward strand.
ATTTGTCTTTTTCCCAGTTTTTGGATTTTTAAAAGTTGCTCCTTTTTGAAATCCCAATGATTTGATTTCGTCAATTATCTTATCAAAACAAGGTGATCTCAAAACATTATTGTCCATCAACAGAAGGTCCTTTTTGGGACCAAACTCTCTATCAATACGTTGAATATTTTCTTTAATTGACAAATATGGTATATAATTAGGTTCAAGAGTCTGAACAGCGCAAAACTGACATTTCATACCACATCCACGTGTCATATATGTAAAGTATGCATCATGTGCTGGATATTTATAATCAACGTCATCTAAAATACTATAATCATGAGGTAGTGTATCTACTTCTTCTTCTCTATCTAATCCTAAAGTGCCCTTTTTATTCAACAATCCAGTGTTATTTTTTATTTTCGGAAATGTGCTTTCTATCAATTCTGGCATTAATGATGCCAAGATTCCACCAGTATATACTTCGTTTTCATCTTTCACTACACTATACGCGTATTCAATGGTTTCTTTTGTTTTTTCCCACTCGAAAGTAAATAAAGTTGTGACATAAACTCTATCCCATTTTTTCCCATTTAGTTCTTCCGGTAATGGTCCTTTTGAAAAGCGCACATAATCATGGTGAATATACTTATGGAAATACGCAATTTTCATTAAGCCACTTGGCGGATATTTGTTTTTATAGTTGGGCTCTAACAATAATATGTCTGCCATTTATATGTTCCTTCTATTCTTTTTATTAAATCGCAGGACAATTAAGCACATACAAGTAGTATTTTGCCCTTGTACCAGCGATATATAATCTATAATAATAATCTTTATTTTTTATTATATCAACCGGCCAATCATTTATATATATAACAATACTAGATTCTAGGCCTTTAAATTCCGATACGGAGGAGTATCTAATATCATGTTCTTCATCAGAGATAGAGTTACACAAACGGTAATCTCCTATTTTTTTATTATTCCATACAGAATCCTGACTCAAACTATTTCCTAAAACAACAATTGATTTTGGCGAAACACTCTCTTCAGATACAAGTTGTAAAAGGATGTTATTTAATGACATTTCTACCTGTTGTACAGTATGCAAGTCATATACTTCAGGATCACAACCACAGACATCGTTGGATACAATTTGTTCTCCAACTTTTGTGCTTGTTTTTATCCAGTCATGGATATTTTTAGTATTTCTTATATTATTTACCAAAACATAGGGTGCCTCTTCGATTCCAAAGCCATGTCCAAAATCTCGAGCATATACATTTTGATTCTCATCATATAGAACCATAAGTGTGCTTTCACTTTTTGTAAATAAACACAGTGATTTTGCCCAATCCTCAGTAAAATCCTGAGCTTCGTCTACGATAATACAATCATATTTAGAAATACTCTTTCCCTGCAGCAGATGATAATACAAAGCATCACCATTCGCATCGTATCTAACATCATCTAGTTCTTTTTCAAGTAGCTCCCTTTTGAAAAGAGATTCGATAGATTGACATACCACGCTCTCTCTATTTATAACTTCACGAACGTACGATACCAAAGTCGGATTATAACTCGTGTATAGACATTTGTGTCCCAAACTATCCTCTTGCCTGATCTTTTTAATGGCGATCCAGGTTTTACCTGTGCCAGCGCCACCAACAATTCGCGTACGTTTATAATTTGAAATTAGTGAAATAGTTGTATCTTGAACAATATTAATTGTCTCCAGTTTTCTTTCGGTAATAGGTATTAAAGCTCCTGCCGCTACAGATAACGCAATTCTTTTGTTCACTAATCCTATAAATTTCGATGCCTGACTATTCGACAAGAACTTACCATGATTCTGCTTATTCCAATAATGAAAGATCTCATTTATTCGTTTCTCAAGATTGTTCATATCCGATAACTGAATCGTTAACTCTTTAGGCGCATCGTTCTCTAATTCTTTATCGAGATTAAAAAATGGAAAAGCAACTGCCATTCCATATGAACCTTGGAATTTACTACAGGTTTCCTTTTTGTAGTAATCATAAAAGTAATACATACTCCTATCAGCTTGATCATATGGACCTTTTCCTAAATCCCGACTCACAGCATTACCATTTTCATCTGTATAATGCAAGGTCCATTTATGATCATTTACTTCAATACTTTGCCCCCCTTTAACTTCAATCGTTAAGTATCCCAAATCAGAAGAAAATATTAAAAAATCAGTCTCACTATTAATTCGATTTCCTTTTTTTGTCGTTGAATACCATTTCACTGAATAAAAAACGTGGAATTTATCATCCAACTGACGTTCTAATTCCGTAAAAAAAATTTTCTCGGATGGTGTAGGGTCATAATTATTTAAATTTTGAGGATGCATTATAGCCATTTTCATTCCTCCCAAAATCCCCAGAAACGCTTTTGTGTTTCTAAATCATACTTGCCAATCAACATTGTGCGATCAAGATCATGATTAAAATGTTGGCATGATATTTCGTTTGTATAAACACATCCAGCACAAGCAGCTTCATGCTCGACACAAATCGGATCAAATATACATTCGTTTGCAATTTTTACAGCGTTATTCATCCATTGTTCAAAATACATTTCAAAAATACTAAACAACGCTCCCATATTAAAGCCTTGGGTATTTTGGCAATAAATAAATGTAGCCGGAATGGAAGGGAATATATATTCTGATAATGAATTCTTATCTAATCCACATACTTCTGCAGCAGCTAATATTAAAGTGTGTGATATCGTATGTATTAGTCTATATACATAGTATGTAATTGGATTCTCTTCCGTGAGAATGGAAAACGGCTCGATTAACGCTGAATCAATATTATTTACAAACCATGCTTTAACCTCTATTGCATCTTCTTCATTTACCGGAAGACTATCAATAATATTATTCTTTAAAAGCCATTTGAGTATTTTCACCCTATCAAACTCAAAAAGAACACCTTCCGTTTTAAGTTTTGTTGCATAAACGTTTTTTTTATCTGGTAATTCATCTGGAAAACCTTTCAATACAACAGGACCTGTTTGTGCCGGAGCGGATGCATTATCCATAAATGCTCTAGTGTATCCATATGAACACTGAATAAATGGAATTTTGTCACTTGCTTGAACAAAACTAAAGCCTAACTTATTAATCAGTTCAGGATATGATGAATCTGCCGTTACATTTGTTTTCAAATCAATTGCACGTTGTATTGCTTCCTCCATAGAAACAGTATCATCGCTATGTAAAATGGTATTGTATTCCAGTACTGATTCAGCAAAACCTTTAATGCGGTCTGAATACTGGATATAACCCTTAATTTTTTGAACCGACTTTGCAACAGGATCGCTTTCATTCATCTTACACATGGACTCCGCAGCCATTTTTGCATACTCTGGTGGCATATCTTGACTAATAAACTGGTTATAAAATTTTTCGAAATTCATTTGCTGAAGATCTTTTTGGTTTTCTCTACCATATTTTATAGTTTTTGCAAATTCTTCCTCAGATAACAATCCCAAATAATTTGCTGTAATAATTTCTGCTCCATCTTCTTCTTCAGACAAAAAATTATCCATTTTCGCATCAAGCAAATCTATAACACTTAATGTCTTTACAAAACTCTGTGCAGAGTCCAAAACATTGTTTGGAATTAGTTTTTCACCACATTCTGGGCACTTTCTAAAAATAGCAGTTGTTCTATGACAAACAGAGCACTCATACTTATGATCTTTAATTCGCATTAATAAAGGTTGCCCTTTATGTGTTAACTTCCTGATTTTTTCTCACTCAAAATCGCATTATTCTCTATAAAACTCA
>JAUUSJ010000333.1 GCA_030841965.1 Blautia sp.
AAATAAGAGTCTGAAAGCCTTATAAAATCAGGGCTGAAGATTCCGAGAAGTTATTTTCCAAGAAAGGAGGAAGCTACGTATCTCAACCCCCCCTCGTATTATTTGTCAAAATGAGATATGTCGTTTAAAATTTATGAAATTTTCAGTAGGTGATATAATCAAATTGAAGAAGCAGCATCCCTGCGGCACAAACCAATGGGAAATTTTGAGAGTCGGCATGGACTTCCGCTTAAAATGCCAAGGATGCGATAGACAAGTCATGTTAGACAGAAAAACAGTAGAGAAAAATTTTCGTGGATTCCTCAAAAAAGTTGAGGAAAATGCTTGATTTTATGGGAAATTTATGCTAACATATCTAATTGTGATGTATAAAAACAAGAATAAATCCTTGCTCTCTCTATGAAAACAGAGAGGGCCAAAGAGACCAGAAGGAGGTGCAGACAACAATGAATAAGTATGAATTAGCATTGGTTGTTAATGCGAAGATCGAAGAAGACGATAGAGTAGCAACCGTAGAAAGAGTAAAAGCTTTAATCGAGAGATTCGGTGGCACAATTACTAACGTTGATGAATGGGGTAAGAGAAGATTAGCTTACGAGATTCAGAAAATGAAAGAAGGATATTACTATTTCATCCAATTCGATGCATCAAGCGACTGTCCAGCTGAGATCGAGCAGAGAGTTCGTATTATTGAGACAGTTCTTAGATATTTATGCGTTAGAGTCGATGCATAGCGAATAGGAGGAATTCCATATGAATAAAGTAGTTTTGATGGGTCGTCTGACTAGAAATCCAGAGATTCGTTACTCTCAGGGAGAGCGCGCGATGGCAGTTGCCAGATATACATTGGCAGTGAATCGTCGCTTTAAGAGAGAGGGAGACCAGGATGCAGATTTTATCAACTGTGTTGCATTTGGCAGACAGGCAGAATTTGCAGAGAAGTATCTGAAACAGGGAATGAGAATTGTTATTTCCGGTAGAATCCAGACAGGAAGCTACACAAATAGAGATGGCATAAAGGTTTATACAACCGATATCGTCGTAGAAGAGCAAGATTTTTGCGAGAGCAAGAATGCAAACCAAGGTGGCGGTTACGCAGATAACGGCTATCAGAGCGGCTTCCAGAGACAGGAAGAACAAAGACCATCTCCAAGCATGGCTGCTGGCGACGGATTTATGACTATACCAGATGGACTGGACGAAGAACTACCATTTAATTAGAAGTTTAGAGGGCAGATGCTTTCGATAAATCATAATAGGAGGTAATATCATGGCTTACAATAAAAGCGAACGTGCTGATTCTCCAATGAGAAGAAGAACAACACGCAGAAGAAAAAAAGTATGTGTATTCTGTACAGATAAGAATGCAACAATGGATTATAAAGATGTAAATAAGTTAAAGAGATACGTGTCTGAGAGAGGTAAGATTTTACCTAGAAGAATCACAGGAAACTGTGCAAAGCATCAGAGAGCTTTGACAGTGGCAATTAAAAGAGCAAGACATGTCGCTTTAATGCCTTACGTACAGGAATAGTCAAATAAAACTATAATTAGGAGGTTACTTGAAAGAAGTTTTGAGTAATCTCTTTTTTATTCTATGTATTTTATCTTTACATATAAGAAAACTGTGATAAAATAAAGAGAATATGTCAAGAATTTAGATAGCATGATACCAGGGTCAAAAGGTCTAAAATCCGATGAAAGCTTGCTTGCAAGAGGAT
>JAUUSJ010000137.1 GCA_030841965.1 Blautia sp.
GTGCTCAGACAATGCTCCAGCGGCAAAGCTAAGTATATCGAAAAACCGCTCCACTCTCTATCGTTTTTAGAGGACAGATAGACGGGCTCTCTTTGCTGTGTACTGGCAAAACTTTATAAGATTTAAAATTCTTTTTATAGAAACAGATACTACATAGTTTCAATATAAATTCTCTGTTTTTTTATATAAAAATTTTACGCTTTCTGGCTCTTTACAGACTCTGCAATCAACTGAGAAATCTCTTCTTTATCCTTGTGAAGTACAAATCCCAGCTCTGAGTACAGACTATTTTCCGCCAGACGGAAATACCTCTCATCGACAACCGTACTCTTTTTCCCGCGCTCTAATCTCTTTCTTCTCCTCATATAAATCAACTTAATAATACCAATCAAAACCTCTGGATTACAACTCTTGACAGCCTCTTTATATTTCCGCTCACATAATTTTTCATTACTTATCGATTCTTCCTCAATCTCAGGAACCCTATGAATCAGCTCCCAGACTTCCTCTTCTGTCATCACTCTTCTTATCGTTGAATCAGCAGTGTCTGTGGGCAAATATATCTTCTCTTTTTTATCATCCACAGGCACCAACAAATAATATAACTTATCCTTCTCTGCCTCTGACATACTCAAATGTAATATATCCTCGACTTTACATACCCCGTTAACTGATTTTACAATATAATCTCCAATCTCGAACACCGCAAATTCCTCCATTTCCTTCTGCCTATTATATTTATTTTATCATAAATTTGACATAAATTTCAAAGGTCATATTTCATATAAATGCAGATAATCTGTATTAGAAAATTTGCACAAATTTGGACTGAAAATATTGTCTAAAATCTCTTAAAAAAATATATAAAACACTTCACATAGTATTTTACAAACTGCGAACATCATTATAGATATTATCCATCTATATATTTCATTAACTCTGGATATCTTTCCCTATTATCTCTAATCAACCAACGCTTGAAGATAACGTAAAATTTTTGTTAATAAAAAAATGAGAAACGTATATTGAAATTACGTAGTATCTATCCCGGTAAAAAGAATTCTAAATCTTATAAAGTCTTCGCCATCACACAGCAAAGAGAGACCAAAGATATGTTCTCAAAAAACGATAGAGAGTGGAGCGGTTTTTCGATATACTTAGCTTTGCCGCTGGAGCACTGTCTGAGCAGCGTAGCTGCGAGTTTGCGGGAGGCGGCAAAAATCAGCGTATGTCGAAAAACCGTGAGAACGAACGTGTTTTTCGAGAACATATCTTTGGTCTCTCTTTGCGTCTATTCCCACCCCATAACCATCCACTTTCCTACTCTCTTTACGTCTGTCTCCACTCCCCCATAAATAAAAAAGGCTATCAAATCAGAATCCCATTCCCATTCAATAGCCCTTTCATTTTATTCTATAACCAGTCTATCACTATCCTAAACCGATTCTCTCAACCATCATGCTCTCTACACGCATTCCCCCTATTACAAATAATGCACCCTCAAAGCTCGTATCGCATTCAACACAGCAATCACCGTCACTCCGACATCTGCGAAAATTGCCATCCACATATTCGCATATCCAATCGCTCCTAACGCCAAGCAGATAAACTTCACTGCCAGCGCAAAGATGATATTCTGATAAACAATAGAAAGACATTTTCTGGAAATCTTAATTCCCTTCGCAATCTTCATCGGGTCATCATCCATCAATACCACATCAGCCGCCTCAATTGCGGCGTCAGACCCCATTGCTCCCATCGCAATTCCGATATCCGCTCGACTCAGCACTGGGGCATCATTAATTCCATCTCCCACAAACGCCAATTTTTCCTTTGGCGATTTTTGTTTTAATAAACGTTCCACCTGATTCACCTTATCACCAGGAAGTAACTCACTGTGAACCTCATCCACTCCAAGGTCAGCGGCAACTTTCTCTGCCACTCTCTTCGTGTCTCCAGTAAGCATAATTGTCCTCTCCACGCCAGCCTTTTTGAGCGCCGCAATCGCCTCTTTGGAATTTGGCTTTTCGATATCTGAAATAAGAATATGTCCAGCGTAAACTCCGTCCAATGCGATATGGATAATCGTTCCAACACTGTGACAATCCACATAGGAAACACCCAATTGCTCCATCAATTTTTTATTGCCCGCCGCTACCTGAATACCATCTACTTTTGCGATAAGTCCATGTCCACTAATCTCTTCCACATCTGTCACACGGCTTCGGTCAATTTCCTTGCCGTAAGCTCGCTGTAAACTTTTACTAATCGGATGAGAAGAAGAACATTCCGCCAATGCCGCATACTCTAAAAGCTTTGCATCCTCCATTTCATTATGGTGGATACCACTCACCTCAAACACTCCCTGTGTCAAAGTTCCAGTCTTATCAAAAACAACGATTTTGGTCTGAGACAATGTCTCCATATAGTTAGAGCCCTTAATTAAAATACCCTCCTTGCTGGCGCCGCCAATTCCAGCGAAAAAGCTAAGTGGCACACTGACGACTAACGCACATGGACAGCTAATGACAAGAAATGTCAATGCACTGTAAATCCATGTAGTCCAGTTTGCCAAATTTCCTGTTGCTAAATTAATAACAGGTGGCAAAACCGCCAAAACGAGCGCTGCGATACATACCGCTGGGGTATAAATCTTCGCAAATTTAGAAATAAAATTCTCGGAGCGGGATTTGCGGGAACTGGACTCCTCCACAAGCTCCAAAATCTTGGACACCGTAGATTCTCCAAACTCTTTCGTTGTCTGGATTTTGAGCACTCCCGTCATATTGATACATCCACTGATAACCTCATCTCCGACACCAGTCTCACGAGGCATACTCTCCCCGGTAAGAGCACTTGTATTCAGAGTTGAATCTCCCTCGATAATCGTTCCATCAATCGGAATCTTCTCTCCCGGCTGTACAATAATCACCGTACCAATCTCAACCTCATCTGGGTCAACCTTCTCAAGCTTTCCATCTCTCTCAATATTGGCATAGTCCGGTCGAATATCCATCAGCGCAGAGATATTTTTGCGGCTTTTTCCCACTGCATAGCTTTGAAATAACTCTCCTATCTGATAAAACAGCATAACCGCAATCGCCTCATTATACTCTCCACTCTTATCATAGATGGCAAGGGCAATCGCACCGATTGTCGCAACCGTCATCAAAAAATTCTCGTCAAAGACTCGACCATTTAATATTCCCTTTCCTGCCTTCCTCAAAATATCATAGCCAATTATCAAATAGACTACCATATAGAGCGCCATCCTTGCCAATCCAGTAATCGGCAGGACATTCAATAATATCAGCATAACGATGGAAATCAGAATTCGAGTCAACATTTTTTTCTGCTTTTTTGTCATATCAATCCACCATTCCTTTCTCTCTGAACAGATATCACTTGATTTAATACTTGCTTATTCGTTAAATTATAAAGGTGAAAACTTCGCCCCTTCTGCTGCTTGCATTCGGGGCGCTATAACACTCTTTTCTTAAAGCTCAATTTCACAATCAGGCTCTACCTTCTTACAAGCCTTCAAAACTGCCTTCATTACTTTCTTCGCATCCTGACCTTCCTCAAACTCTACAATCATCTTCTGTGTCATAAAGTTAACAGTGGCAGAAGCGACACCCGCTGTCTTTCTCGTGGCATCCTCCATTAAATTCGCACAGTTTGCACAGTCAACCTCAATCTTATATGTTTTCTTCATCGTAAAATCCTCCTCATTTATTCATATTTTTGACCTTTTGATACCGGATTGCTCCGCACAATATGCTCCCACAATCCTCATATTTATTGATAAAATTATCAATTAAGCACTTGTTTAATTGTGATACTTGTAGTATAATTTCCCTGAACACAAAAGTCAATAGTTTACCAACAGTCCTTTCCAAAATGGAGAAAAACATTTCTAAAAAGGATATTTTTGAGAGGAGTTTCATTTGATGTCAGAATTATTATTACCACATCACCACGGCAAATGCCAAAAAGAAGAATATTTAAAAGAACAATTAGAGAAACCCGAAAACTTTCAGGTTGTTGCCAATATTTTTAAACTATTAGATGACACAAGCAGAGTCCGCATTTTCTGGCTATTATGTCATTGCGAGGAATGCGTAATAAATATATCCGCACTCGTAGATATGACAAGTCCTGCCGTATCTCATCATCTAAGACAGCTAAAAGCGAGCGGACTCGTCGTCAGCCGAAGAGACGGAAAAGAAGTTTATTATAAAGCAGCACAGACAGAAGAAAGCCGATTATTACATCAGGTAATTGAAAAAATTATGGAAATTTCCTGTCCGAAATAACCAGATAAATATGAAAGACGAGGTATCCCTTTGCACAACGAATATATCACCCAGATACAAGATAAGCTTTCCCATATTCCCGACGGGAAGCTACTAAAACAGATATATCCCAATATAAATGACTCTACCTTTTCCAGCTATTTTGAGACAATACCTGATGGAAAAGGATATCAAAGTCTGCGAGAAATCCTTCCAGGTATCACTCTTATTTTTCAAGATTACCTATCCGAACAAGTTTCCTGTCACCATAAGGCGGAGAATAACCTACTAGAAATCAACTACTGTCATAGCGGACGTATCGGCTGGGATATGAAAAATGAGAGTTCCATCTATCTCGGTCCTGGTGATTTCTCCATTCACACAAGACAGCTTTGCGCTGGCTCTGTCATGCGGTTACCAAATGGCTACTATGAGGGACTTACTATATGCATAGACCTTTTGCAGTTTGACCAGACACCCCCAGAATTACTCTGTGGAACAGGAATCACAGGAGAGATGCTTTCTAAAAAGTTCTGTCAACACGGAAACTTCACCACTCTCACGGGAAATGAAAAAACAGAAGCAATCTTTTGCGGATTTTATAATTTATCTGAAAAATTAAAGAGGCCTTATTTTATTCTAAAAACACTTGAATTACTTCTCTATCTAGAAGAATTACAAATGAAGCCTGGAAAAGAAATCGGAAAATACGAGGCAGAACAGGTAGAAATCGTGCGCCAGATTCACGATTATCTCTTGCAAAATATCGATAAGAGAATTACTATCGAGGAGCTGTCCAGGCAGTATCCGATGAACCCCACTACCTTAAAATCTGTATTTAAGGCAGTATACGGGGATTCTCTCGCTGCACATATGAAGGAACACCGCCTAAAAAAAGCGGCCTTTCTTCTCACAAAGACAGACCAGAGTGTCTCACAGATTGCAAAGGCGGTCGGTTATGGAAGTCAGAGCAGATTCTCCACCGCATTTCAGGAAGTCTATCAAATGCTTCCACTCGAATACCGCAAGAAACACTCCAATCCCCAGTAGATTATCCTATAACAAACTATTTGGCATACAAAAAACAGCTTTTCTGTCTCAATTAGTATATATGTTACATGATACTAGGGTTCCAAGTTCAAAAATCCTCTTGCAAACAAGCTTGCATAGGATTTTAGACCTTTTGACCCTGGTATCATTATATCCAGAAAGCTGTTTCTTTGGATAAACTATTATATTTACAAGCCTATTTTATGACCTTCTAAGCGCCTCAATTGGATTTAATTTCGCCGCCTTCTTCGCTGGATATATTCCAAAGAAAATTCCAACAAAGGAGGAAAATAGCGTCGCTATCACAATAGAGCCAATACTTGTCCTTGGCGAAAAACTACTTTGCATCATCGCCCCAATCACGACTCCGACAAGTTTCGCGCTCAAAATTCCGAGAATAATTCCAATTACTCCGCCAATTGCCGTGATAATGGCGGATTCTATGACAAACTGGTACATAATCGAGGACGTCTTCGCTCCAAGCGCCTTTCGGATTCCGATTTCCCTCGTCCTCTCTGTGACCGACACAAGCATAATATTCATAACGCCAATTCCACCGACTAAAAGTGAAATCGCAGCCACAAAGGAGATAAAAATCGTAATCATATCCAGCACACTCGTAATCGCCGATATGGACTGTCCAAGGTCCTCCACCGTATAACAATTACGCCCCTCATTTTGATGTCGTCTCTCCAAAAGTGCGACACCCTTCTCCGTTATCGTTGGGATATACTCCGTATTATCGACATAGACGGTCAGACTATAAAAACTGTCCATCACATACCCGAAATTCTCCATCGACAAATACGGTACATCCAATGTAATCGTATCTCCTGTATAGGAAAACATTGAATTTTCTTCTGATTTTGTCACTCCCACAATAATAACGTCTTTTAGGGTATTTTCCACATTGACCTCTATCGTCATTCCCACGACGTCACTCGTTCCAAATATATTCTTGGCGTCTGTCTCTGAGATAACTCCAACTAATCTTCTTCCGTCCAAGTCTGCCCTCGTATAATACTTTCCCGAGACAATCTCCTTCTTTGTCGTCGTCTCATTATTCGGAATTCCACCAGAGAGAATAACAGAAAAATCTCCCTTCTGCGTATGCGTTGAGCCACTCACACTAAAATTTGGCAAAATTCCCCTGATATGCTCAATCTCATCCTCCATAGCCTCGATATCTTTTTGCGTAAAATAGTCATCACCCGTCGCATCATTTCCCATATAAAACATAACCTGACCACCTGCGACTGCACTTAACTGGTCCTCAAGCATATACTTCGCTCCATTTCCAATGGAAATAATCATAATAACTGACGCAATTCCGATAATAATACCAATCATTGTGAGGATGGAGCGAGCCTTATTGCTTTTTATATTATCGACAGCCATCTTTATATATTCTAAAATTTGTTCCATATTCTTCCTCCAAAGTCTTCACTAGTCGTCAATGAATTAAAGCATTTGATATACGTTCTTTAAGAGGCGTAGATTCCATATCTACTCTGCCTCCTCTATATTCTTCTCAACTGCAATGACTCTCTTTCCATCCTCCACGACAGTTTCTGGACTTAGGACAACTTGCTCTCCCTGCTTTAGCCCTTCCACTACCTGCGTTTTCTGACCATTTGTCGCTCCAGTCTTAATATCTCTTCTCTCGACCTTGGAATCCTTAATGACATAGCAAAATGAATCATTCTTAGAGACATTAATGCTCTCTGTCGGAATCACAAGAATATTCGTATATTTTTTCCCTTCAATCGTAACCTTTCCCTCGATACCGAGATAAATATTATCGTCTGGATTAAGCACTTTAATCTCCGCTATAATACTGCTCTTTCCCTGTTCATTTTTGACAACAGCCCGACTTATCTTACTCACAATTCCATCATATGTATAATCTCCCAGCGTAATCTTGGCATTTTCTCCCTCTTCCACAATCTCCAAATCATACTTGCTAAGCTCAACCTCAAGAATAATCTCCTGATTACTCTCTATCGTCATAAGCTCTCCACCCTGCGTTGCCATACTTCCAGTTGGAGCCTTTACATCCGTCACAATTCCCTCAAACTCTGACGTAATTCCCGTACTTCCCTTCGTTGCAGTCTCTCCTGCCACCTGGGCTGATATCTCCGCCGAGTACTTCTCAACCTCGAGCTTTTTCTTCTCATCTTCCGTCAAAATACTACTCTTCGCCTGTTCTCTCTCCGATTCAGCTTTTGATAAATCACTCTGCAAATCCGCCAAATCACTCTGCGCTCTCTCCAAATCCCTCTGGGCACTTGAGAGCATGGATTCCACATTACTGCTTGTCTGTGTTCTGGAAGTGCTTGTGCTCGTCTCGGAACTTCCTACTTGCAAGCCCTGATTGCGATTTAGCTCAGCGATATAATTTTGTATATTATTGATATTATTCTTCTGCGTAGAAATCTGATTCTTCAATCTCGTAATCTCATCCTCCGCATTCGTCAAATCCTGCTCTGCCTTTTTACTCTTCTCTAATGCGTCCGAATAACTATAATAATTAGAATCCTTCTGAAGATTTGCCTCCGTCTGCTTCGTCTGTAACTCGGATAAGTCAAAATCAACAAGCTTTGCGCCCTCCTTCACGACATCTCCGACATCCACATAGCATTTTGCCACCGTGGCAGAAACTGGTGAAAAATAAATCTTCTGCTTCATACTCTTAAATGTTCCACTCGTATCCAAGCTCTTTTGAATCTCACCTATCTTTGCCGTTGACACCTCAATACTAGCTGGCATCATAGACTTAACCGCAGACCTCACAACGGTGGAGACAATAAGAAGCGCCACAATTCCTCCCACAATCAGCCATTTCTTTTTCTTAGAGCTCATTTTCTTCGCTTTTCTTGTAGAAATCTTCCCTGATTTTCCTACTTTCTTATCTGAGGATTTGAACTTATCATTCTCTGCCCTTATCTGCCTCTGAAAACGTCCTGGTCTTCGCCCATTTTTAATATATTCATTCTCTTCTTGATTTTCCAGTTCATTTTCCTTTTTCTCCTTCGTCTGTTCTTCGTCTCTATTTTCTGCTCCTTCCTCGCTCGTCTGTTCTTCGTCTCTATTTTTTGCGCTTTCCTCTTTCGCCTGTTCTTTCTCTCTATTTTTTGCGCCTTCCTCGCTCGTCTGCTCTTTCTTTCTATTTTTTATCTTTCCCTCTTTTACTTTCTCTTTCTTCCTGCTCTCAAATACGATATCCTCGTCCGAGAATAGCATCGCCCTTTCTTCTTCTGTCAATTGTTCGTCTAAGTTACCAGAATCAAGATTCTTATTATCCTCATTTTTCATACTTTACCCTCCTATGCTCTGTCATCTCTCTTTCTGCTCTCTGCTCTCACCCACCGTAATATCTGCATTAATAAGCGACCCTCTAAGTTTTTATCCAAATTAGTGGCGAAGTGAGAGGTGAAATATTCACTCCATGATAGAGATATCTACTCTATACTAGAATCAGAGATTACTTTTCCGTCTCCAATTCTAATAACCCTCTTCGCTTTTTTCGCTATCTCATCATCATGTGTAATTAGCACAACTGTTCTTCCATTTCTGTTTAATTCCTCCAAGATAGAAATGATTTCTCTGCTCGACTTGGAATCCAAGTTTCCAGTCGGCTCATCTGCCAAGATTAACTGTGGCTTTGAGGCAATCGCTCTCGCTATCGCCACTCTCTGCTGCTGTCCTCCCGACATCTCGTCTGGCTTATGCTCCATACGATTCGCCAATCCAACCATCTTAAGTGCAGCTGTAGATAATAAACTTCGCTTTTTCTTATCCATCTTTCGATAAAAAAGCGGAAGCTCAACATTTTCCTTTGCTGTCAGATTAGAGATTAAGTTAAATCCTTGGAAAATAAATCCAATATACTCATTCCTTATCTCTGCCAGCTCGTCATCCTTCATATGAGAGACATCCTCTCCTCGAAGATAATAAGAGCCAGAGGTCGGAACATCAAGGCATCCTAATATATTCATAAGAGTAGACTTTCCCGAGCCAGATTGACCGATAATCGCTGTGTACTCACCCTCATAAATAGTCACATTGACATCGTCCAAGGCTCTCACCTCATTCTCTCCTGGATTATAAATTTTAAAGAGATTCTCCACTCGAATTAGTTCTTTTCCCATAGTTTTCCTCTCCCCCTGCTCTTAGTTTGATACTCAAATTTTCTTTTATTTTACCATAATTGTTTGGGTTACGCCACTGATGTAAGAAAATTGAAAATAAATTGTAGGAAATGGAAAAAGCAAGATACCTACTTTGAGATTTTCTGCTCAAGGGAAAAAAGGGATTGCCAAAGCAATCCCTTCATACTTATCTCCTATACCGATTATCATCATGGTCATGTCTATTATCTCTTCGGTCATCTCGCCTGTCATCTCTTCTGTCTCTTCGGTCGTCTCGCCTGTCGTCTCTTCTGTCTCTTCGGTCATCTCGCCTATCATCTCTTCTATCGTCTCTTCTGTCTCTTCTCTTATCTTGTCTATCATCTCGTCTATCTCTTCGGTTATCTTGCCTATCGTCTCGTCTGTCATCTCTTCGGTCTTTGCAAGCGTCGTCAAAGCAACGTTTTCTACACGATGAACATTCAAAAAAATTCGACATGAGAAAAACCTCCTTTTTGTCTATACTATGCAATCTTTGTCGAATGTTGAAAAAAATATTTGAGTAGAACAGTTGGTTGTGTATTGGCGAAACACCATAAAGTTCTTTTTTATAAGGACAACTACCAACGACAATTTCTATATTTATCTCCCGTCGTTGATAAAAGTATAATATTATTTTTCACCATAAAATCCTGTATCAGCAATTTTCTGCCACTTGAAATACATTTCTTTATAATTTTTTTAATAAAGACACGAATTTTCCTTACTTCCCTATCCGTGAGTTTCCCTTGTTTTTCGACAGTAGTGTCGCCATTACTTTTCACAAAAAATTTTGCTGAACCAGCCTCTGTCATTCTTTTATCACTTGCATGCACATGCATGGCCTCTACAACACAACTTGCTGTATAATATAAATAATAACCACACACCTTGAATTCATAATATTTCGGCATCTTCTTCCTCCATGAACTGCTTATTACGTGTATAATAATCCATAACTATTTCATTTTCTATATCGTCCATATTGGTTTCTACAATTCTGCCATCTCGAATTACTGCGGCATGATTAATATAATTTAAATTAAGTACGCGAATTATCTCCCCATCTTGGGTAAAGGCATATCCATTAACTATAATATCTGCCTTATCTGCTATTTCCTTTATATCAAGCAGCATATCCTATTTTCACCTCCTTAATCGGCTTTAAAAACTCATCTATATCATAATACAAATTTTGAAGTATTGGAATCAAATCAATATATTCTTCAACTTCATCCATATTTTTGTACTTTGCCATTACCACCAAATATCCATTATCCCACTCCACAACTTTCGTGTATTTTTCCAGTTTTGAGGATGTAGCAAAACGAATTATATGATTATTAAATTCAAATATTGTATATCCTTTATCATTCTTAAGTATTGCATAATTATTCATTTCCATTTTCACCTTGCCCCTTTTCCTATTCATGTTTCTAGTAACCCAACTTTTCTTATTTTTATTTCTTTAATCCTTTTTTAAATCCATCTCTTGCTAAAAATTCAGCAGTTTTCCAAGATTATACTAAATAGAGTACTCTCGAAAACTCATATTCCTTGAAAATGCTACATTTCTAAAGCACTCCTTTTTTCTTCACCTCCACTTTTTCATATGAAAATCTTTAATTTTTGCTTCATCCACCTGCTTTCCGAAACTACTCAATATTATTATTTTTTATCTTAACATATAATTTATTACTTTAACAGTCTTTCAACAAAAAAATAGCTAGCCTATCTAATACAAATACCATTTATCCCATACTTTAAATACTATAGAATTTCTAACTGAAACATTATAAAATATCATTCTAATTTATATTGTCTAGCCAATACACAGCCAAGAGAGGTAGGAGATATGTCCTCGAAAAACGATAGAGAGTGGAGC
>JAUUSJ010000138.1 GCA_030841965.1 Blautia sp.
CACTCTCTATCGTTTTCGGAGGAGATATCTGCTTGCTCTCTTGGCTGTGTATTGGAAAACAATCTAAAGATACACTATTTTATTATAGTTTCTCAAGCATGTATTGGAGAAACTATAATAAGATAGTGTATCTATTTAGGAAATTTGAATTCTTATTTTAAAAAAATTTTTATTCTTACAGGTATATCTGCTTTGTCTTTGAAATACAAAGCAAGTTATTTCTTAATTTAATGTATATTCAGAAGGATACTTATTCAATAGAATACCAAATTACTGCGTTTTGCCAGTGCACAGCCAAAAGAGGAGACCGGTATCTGTCCCAAAAACGATAGAGAGTGGAGCGATTTTTCGATATACTTAGCTTTGTCGCTGGAGCACTGTTTGAGCGCCGTAGGTGCGAGTTTGCGGGAGGCGGCAAAAATCAGCGTATGTCGAAAAATCGTGGGAACGAACGTGTTTTTGGGACAGATACCGGTCTCCTCTTTTAGCGTCTGTCCCCATCATCTCTTATGTCCCCATTCCCCTTAAATCGTTTCACAAAACATCTAACGCCTCCAAAAGACTTTAAAATAGATATGGAAAAATCTCCAAATATGGTGTAAAATAAAATTAAGATTTAATTTCAAAAGAGGAGGATTTTTTGTGAAAAAAGAATATCAAGAGATGTTTGAGGATTTTCCTATTATTATGGCAATTCGAGATGACGAAGCCTTGGAGGAGAGTTTGCAGGCAGATTGTAAAATTGTATTTATTTTGTATGGGACGGTTTGTAATATTAAAGACATTGTACAAAGGATTGTAGACGCAGGAAAGCTTGCCCTAGTTCATATGGATATGATATCTGGTCTATCTACAAAAGAAGTAGCAGTTGATTTCATAAAAGAACAGACAAGCGCACATGGCATTATCAGCACACGCTCTTCGGTCATAAAAAGGGGAAAAGAGCTCGGATTATTTACGATTCAAAGATTTTTCTTATTAGATTCTATGGCACTTGCCAATTTAAAAAAGCAGAGTGAGGTATCTCACCCAGATTTTATTGAGATTATGCCTGGCATTATTCCAAGAGTTCTACAGCGAGTTTGTGAGGAAGTGTATCCGAATGTAATAGCCGGCGGATTGATTTCTAGGAAGGAAGACATCTTAAATGCATTGAATGCTGGTGTGACGGCAATTTCTACAACGGATCATACTCTGTGGTATATGTAGATTAGGAAAAAAAGCAAAAAATTTATCAAAAACACTTGAAAAATTAACAAAAGTGTGCTATATTAAATGTACAACATAAATAGTGCTGGAGAACGAGAGCCAAGGCAATTAAAACCAATGGGAGATTGGGTTTGTTTGCGTTGGTTTTATTATTTCCTTTTTTTAGGAAATATATACTAATTATAGGAGATTTTGGAAAATACATAGTGAGAGAACCTTGGATGGTATTTATCCTCTATCGTATGGTCAGAAAATTTTCTATTTGGCTCAAGCTCTGTTAATGTAGCACTCACAGTGCGACATGTGAGTTCACTATTTGGTCATTCTATATAAAACAAATGGAGGGAATTAATATGTATGACGTAATTATCATTGGTGCGGGAGTTACAGGCTGCGCCACTGCTTATGAATTAAGCAAGTACAACACTAACGTTCTGATTCTTGAAAAAGAAAATGATGTCTCTATGGGAACAACAAAAGCAAATAGTGCTATTATTCATGCGGGATATGACCCAGACCCAGGTACGGATATGGCAAAGTACAATGTAAAGGGCAATGAGATGATTCGCAATATGGTGGCAGATTTGGATGTTCCATTCCATCAGATTGGATCCTTGGTTGTCGCATTTAGCGAGGAAGAGTTGGGAACATTAAAGGAATTATATGATCGTGGCGTAGTAAATGGTGTTCCTGATATGGAAATTTGGGACGAGGCAAAATTAAAAGCGGAGGAGCCAAATATCGCTCCAGAGGCAAAAGGCGCTTTATTTGCTCCTACAGCTGGTGTTATCAGCCCATGGGATTTTGCGCTTGCAATGGCGGAAGTTGCAGTAAAGAACGGTGTTGAGTTAAAGGTTAATACAAAGGTTGAGAATATCGAGAAGATTGACGGTGGCTATAAAGTAACGACAAATAACGGTACATACGAGGCAAAATTCATTTGTAATGCGGCTGGCGTTCAGGCTGATCAGATTAGTGAGATGGTGAACGAGAAGAAGTTTACAATCACTCCAAATAAGGGCGAGTACTATCTGCTCGACAAAAACCAGGGCGAGTTAGTAAACCATGTCATCTTCCAATGTCCGAATGAAAAAGGAAAAGGTGTTTTGGTTTCTCCAACCGTACATGGCAATCTTATCGTGGGACCAAACTCTGAGAATACAGACGAGGACGATTTATCTACTACATTGGACGGATTGGCTTATGTCAGCTCACAGGCACTTAAGTCTGTTCCTTCTATTAATTACAGAGAGTCTATCCGTAATTTCGCTGGATTACGTGCCAGAACAGGAATTCATGACTATTTCATTTATGAGGGCGAGAAGGGCTTCTTTAACTTAGCAGGTATGGCTTCTCCTGGACTTTCCTCCGCTCCAGCAGTGGCAGTTGATGTTGTCAAATGGATGCAGGAAGAGGGACTTTCTAAGGAAGAGAAGAAGGATTTTGACGGAACAAGAAAGGTTCTTCGCTTTAAGCATTTAAGTCATGAGGAGAGAGCAGAGGCAATCAAGAAAAATCCTCTCTACGGAAAGATTATTTGCCGTTGTGAGACAGTCACAGAGGGTGAGATTGTAGATGCACTTCACAGAAATATCGTTCCAACGACAATCGACGGTATTAAGAGACGTTGTAATCCAGGTATGGGACGTTGCCAAGGTGGTTTCTGTGGACCTAGAGTACAAGAAATCATTGCAAGAGAGTTAAATATGCCATTGGCAGATGTTGTTCAAGATCGCAATGGTACAGTTATTATCACTGGTGAAACAAAAACAGGAGGTGCCTTATAATGTTGTATGATGTAATAGTAGTAGGAGGCGGCCCAGCAGGTCTTGCAGCAGCCATTGAAGCTAGTAAAAATGGAGCAGAGAGTGTATTAATTATCGAGCGTGACAGAGAGCTTGGCGGTATTTTGAATCAGTGTATTCACAATGGATTTGGTCTTCATCATTTTAAGGAGGAGCTTACAGGTCCTGAGTATGCAGGAAAGTTCATCGATATGTTAAAGGATACGAATATCGAGATTATGTTGGATACGATGGTTCTTGAGGTTCAAGAAGATAAGAAGGTTCATGCCATGAATAAAAAGGATGGATATATGTTATTGGAGGCAAAATCCATCGTCTTAAATATGGGATGTCGTGAGAGAACAAGAGGTGCGATTGCGATTCCTGGTGACCGTCCAGCCGGTGTATTTACAGCGGGTGCGGCACAGAGATATGTCAATATCGAGGGATATATGGTTGGTAAGAAAGTACTGATTTTAGGTTCTGGAGATATCGGACTTATCATGGCAAGAAGAATGACATTAGAGGGTGCTAAGGTTGTTGCCTGTGTCGAGTTAATGCCTTATTCTAATGGTTTGACACGTAATATCGTACAATGTCTTGAAGATTATAATATTCCTCTATATTTGGCTCATACAATCACAGATATTAAGGGTAAAGACAGAGTAGAAGAGGTTGTTGTACAAAAGGTTGGTCCAGATAGAAAGCCAATTCCTGGAACAGAGATTGTATTTGATGTTGATACAGTACTGTTATCTGTAGGTTTGATTCCTGAGAACGAGCTCTCAAGAGCAGTTGGTCTTGAGATGGATAGAAGAACAAACGGACCAGTTGTATTTGAGAATATGGAGACATCCATTCCTGGTATATTCGCAAGTGGTAATGTTGTCCATGTACATGACTTAGTAGACTTCGTTACAGCTGAGAGTCAAAGAGCTGGTGCGAGTGCAGCTGCTTATATTAAGGACGGAGAGATATCTGACGAGGGATGCATTTACTTGAAGAATGGAAATGCAGTCAATTATACAGTGCCTCAGAAGGTTCGTCCAGCGAATGTGGACAAGAAGATTGAGGTATTCTTCCGTGTGAATAATGTCTATAAGAATGTGATTATTTCTGTCACAACAGGCGGAGAGGAGATTGCGAAGTTTAAGAGAGAGCATATGGCTCCAGGTGAGATGGAGAAGATTGCAATTCCTAAGATGTTCTTAGACAAAGCAGTTGACAATGAGATTACGATTTCTATTAGAAAGGATGGCGAATAGACATGACAGAATTAATTTGTATCGTGTGTCCTAAGGGATGCCACTTAAAGGTAGATGAAGAGAACGGATATAGCGTGAAGGGAAATTCTTGTCCACGTGGAGCAGAGTATGGAAAGAAAGAATTGGTGAATCCAACACGTGTTATCACTTCTACGGCTCGTATTGAGAATGCGGCTTATCGCAGAATTCCAGTGAAGACAAACAGTGATATTCCAAAAGGAAAGATTCCTGAGATTATGGAAGAGATTGCGAAGGTGACAGTAACTGCACCAATTCATTGTGGCGATGTTATCATTAAGGATGTGCTTGGTCTTGGCGTGGATGTAGTTGCAACAAAGACGATGTAATGTCAGATGCATACAGTAATCGCAAGTGAGACAAAATTAAGCAGTTTTTTGACTGCATTGCTTCTTCGAGCTGGGGAGGAAGTGGTGAGCCTCTCTGGCTCGGCAAAAAAGAGGCAGATTACACTAAAGAGTGAGACAGATGGGTATTTTATTGTGTATCCAGAATCTATCTCATATGAACAGGCGAGAGAAAAACGGATAGAGCTTTTTATTCTCGATTTGGAGGAGGAATTGTCCGATAAGTTTTTGGACATACTAGATGGGCAAAACGGAATTGTCTTTTGTATGTATCAGGCTTCTTTGGACGAAGAGAAGGAAAAGGCGCTATCGGCGAAGTATGAAGCTATGTTAGATGGTCCTTTGAGAGAAAGGTCGGCTCTTTTAGTCAGGGTGGCGACAGAACTAGAAGAGGTGGAGCAGGATTTTATTATACATACAGGAGATAAAACGTGTGAGTTCTACTATGATAGGGTTCATAGGATTTCCATGTTTGATGTAGAGATGATAGAGGACTTGCTTTCGGATATCGGACTTTGGTGCGAGCAAAAAGGACGTAAAGAGAAGGAAAATTGGGTGTTTTGAGAATAATAAGAAGAGAGAGCTTGAGTAGGTGATAAGCTCTCTCTTTTTTTTATGAAAAGATTGTTGAATTTTTCACAAAGAAATCCTGCAAATTTATAAAAAAGGGAGTTGTATCTTTTTTTTATAAATGGTATGATAGAAAATGCTTTTATATTATGATACCAGGGTCAAAAGTTCCAAAATCCGATGCAAGCTTGCTTGCAAGAGGATTTTGGAACTTGGGACCCGCCAAAATATAATAGAGAAGAATACAAAGGAGGGTCGGATAATGATGGAAAATAAACCAGTATTTTCAAGCCAAAATATCTTATCTTGGTTGGGCTATTATGCAGATATGCTTGGGACGAGCCCAGAAAAATTCATGTTATTGAATATATGTGGGAGAGAGAGAAATGTTATTCCAGCGATTCGCACGCATAAGAGAGTGATGGTATTTGCGGATGGAGGACATGAGGATATTTTTTATGAGTTTTGGATTGCGGGACTCGGAGAGTACGATATCTGGTATAGTGAGGGACTCGAACCTATAGAGCAGCCGGTACATACGAAGATTAAAAATTTGATTAATGTCAAGCTAAAGGCTCCGACGGTATTTTTAGTGATGAATGAAAATACGAGAGAGTCCTATCAGATTGGTATTAAGAATGAGAATTTTACAAGAGGTTCTGTTCGATATGTCGGCAATGAGATTCGTGCGGTTATTATGAGTATGCTTGAGATAGATGCGAATGATACTATCTGTATCGTCAGCGGCGAGAGTATCGTGATTGAGTCGGCGATGGCGGCAAGTTATGGGAATATTATTGCAGTTGAATACCATGAGGATGACCAGGATACGATGGAGCAAAATATTGAGCAGTTTGGTGTGAGAAATGTTCAGATTGTTCCAGATTTGAGCCAGGAGTCTCTAGATAGTATGCCAGTTCCTAGGTTGTCTTTTATTGTGGCGACAAAGAAGCTGGAGGAGGAGATTCAAAGCTTGCTTTTGAAAAATCCAAAGATGAAGTTTGTCATCTATACATTGGAGCTTGATATTTTATCTAGTATTAAGAATATTTTTAAGATTTATAATATTAAAAATATGGAAGTGACGCAGATTTCAGTTTCTAAGACGGATAAAAACAGTATATTTGTGGCACAGCCATCTCCATGGCTGATTACCGGAGAGGCAGAGTAATTAGATAATAGTAGTTTAAAAGGAAGATAGAAAGAGGAAAAATAGTGAAAAATACAGTAGAAATTCGTTGGCATGGACGAGGGGGACAGGGTGCAAAGACGGCGGCTCTTCTCTTGGCGGACGTGGCATTTCAGACAGGAAAGTATGTGCAGGGATTTCCAGAGTACGGTCCAGAGCGTATGGGAGCTCCGATTACGGCCTATAATCGGATTAGTTCCGCCCCAATTCGTGTGCATTCTAATATTTATGATCCAGATTTCGTGGTCGTGGTGGATGAGACTTTATTGGAAGATGTGGATGTGACAAATGGTCTTAGTAAGGACGGAGCGATTATTGTCAATACAGCGAAGAGTAAGGAAGAGATTATGCCACATCTTCGCGGATATGAGGGAAGAGTCTATACGATTGATGCGCATCGTATCTCGATGGCGACGCTTGGAAAGTATTTTCCAAATTCTCCGATGCTTGCGGCCATCGTTGCTATCAGTGGAGTGATTGACAGAGCGACATTTTTAAGAGAGATGGAAAATTCTTATAAACATAAATTTGCGAAGAAGCCAGAAGTGATAGAAGGCAATATGAATGCCCTCAAGATGGTTTTACAGGAGGTGTAATGATGGCTAATAAGATAGCTACAGATATTTCAAAGATTACAGAACAAAGCTCCTGGCGTGATTTGACTGAGGGAAATCAAATTTATGCAGGAGGAACTTCAAAATATTTCAATACGGGCGAGTGGAGAACATGTACACCGATTTTTGACGCAGAGAAATGTACCCAATGTCTGCTCTGTGCTCCAGTATGTCCAGATAGCAGTATCCCTGTTTTTCACGGTGAGAGGGCGGAGTTTGATTTAGATCACTGTAAGGGATGCGGAATTTGTGCAAAAGTATGTCCATTTGGGGCGATTACAATGAAGGAGGGAAAATAAAATGGCAATTCGAGATCGTTTATCTGGCAATGAGGCGGTGAGTCTTGCAATTAAGCAGATTAATCCTGATGTTATGCCTGCTTTTCCTATCACACCTTCTACAGAGATTCCTCAGTATGTCTCTACTTATATCGCAAATGGTGAGATGGATACCGAGTTTATTCCAGTTGAGAGTGAGCATAGCTCTATGAGTGCGACAATTGGTGCGAGTGCGGCGGGAGCGAGAGCTTTGACCGCGACTTCTTCTTGTGGTCTTGCGCTTATGTGGGAGGAGCTTTATGTGGCGGCTTCCAACCGACTTCCCGTTGTTTTGGCTCTAGTAAACCGTGCTCTTAGCGGACCGATTAATATTAACTGTGACCACTCAGACAGTATGGGAGCGAGAGATTCTGGATGGATTCAGATTTATGCGGAGAATAATCAGGAGGCTTACGACAATTTTATTCAGGCGTATCCGATTGCGGAGCATAAGGATGTACATTTGCCTGTGATGATTTGTCAGGATGGATTTATTACAAGTCATGCGGTGGAAAATATTGAGCTATTATCGGACGAGGAGGTACAGGAGTTTGTCGGTGAGTATGAGCCAGAGAATTTCTTACTGAATGCAGATTGTCCGATGGCAGTCGGACCTTATGCCGTGTCCAATTATTATATGGAGTCAAAAAAAGCACAGGCAGAGGCGATGAAGAATGCAAAGCAGGTTATCTTGGACATCGCAAGGAAGTATGAAGAGCTTACGGGACGAAGCTATGGATTTTTTGAGGAGTATCAATTAGAGGATGCCGAGTATGCGATTGTTATGATTGGCTCTGCGGCTGGAACGACGAAGGATGCGATTGATGAGCTTCGCGCAGAGGGAAAGAAAGTCGGCTTATTAAAGATTCGAGTATTCCGTCCGTTTCCTGGAGAAGAAATTGCAGCTGCCCTAAAGAATATGAGAGGAATTGCAATTTTGGATAGAGATGATAGTTTCAGCGCACATGGAGCTCCGCTCGGTGTGGAAGTGACGACGGCACTTTATCATGCGCGAGTATTTGCCGAGGTTCGCAATTATATCTATGGCTTAGGCGGAAGAGATTTTCGCGTGGAGGATGCAAAGAAAGTATTTGCCGAGATGGAAGATTTGGTAGAAAATGGAGCTAAAGTGGAGCAGTATCAATATATTGGACTTAGAGACTAGGAGGATGCGAGATGGCAAAGAGAGTGAGATATAATTTAAAAGAAGTAATGAGTCAGCCAGAGCGCGTGGCTCCAGGTCATAGAATGTGTGCTGGATGTGGCGGTACCATCGCACTTAGAGCGGTGCTTCGCGCACTTCACGAGGGAGACCATGCGGTGATTGGAAATGCGACGGGATGTATGGAGGTTTCCACGTTTATGTATCCGTATACAGCGTATGAGGATAGTTATATTCACAATGCGTTTGAGAATGCGGGAGCGACGATGAGCGGTGTCGAGACGGCTTATAAGGCATTAAAGAAAAGGGGCAAGATAAAGGATAATTATAAGTTTATTACACTCGGCGGAGATGGCGGTACATATGATATTGGATTTCAGTCTTTATCTGGTGCGATGGAGAGAAATCACGATTTTGTGTATGTATGCTATGATAATGGGGCGTATATGAATACAGGTATTCAGCGTTCTTCTGCGACACCGATGTTTGCGGACACGACAACAACACCGGCGGGAAAGGAATCGAACGGCAAAATGCAGTACCGCAAGGATTTGGCGGAGATTATCGCAGCGCATAAAGTTCCCTATGTGGCACAGACGACATTTCTTGGGAATTTTAGAGATATTCACACGAAGGCGGAGAAGGCGATTTATACCGAGGGAGCCGCACTTTTAAATGTGATGGCTCCGTGTCCGAGAGGATGGAGATATCCAACCGAGGATTTGATGGAGATTTGTAAATTAGGGGTGGAGACTTGTTACTGGCCTTTATTTGAGGTGGAAAATGGCAAGTGGACATTAAATTATGCACCGAAGAAAAAGCTTCCAATCGAGGACTTTTTGAGAGTGCAGGGAAGATTTAAACATCTTTTCAAGAAAGGAAATGAGGAGTTGATTGTTCAGTTCCAGGAGGAAGTGGATAGAAGATGGGAGGAACTTCAGATTCGTTGCTCCTAATTTGATATCACGGCGAAGGAAAGAGATTGCTCAAGGGGCGAAGGCTTCAAGAGCGGTCTCTTTCTTTTTGGAGGAAATGAGGGAGAGATTAAAAGAATAGAAAGTAGAAGAGATTTGGGAGATTTAGAGTGATGAGATGTTTAGTGGGGTAAAAAACTATGAAAATGTGAATATTTACTTTGGGGAGAAAGAATGATATACTTTTGAGCATGAGAGAGAAATTAAAGCTACTTTCTTTCTTACCGACTATTATTATGCTATCTGTTATTTTTTTATTTTCAGGGCAACAAGGAGATGCCTCAGCAGAGCTTAGCAGTGGTGTAACTTATAAGATAGTAGAGTTTGAGGGAAAGATAAAAAAAGAACAATTAGATAATAATATGATAGAGCAAAGAGTGGAGGAGCTTCATTTTTATGTGAGAAAGATGGGACATATCTCAGAATTTTTTCTTCTTGGGATAGCGATGTCGATTCCTTGTTTTGTATATCGAATAAAGGGCAGGAAGCTTATTTTTATTCCGATTGGTTGCGCTATTTTATGTGCGGCATTAGACGAATTTCACCAGTTATTTATATCTGGGAGAGATGCCGCTTTGAGAGATGTTTTTATTGATAGCATTGGCATTATTTTATCTGCTCTTTTAGTGCAGTTTAGTAGAAAATTTGTGAAAGAATTGAGGGGAAAGATACGATGAGAAAAATTCAGGATTTTATGAAGAACCGATGTGGGATAGATGAGTTAAACTTATTTTGTCTATGTCTTAGTCTAGTATTTTATTTTTTGTATATATTTTTGTCAGAGGAGAAAAAAATTTTTGCCTGTCTTGGCTGTCTGATTTTTGTAGTGCTTAGTGCTTGTAGAATGTTTTCTGAGAATCTTGAGTGGAGAAAAAAGGAGAATCAGGTATTTGTCAAGGTTTGTTCTTTTCTTATACCAGAGAGGAAGGAAACGGAAGAAGAAAGAGAGGCAAGAAAAAAAGAGAAGCTTGATAAGAAAAAGAGAAAAAATGAAGAGTTGAGACAAAAAACTACTAAAAAAGTGGAAGAGATTAAGGAAGAGACAAAAAAAGAAGAGAAGGAAGAGGTTGTCTCGAAGGATGAGAGGAAGGAGAGCGTAGAGAGGAAAAAAGAAGAAATATTGAGACAGCGTGAGGAGAAGAGAGAGAGAGAGCAGAGGGAGAAAGAGGAGAAAAGAAGGAAAGAAGAGGAAAAGAGGGCAGCAGAGGCCTTGGCGAGAGAGCAAAAGAAGCGAGAGCAGAGAAAGAGAGAGCAGAAATTTGACCCAAATTATGTTTATTTTAATTGTCCTTACTGTAATCAGGCGATTCGAATTCCGAAAAGACAGGGAAAGGTGAAGATTACTTGTCCGACTTGTAAGAATAAGTTTATAAAGGAGACTTAAAATTTAACAGTATATGTATGTATATTGAGAGGGGGGACGCGGAAAGAGGAGACAGATATATGTCCCGAAAACACGTTCGTTCCCACGGTTTTTCGATATACTTAGCTTTGTCGCTGGAGCACTGTTTGAGTGCCGTAGGCGCGAGTTTGCGGGAAGCGACAAAAATCAGCGTATGTCGAAAAACCGTGGGAACGAACGTGTTTTCTGAGGACATATGGACGGCTTCTCTTAGCGTCTATTTCCATCTCTATTCCCATATTTCCACAAAAAAAAGAACAGATCCAATATATGAATCTGTTCCAAACAGCCTGTAGGGGAATCGAACCCCTGTTTCCGCCGTGAGAGGGCGGCGTCTTAACCCCTTGACCAACAGGCCTTATGTCCTAACGACCTTATGAATTATAACATACATCTTGAAAAAATGCAAGTGTTTTTTTGAACAAATTCTCAGTGGAATTGTTCGAGCAGCCTGTAGGGGAATCGAACCCCTGTTTCCGCCGTGAGAGGGCGGCGTCTTAAC
>JAUUSJ010000334.1 GCA_030841965.1 Blautia sp.
CTACTGAAAAGTAGTCGGGGATTTTTTCTATCATACCTAAAAATTAAGCGCTTACCTAAAGATGAAATTACAATCTGTAGAAGAATTTTTTCATAAGAGAGAAACTGTTGAAAAATATAATGTTGATAAAATCATAAAACTGAATTGGGAATGTCCGGATGTATTATTCTCTTTTAGAGGAGTATATGCTATTGGGGTTTTTATTTATTATCGACAATTATTTGGAGATAATGTGAAGACGGATATTAAGGTGAAAGATGAAAAGGGGGCTACGAGACAGCGCCTTTATTCCGATAAGTTTTTAAGTGAGAATTATCCACAATTTAGTGACGTAAACGATTTACCGGAAATAAAAGGATTTTTAGAACACTACTATGATATAGGAAACATAATTCCAACATGGCCAGGGGCGAATATAAATAGAGGAATGGCACATTGCTATGATATACCCAATGTGTATTATAAACGGCATGCTAAATTTACGAAACTAGTTTATGGTAGTATTTATAGAAGTGTATTCATAGAGGAAATTTTAGAAAACGATAAATATGATACTGTTGAAAAGTTATTAAAGTTGAAACCAGAACAGTATGTTAAGTTTCTAGAATATATTGTGGATGTAATTATTAATCGAAATAAACAGTTACAAGATATTTTACAGGAGGAAAATGGGCATGAATAGTTTTGAATTGATTCCTACAGAAGAAAATTTGATACATACATTGGACAAAGATTTATTGAAACGAAACAAAGATTTAGTGCGTTTTTATGATTTGATATTAGTACAAGAAGGAGCTTCTTCTATTGCTATTGATGGCAGATGGGGGAGTGGAAAGACTTTTTTTGTGAAACAATCTATGTTGCTAATAAATGCAAAAAATCCGATGAGCGATATGGATGATGAAAAGAAAGCAAGTATTGTATACGCACTTCCATTTCCGAAAAAAGCAGAAGACATGCCAGAGAATTATGATGTGGCAGTTTATTATGACGCATGGGAAAATGATAATGGTACAGACCCGGTATTGTCTTTGGTGTACGAAATAATAAAGCAGTTAGGAATAAATTATATATGTCTTTTTGACTATCTTTTTATATCTTCTTAAATGTCCGTAAAGCCTTATTTTATCGGCTCTACGGGCATTTTGCTTTTGTTGTAAACCTCACATATCTAGGTCTATCTTCTTATATTTTCGCTATCAAGCGTGGTTAAAATCGTGGTAAATACTTCTTATGCGATTAGACGCTGTACCTCTGATTTTGCGGTATCTATGGACGCATGAGCATACCAGTTCATTGTGATACTGATATTTGAATGCCCCATGATATACTGTAAATCTTTCGGGTTCATGTTCTTGCTTGCCAGCCTTGTGCAGAATGTATGGCGTAGCGTATGCGGTGTGATATGTGGCAAGGGATTGTCCTTGTGGTGCTTGTTGTATTTCTTTACCATACGGACAAATAAGGCGTTGTAATCAATCGCAACTTTGGGCTTGCCTTTATGATTGACAAATAGGAAATTGCTCCGTCCGTCTATCACAAATGGTTCTGCCTTTGGGCGTTTCTTCATAACCCGTTGAAATGCTTGTATCGTTTCTCTGCTTAATGGCACTTGCCTTGCTCCGCTTTTTGTCTTAGGCGTTTCAATATAGTAGCCCTGTTCCTTGCTCTTTAATAACTGGTGGTCGATAATCACAACTTCATTCTTGAAAT
>JAUUSJ010000139.1 GCA_030841965.1 Blautia sp.
TCGTTCCCACGGTTTTTCGACATACGCCGATTTTTGCCGCCTCCCGCAAACTCGCGCCTACGGCACTCAAACAGTGCTCCAGCGGCAAAGCTAAGTATATCGAAAAACCGCTCCACTCTCTATCGTTTTCGGAGGAGATATCTGCTTGCTCTCTTGGCTGTGTACTGGCAAAACTGTTTGAAACAATTTTTTCTTGGTTGTGTATTGGCGAAATGGCTTGAAATAATTTTTTTTTGACTGTGTATTGGCGAAACGGCTTAAAGCAATTTTTTCTTGGCTGTGTATTGGCGAAATGGTTTGAAGTAATTTTTTCTTGGCTGTGTATTGGCGAAACAGTTTAAGGCAATTTTTTCTTGGCTATATACTGGAGAAATAGTTTAAAGTAATTTTTTCTTGGCTATGTACTGAAAAAAATAATTTGAAATATTTTTTTGCCGTGTACTGGAAAAATAATCTGAAATGTTTTTTGGCTGTGTACTGACAAAACAATCTACAATAAAAGGCTATGCATTTGCAGAAGATTTGCATATGAAAAATAGGCAAGAATATGGTATACTGTACTGAGAAAAATATTTTTTCAAAAGCGGATATGGAAAGAATTATGCGGGCTGGCAAAATGAATAGAAAAGGATAGCATACGTGAACTACTCGGCGACAAGCTACTGAGAATTGTCGTCCTTAATTCTTAAAGTATCTGGTTGATGATATAGACAATAGGAGGAAGGAAAAATGGCAGTTGCTCGAATGGATTCAGGATGTATCGTATGTCTTGCACAAAAGGAGTTGAAAAATTTTCCTGCGGGTTTGACAGAAGAGGAGAGATTGCTCTATATGAAGAGAGTATTAAACTTATTGGCGAATATAACAGAAAAAGACAGTGCTCCTGTTATCTCGTCTAGAATTGCGAAGATTCAAAGAGAAATGTTTGGAGAGCAGAAAGACTTTGCAAAAATCAAGTATGGATTCAATGAGTTAATGTTACATATTGAGGAAGATATCTATAAAAAGTTATTAGAGGCGAAGGAACCTCTTAAGAGAGCAATACAGTATGCCACAGTTGGCAATTATATTGACTTTGGAACTTTGGTAGATGTGGAAAAGGAAAAGCTTATGGAACTTATCGAAACTGCGGAGAGGAATCCAGTAGATGAGAGGGAATATGAAGCATTGAAATCTGACCTACAGGGAGGAAAAAATCTGGTCTACTTAACCGATAACTGTGGAGAAGTTGTCTTAGATAAACTTCTCATTCGTATCATTAAAATGTTATATCCGAATATCAATGTCACAGTTATTGTAAGAGGAGAACAGATTATTAATGACGTGACGATAGAAGATGCGAAACAAGTCGGCTTACTAGATGAGGCTGTCATTATTGAAAACGGAACAGCAATTCCAGGTACATGGCTTGAAGAAATTAATGAGACAGCCAAAAAAGCAATGAAAGATGCCGATGTCTTAATTTCTAAAGGACAGGGAAATTTTGAGACGCTACAAGGATGTGGAATGAATATTTACTATATGTTCCTATGTAAATGTGATTTATTTATGGAGCGTTTTGGTGTGGAGAGATTTGCAAGTATGCTTATTAATGATAAACAGTGTGGAAAATATCTAAAAATAATAAAAGAGTAGACTTAAACTTTATATGAATTTCTGATTATCTTTTTAAATCTTTTCAAATGTCCGTATATCCTTATTTTACAGGCTATACGGGCATTTTTACTATCGGCGGATACTTACGTTTCCTCACGTTTTTTCACATTTCTTCACGGTCAATCGTAGTAAAAATCGTGGTAAAATCTAGGCAATCAATTCCCTAAGTTCTACCTTAATTCCCTCAACAGACGCATGAGCATACAGATTCATTGTGATATTGATGTTGGAATGACCCATGATATACTGTAAACTCTTTGGGTTCATGCTCTTATTGGCTAACCTTGTGCAGAACGTGTGGCGTAGTATATGTGGCGTTATCTTTGGTAACGGATTGTCCTCATGCTGTTTATTGTATTTCTTTGCGAGATTGGCAAAGGCTATATTATAAGCAACATTCGTCATAGGGTAGCCTTTTCCATTGAGAAAGAGGAAATGGCTGTAACCGTCAACCACTATCGGCTCGGCTTTCTGTTTTCTTGCCATGACACGCTCAAAGGCTCTGCAAACTTCCTCGCTCATGGGAACATCACGCATACTGCTTTTTGTTTTCGGTGTGTCTATGTAGTAGCCTGTCCTGCTGTTCTTCAACAACTGGTGTTCTACATGGATAACCTTTTCCGTAAAGTCCAAATCACTGACGGTCAATCCGCACAGTTCGGAAATGCGAAGTCCTGTCTTTAACAGTATCACGATTTCATCATAATACTTGCGGTATATCCTGTCTGTTTTCGCAAAGGCTAACAGCGTTTCTTCCTGTTCTTCCGTCAATGCCTGTTTCTGTTTGGTATCGTCCTCTATGACCTCATTCAGTTTGAAATCAAAAGGATTCTTCCTCACATAATCATCTGCTATGGCGATATAGAATGACGCTTTTAAGGAACGCTTATAATTGTTGATAGTCTTATAGGCATATCCGTTCGCTTTCATTCTGACCGCCCATTCCTTTGCGTCAGAGGGTTTAATGCTGTCAATGCTCCTTGCTCCCAGCTTATCCTTTTTCAGTATCTCCATAAGCTGTTTGCGTCCTGTTTTCGTGCTTTCCTTGACGTTGGCTCTCTGTTCGTTCTGTTTTGCGTAAAGCTGGCACAAAGTCATTTTCTTGCCTGTGGTGTCGATTCCGTCCGCTAAATCCCTGTGAATCTCCTGCTCCATTTCTCGGAGCGACAGACAATCACGCTTTCCCTTTGGAACGCTGTCCGTAGGCACGAGTTTCCAAGAATACACACATTTTGTCTTTCCAAATGCGTCCACATATTTATATAAGTATCTTCCGTCTTTTCGCTGGCTCTCTCCCGTCTTTAAGATACGACCTTTATTATCTCGTCTTTTTTCTGACATATATATCTCCTTTCCAAATGGAAAGAGCCTTGATATGACTTATCCCAATAATATCACATTCAAGGCTCTTTTGCATTAAATAGCGTCCGCTTTATCTATGAATTTTTCAAACTGCTTTTTCTTTATCAGCAGGCGGTTTCCGTTCATAATGTACCAGTCGGCGTGTCGGTTCTGCTCTGCCAGCCAGCGGATTTTATTCTGACCAAGCGTGAAATATTTTGACGCTTCTTCTACCGTCATGGTGTATTTCTCCCATACGGGAATGTCTATCTTACTATTCAATCCGTACACCCCCTAACGCCTTGTATCATACAGGATAAAGGGGATGATTTCCTCTCTGCCTATCCTCTGCAAGTGTGCAGTCAGCTTTCCGGCAAGGGAAGGACTGTAACGGACTTTTTCCAGCATAGTGTCCACACGCTCCAAATCCCCCAATGCGTCATTTTGCTCCAAGTAATAAAATCCCTTGACCGCCGATAATACCCCGCCCTCTTTGAGCCATTGCTGTGTTTCCATGAGCGTATTGTGTATCTGTGGGATATGCAGTTTCAAAGGCTCTACATTTCCAAGAAAACGCTCCCAGAATCGACAGGTTTTCCATCGGCTACGGTTGCTCTCGTTCACGTTCGGAACAACAAAACGGAGATTGGAAGACAGCAGATTGAGAGCAAGCTGTCCTAAATCCAGCGGATTGTCTTTCAAAAGCATGGCGAACGCATGAGCCTTTTTATCCCTCAACTGGATTTCCGTTCGTTTCCAGCTCCCGACTTCTTCCAGCGTTCGGTTATATTTTGTGCTGACTTCTCTGTCCTTATCGTAAATGCGGAACGATATATCCGATTTTCCAGCACCGATATAAAGAGTTCCAGCCCATTCTTCATGGGGATATTTGCTCTCATTATTCCTACAGTATTCACTGCTGGATATGTATTCTTCCTTTTCGCATTTTTTCTTTAACTGCTGTGGCGTAAAGAACGGAACCTCGTTTCTGTCATCAATGGCAATATCCAGCCTTGTAAAATGAAATTCTGTACCAAACCAGCGTTCACATTGTCTGAACAGTTCTCCAAAGGTATGCCCTCTGTTATCAAGGATTCGGAAAATATCATCACACCCTTTGCCAGTCATAACGAGATAACAGCCTGTTCCCTGTGGATTGTCCTCTGTCTTTTCTGCATTGCCCGACAGATAAATATCTCCAATCTGCCAGCAGGTCTGATACGTCTTAAATGCGACTTTCTTTGGGTAAGTGATAAAAATATCGGGCGGAAGTTCCAAAACGTGCCTTATGACGTCCTCTGCCTTTGCACTGTCAAATACAATGCTGATGTAATCAATCTTGACGGTTAAATTTTCTCTTTTTGCGATACTACATTACTCCTTTCGTTTGTCAAATTTCTGTGCAGTGGGAAAACAGCCTTTTCCCCTTGATTTATCGCAGTTTTCTATTACTGTGACAGGTATACGCAGGGCGGTGTTACATCAATGCAGAGGAAAGAAAAGCGTCCGACCTGTACCCGTTGAAAAAAATGGTTGAATATTTCAAGTTCCAAAAACTGATAAGACGTTATGATGATTTATACAGTGTCGATATGTTTGGGGAAAGTTTAGAGGGGCATAAACACATGAATCCCTATACAGACTTTGACGGGGGAGAAGTTATCATCAATACCCTTGTGGACGAGGACAGAGAGATTTTGTCGAAAGTGCCGACCATCAAGGGATTTGAAGATTTAGACGGGATTGAATAATCTTTCTCCTCTTTGTGGAAGATACAGCAAACAAAAAGTCCGATCAAGAATGCTTCGCACCACTTTACAGTGGCTACAGTTCTTGACAGGACTTTTTCTTTACTGTTTTTGGTAATCACGAGGAAGAAAGGGTAAGTATTGACACTGTTATTTACACAGACAAGAATAACTCAGATTTCACAGTTTGATTTAACACTGGAAAAAGATAGTAACTGAAAGATTGTGAAATAATACGTAAAAAAGCATGTATTAAGCAGTAAAAAACCGTAGTTAACAGATCACATGAATGTGAATTGTAACTACGGTTTTTCTTCATTGAATTTATAACCTACGCCCCAGACTGTAATAATATACTGTGGATTGTCTGGGGTAGGCTCTATCTTTTTTCTTAACTTTCGTATGAATGATGTGAGATTTTTTCCGTCTATCACATCTTCATATCCCCATACTTTTTCATAAAGTTGTTCTTTTGTGAATACCTGTCCTTTATGGGAATAAAGAAAGTATAGTAAATCAAACTGTTTAGCTGTTAAGTATACAGATTTCCCACATTCATTAGTACAAATTCTTGTATAAGGGTTAAGGGAAAATACCTGTGGTTGCTGTTTTATAATAACATCAGAACAATTAAATCTATCTGATAGCCATTTAACAGTTTGATAAAAAACCTGTTCTTCATCATCTGAAAGTGAAATAACTAATATTTTCCCATATTTAAAATCACCTCAATATAAATTGTATTTCTTTATGATAATTCAAAATCACCTGTATAAAGTTGGTAATATCGACCTTTTTCTTTGATTAACTGTTCATGATTTCCACGCTCAATAATTTTTCCGTTTTCCAATACCATAATGCAATCAGCATTTCTAATAGTTGATAAACGATGAGCAATAACAAATGTTGTTCGTCCTGCCATCAATTTATCCATACCGTTTTGCACTAATTCTTCTGTATGAGTATCAATACTTGAAGTAGCTTCATCTAAAACAAGGACAGGAGGATTTGCAACAGCAGCTCTAGCTATTGCCAATAATTGTCTTTGTCCTTGTGATAAGCTTCCACCATCACCAGATATAATTGTTTGATACCCATCTGGCAACATACGAATAAAGCTGTCAGCATTAGCTAGTTTTGCAGCCTGTATACATTCTTCGTCAGTTGCGTCTAATCGTCCATATCTAATATTATCTATAATAGTACCAGTAAACAAATGGGTATCCTGTAATACAACACCTAAGCTTTTCCTTAAATCTGCTTTTTTAATTTTTCTAATATTAATGTTATCATATCGAATTTTCCCATCTTGAATATCATAAAAACGATTGATAAGATTTGTAATGGTTGTTTTACCTGCACCTGTACTTCCTACAAATGCAATTTTCTGTCCTTTCTTCGCAAATAGGTTAATATCATGAAGGACTAATTTTTCATCACTATATCCAAAATCAACATTTTCAAAGAGAATTTCTCCGTTAAGTTCTTGATAAGTTGTGGTATCATCTGCTTTATGATAATGTTTCCATGCCCATTTTCCTGTACGTTTTGTACTTTCTATTAAATTTCCTGTAGAATCACATTCTATATTAACTAAACTTATATATCCATTATCACTTTCTGATTCTTCGTCAAGAAGTGCATAAATACGATTGATACCAGCAGTTGCCATAATAATACTGTTTAATTGTTGGCTTACTTGTCCAAATGGCTGATTAAAGTTTTTATTGAGCGTTAAGAACGATACTAGCATTCCAACGCTTAAACCACCATATCCATTTAATATAAGGATAGAGCCTATAACAGCACATATAACATAGCTTACATTTCCAATTTGCATAATAATAGGCATAAGAATATTCCCATAAATATTTGCTTTTTGTGAACTTTCTTTCAATTCTTCATTAACACTTCTAAAACGTGCTAAACTTCTTTTTTCGTAACAAAAGACTTTAACAACTTTTTGACCACTTATCATTTCTTCAATAAAACCATTAAGTTTTCCTAAATTATTTTGCTGCTGATTAAAATACTTGCTACTTAATGTAGTTGCATTTTTGGCAACGACTAACATAATAGCAACCATGACTAGAGTAATAATCGTAAGCGGAATATTTAATGTTATCATTGCAACAAAAATACTGACGATTGTTATGATACTGCTAAATAATTGAGGAATACTTTGACTTAAAAACTGGCGAAGTGTATCAGTATCATTTGTATAAATCGACATAATATCTCCATGTGAATGACTATCAAAATACTGTATTGGCAGTGATTGCATATGATTATATAATTTGATTCTTATTGTTTTCATAGTTCCTTGACTAACATTCACCATGATTCGATTATAGGTATAAGAGCAAAGAATACCTAAGATATAGATTATGGCTATTTTCAACAATGCTGAAGCTAGTGGTGTAAAATCTGGATAATTGCTTTTCGTTAGAGGTACAATATAATCATCAATTAACGTCTGCAAAAACAACGTACCTTTAACTGACGCAAGAGCTGAGCCAATGATTGCTAAAATAACAACCAACATTTCTATTTTATATTCTTTCCATACTAATCTTAAAAGACGAGATACTCCATTTTGTTTATTATTCATCAAAATCGCCGCCTCCTTTTGTTTGACTTTCGTACATAGAACGATATATCTCATTACATTTTAAAAGTTCATCATGGTTTCCGAAACCATTGATTTTGCCATCTTCCATAACGATAATTTTATTGGCATTCTGTATACTTGACACTCGTTGTGCAATAATAAATTTTGTTGTTTCTGGTATATCTTTAGCAAATGCTTCTCTGATTTTTGCGTCTGTTGCAGTGTCTACAGCACTTGTAGAATCATCCAATATAAGAATTTTTGGCTTTTTCAAAAGAGCTCTTGCAATACACAATCGTTGTTTTTGTCCGCCGGATAAATTTGCTCCACTTTGTTCAACATAAGTATCATACTTTTTAGGAAATCGTTGGATAAATTCATCAGCCTGTGCTAGTTTGCAAGCTTGCATACATTCTTCCAAAGAAGCATTTTCATTTCCCCATCTTAAATTTTCTAAAATTGTTCCCGAAAAAAGCTGGTTCTTTTGTAATACCACTGCAACTTCATTTCTAAGAATATCTAAATCGTATTCTCTTACATCTTTATCACCGACTTTTACATAGCCATCTGTAACATCATATAATCGACAAATAAGATTAACTAAACTTGATTTGGAACTTCCTGTACTTCCTACAATTCCGATCACTTCGCCTTGCTTTATATCAATATTAATGTCAGAAAGAACTTTTTCGCCATTTCCATCTTTCTTATATGAAAAGCTTACATGATTAAATTGAACATTGCCATTTTCTACTACCATAGCAGGAGAATCTGGATTTTTTAAATCTGGTTTTTCATCAAGGACTTCCGCAATACGTTTAGCACTTGCAAAACTCATACTCACCATTACAAATATCATGGATATTAGCATTAGTGAAATAAGTATGTTAGTAACATAACTGAAAAGGCTTGTTAGCTCACCTGTTGTCAAACTTCCACTGACAATCATTTTAGCACCTACCCATGAGATAGCGATAATACAACCATACATAGCTGTCATCATAGCTGGATTGTTTAATGCTAATCGTGATTCAGCTTTAACGTAAAGCTTATATATATAAGAGGCGGCTTTATTAAATTTTTCTTTTTCATAATCTTCTCTAACATAAGATTTAACAACTCGAATTGCTGTAACATTTTCTTGAACACTTGCATTCAAATCATCATATTTTTGAAAAACATGACTAAATATAGGAATTGTTTTCCATAGTATGAAAACAATAACAGCGGTCAAGAATACAATAGCAATGCAGAAAATTCCACCCATTTTTGCACTAATATATAACGCCATGATAAGAGCACTGATTAAACTGATAGGGGCTCTTACACACATTCTAATAATCATTTGATAAGCATTTTGAAGATTAGTAACATCAGTTGTTAGTCTTGTTATCAATCCAGCAGTGCTGTATTTATCAATATTTGAAAATGCAAATGTTTGTATATTTTCATACATTCCATCTCTTATATTACTTGCAACACCAGCAGAAGCGATAGCAGCGTATCTACCTGCCAATACTCCACAAGCAAGACCTAAAACTGCTGTCATAATCATACATAAACCATAAAAATAAACATTGTTTATATTTCCAGATTCAATGCCATTATCAATAACTGCTGCCATAAGCATTGGAATAATGAGTTCTAAGATAACCTCTAACACCGTAAAGACAGCGGCTAAAACAGACGCTTTTCTATACTGTTTTATTTGTTTCAATAAAGTCTTTAACACGACAATTCCTCCTTTAACTTTTAGTGATACTTACTATTAGTGATAGATAAATGTGTTAAATATTTGCCAACAAATAGTATGTTGGCATAGTTAACACATTATTTTTGACTGTAAAACACTTGTATTTTATCGATGATTTTTAGCAAACATAAAGAATCATTTTCACCAAGATAAGATAATAATTTACTAAATTCATTTAATGCTTCTTTTTCTGTTTCAGTAAAAACTTCTTTTCCTTTTTCTGTTATATAAACCATAACTTTTCTACGGTCAAAAGAATCATGAACACGTTTTATATATTCCTTACGTTCTAGACTGTTCAACGTATTTGCCACTCTTGCAGTAGATAAGTTGAAACGCTCGCTTAATTCTTTTGGATTTGTCTCACTTTTTTCATACGTTAAAAAACCAAGCATTGCCATTTCGCCTTGTGATATTTTCTGCATTTTTTTAATAGGCTCACGTTGCATTAAACCAACAAGCATAAATAACTGTTTTGCCATTTCTTTATTGTTCAAAAGAATCACCTCCAATTTTATCTATCACTGTTAGTTACTATTATATTTAGTTTTTTTGTTTTGTCAATAGATAATAGTAATTTCTCAAAAAAGTGTGTACTTATTATTACTGCTCAAAAACAGTTTCTTAAAAGGAATTTGGACGGATTTGTTTACTATGATTAGTCTTGTTGCTTTTCTTCTATGTTTTGAAGAAAGCAGACACTACAGGAGGTATTCATGGAAGAAAATCATAATAAACAAAATACATTATTCAATCTGTCAAAAAAGTAAATTTAACCATAGAGAATGTTTTTGCTTTTTTATATGGTTTTTCACATGACATAGCAGGAATAGTCAATACAGCACAAGAACACTTATTATTTATGTTCTTGTGCTTTTTTGTATTTCCTCCTCTTGTAATTCTCGGCGAAAGGAGGTGATACCTTGAATACATCTTCTTTTGAGGAAATTATACGATTACAATTTGACACTCTGATGAAATTGGTTATCAGAAGAAAGACTATCTCTTATTACAGGGAACTTGCTAGACGTTCTAAACACGAAAAGTCATTTTGTGATTTATTAGATGTATCATATGAAAATGAAATCTGTGACCTATATCCAAGTGAATATATAACTTTTTATATATGTGATTTTGCTGTCCAAATATCTAATGAAAATTTAGGTAAAGCATTGAAGAAATTACCCACTCGACAACTTCATGTGATATTACTGTTTTATTTTCTCGGTTTTTCGGATATTGAAATTGCTGGATTGTTTCAATGCTCACGTTCTGCTATATATCGTAGTAGAAAAAATGTTCTGAATAAATTGAAAACACAAATGAAAGGAAAACAAGAATGAGAAAAACAACTGAATTACCATCTTATGAAATGATTGAAAAGGCGGTTAATGGTGATGAAATCGCAATTATAAACTTGTTGAAATATTATGACGCATACATATCAAAGGTATGTCTACGACCTCTATATAATAAGTCAAGTAAAGTTGATATGATAGTTGATACTGAATTAAAAGGTAGAATCCAAACAGAATTGATTCAGGCAATACTGAAATTTGAATTAAAGATAAAATAATATCCGTTTAAACATGAGAAAAGGGAAGATTATTAGCTGTTATCTTCCCTTTCAACTTCTTTATTATCGTCAAATCAAGGCTCTTTCAAACGTAGTAAATTCGTGGTAAAATGAATGATTTTTAATTGCTATTTCTTTAAAAAATACAGTATTTATGCGGATAATCGGACTTTTTATAAAAAGTTTATATAAAACAAAATACTATAATTTCTATCAGATAAAAGAGTAGACTTAAACAAAATACTATAATTTCTATCAGATAGAAGAGTAGACTTGAACAAAGTACTATAATTTCTATCAAACAGAAGAGTAGACTTGAACAAAGCACTATAATTTCTATCAGATAGAAGAATAGACTTGAACAAAGCACTATAATTTTTAAACAATAGAAGAATAAGCTTGAATAAAGTACTATAATTTTTAAATAATAGAAAACTAGACAAGAACAAAGAATATCATAATTCCTAAACTTAGAATATCAATTTTTATCATACTTTGCCAATGCACAGCCGAAAGAGCAGGGAGATATATGGTCTGAAAACGATAGAGAGTGGAGCGATTTTTCGATATACTTAGCTTTGCCGCTGGA
>JAUUSJ010000335.1 GCA_030841965.1 Blautia sp.
GCGGCAAAGCTAAGTATATCGAAAAACCGCTCCACTCTCTATCGTTTTTGGAGGAGATATCGGTTTGCTCTCTTCGCTGTGTATTGGCGAAACTTTTTAACCACCTTCTTTCACTTACATCTACGAAAATACATGGAGATAGCCAATACTGACAGTAAATGACTTATTCCGCATGATATCCATGATAGGTATATGCTACATCAAATAAGTAAATCCTTTTCCAACTAAGCATCAAAAAGTAATTTTATCTTTGTAGCATACAGTAAATTATACCAAGCGATAGTAACAACCGGTCAAGAGTATCTTATGATTTTCCTGATTTTACGCTATTATACATTGACATATAGACAAAATTATGATAAGTTTTAAAAAAATATTAGGGGAACATAAAAATGAGAAATTTACATTTTATAATGAATAATATATACATGTATTACAGACGTACCCAAAGGTAATCGTGTTCCGATTAGATGCACAGTTACCAGGTAGGTCTGATATGTCTGTGCGTGAACTACCCATCACCTAAAGGTAATGGGCTTCTAAGGCGCTTACGCACCTATTTAAGAAGTTTGATATTTAAGTTTCCACCTGCTATCAGGCAATCCTTATT
This sequence comes from Blautia sp., assembly GCA_030841965.1. Classification (GTDB taxonomy): domain Bacteria; phylum Bacillota; class Clostridia; order Lachnospirales; family Lachnospiraceae; genus JAUUSJ01. The sequence goes on from JAUUSJ010000335.1 coordinate 611, forward strand.
CTTATTGGCGTGTCCACTTCGCCACTAGTGTATAGAGCCGTAAGGCTCACAACGTTACTTTTTGCTGTAAGCGGTATGACTACACTTTTTGCAGAAGGCTAACTGACGTTTAAAATTTTACGTACGGTACGATTAGACAGTACAACCATCTATTTTAACTTGTCAAAGTACGAATATGATGTGCTTACATATTGGCATTATATCATGTGTTTTGTTGAAATACAATGTTTTTCATGTACTTCGTCGAGTGTAATGCCATTCATCCCACGGTCTAAAGACACATGGGTTTTCTGGCTTATTTATTATAAAATAGAATTATCATAGATAAACTTCTTATTAAAAGTCAACAATTTAAATGCACTAGACATATTATATGTTTCGTGCATTTTTTTGTTTGGAAAGGAGTTTTTATGAAATTAAAAAATGGAACAGAAGTCATTGTCAAACCTTATGAGGAAAAGTATGTGGAGGAAATCGTCAATCTAATTATCAGAAATTTCAAAGAAGTCAATATAAAAGACTATGGAGAGAAGTTCATCGATTCCCTTGTCGCCACGCATAATGTAAATTGGTTTAAATCCGTGGCAGAATACGCAAATGTATACGTGTTTTGGAATGAAGATAAAATTGTGGGGGTTGGCTCTATATCAAGTTTTTGGCAAAGTCTGACAGAAAGTATATTACTAACTATTTTTGTACTGCCAGAACTTCACGGTCAAGGAATTGGTAGCTATATCATCGATACGCTTGAATCCGATACGCTATTTTTAAGAGCCAAGAGAATAGAAATTCCCGCCTCTATTACCGCAGTGGAGTTCTATCGAAAAAAAGGATATGATTATAAAAATGGAATCAAAAAATTAGATGAAGAACAACATTATCGACTAGAAAAATTCAGAAAACCTACGTTACCCCTATAAAAAAATTTCATAGTCTTTTGCCAGTACACAGCGAAGAAAATCTTCTTTCTGGTTGCCTGGGGTGACAATAGCTAAGGGTGTTTTACCAGTACACAGCGAAGAGAGTCCGTCGATATATCCTCGAAAAACGATAGAGAGTGGAGCGGTTTTTCGATATACTTAGCTTTGCCGCTGGAGC
>JAUUSJ010000140.1 GCA_030841965.1 Blautia sp.
TGAAAGTATGAAAAAAATAGCGAGAAAAATCGTGGCATTCCTTGCAACTGCTATTATGGTAATGGCTATGGCTATTCCAGCATTTGCAGAGGAAGGTACTGGAACAATTACAATTACGAATGCGACAGTTAATGAAGATTATTCTATTTACAAATTGTTTGACGCAACTGTAGGTGCCAATGGAAGCATTGCATATACTTTGCCAGATGGAAAAACATTGTCAGATGATAATGCTTGGTTTCAGGTAGATGAAGCTGGTAACGTAACGGCAAAAGCTAATATTGATGTCACAACAGATGATTTCAAAACATGGGCAAAAGGATTTGGTAGTCAAGTTAAGAACACTGTAAAGGCTACAGAAGAAACAGTTACATTTACAGATGTACCTTATGGTTACTATTTTATAGAGTCTACACTTGGTGGAACTTTAACAGTAGCCAGCACAAATCCAAATGCAACAGTTATCGATAAGAACCAGGGACCAACTTGGGACGAAACTCCTCAGAATGATGAAGAGGGAAATGGTAAGGTTATTACTAATAGTGATGTTAAGACAGCTGAAAATAAGACAGACAGAACGAAAAGTACAGCAAATTATGGTGATGTTGTAAGTTATAGGATTGGAGTAAATGCAACGAGCTATATTGGCACAAAGAAAGTTGTTAACTACTATGTCAAGGATGTTCTTGCAAAAGGTTTGGAATATGACAAAGAAAGTCTTAAAGTGTATGTAGATGGTGCAGAAAAAACAAAAGATACTGATTATACTATTAGATGGGAGGCTGAAGATACTGAGGGTAATACAGGATTTGAAATCACTATTCCATGGGCAGAGCAGACAAAAGCAAATAGTGTAATTAAAGTTACATATGATGCGGAAGTTACGGAAGATGCTATTATTGCTGGTGAGGGAAATAAGAATACAGCAAACTTTACATATCAGACGGTTGATCCTAGTACGCCAGATACCCCTAATCCTGATCCTAATGAACCAGAACCTTATAGCGAAAGTAATGAAAAGACTACAACAACCTACACGTATGCACTCGGTATTCATAAGATTGATGGAAAAACTCATGATTCGTTATCAGGAGCTAAATTCTCTATTGAAGGTGTAACAGCAAATGCAACAGATGAGAAGGGAGTTTATGAATATTCTAAAAACGGTACAGTTACTGAGTTTGAGACAAATGATGAGGGTGTTCTTGTTATCAAAGGTGTAAAAGCAGGGACATATGCTGTATCAGAGACAAAGGCACCAGATGGATATAATAAATTGAAAGATACAGTGTCTGTAACAGCCAGTGTTAATGAAACAAGCGAGTATACGACAACAACTACTGTTTATTATAATGCAGCTGGCGAAGTGGTAGATACTGAAGTAGACGGAGGAAAGACTGTTACAACAACTTATCCTGTTAATGTAGCAAGCATTGATATTGAAAATAATGCAGGAACAGCACTTCCTTCTACAGGTGGTATCGGTACAACAGTATTCTATGTACTTGGTAGCATCCTTGTATTTGGAGCAGCGATTGTTCTTATTGTAAGAAGACGTATGAATGCACGCTAGGGAAAGTATTTCATGAAATAAAATTATGGAAAATATAAAATAAAACAAGAAAGGTATATGGTACTCTATAGTTTGATGATTATCATTTTTATGGAGTATCAGTATACCTTACTACTTAATTTATATGATAGTTTAGGTTGTCTTCCTGATGCGGGGAGGACCTGTGTACATTTTTTATTATTTTAAAGTGTTTAGAGGTCCCTGTGCATCATAGAGAAATAGAAATATACTATTTCATAGAGATGTCAAATAAGAGTTTTTTTCTCAAGGAGCATATATCAATGAATTGGTTTAAGAAACATGGAACTACAGTTATTTTAGTAGTTGTTTTTATAGTAGGTGTGAGTCTGTTGCTGTATCCATCGCTCAGTGATTATTGGAACTCTTTTCATCAGACGCAAGCGATTATGAGTTATGCAAAAAAAGTAGCGAATATGGATGTAGAAAAATATACAGAAATTTTGGATGCAGCAAAGGCTTATAATAAAGAAATTGCACAAAGCGGTATAAAATGGACTTTGACAGAGGAAGAAAAAGAAGTATATGAATCCCAACTGAATATTGATGAGACTGGAAATATGGGATATATTGATATTCCAAAAATAAATATCACACTTCCTATTTATCATGGGACAAGTGAAACTGTTTTGCAGACTTCTATTGGACATCTTGAGGGGACAAGTCTTCCTGTCGGAGGAGAGGGAAGTCATTGTGTACTTTCGGGTCATAGAGGTCTTCCAAGTGCGAAACTATTTTCTGATTTGGATAAATTAGTGGAGGGGGATACTTTTAGCCTGACAATTATGGATGCAACCCTTACTTACGAGGTAGATCAGGTTCGGATTGTGGAACCCACCGATTTGTCTGAACTTCGAATGGAAGATGGTAAAGATTATTGTACATTGGTAACTTGTACTCCTTATGGTATTAATACCCATCGACTTCTCGTCAGAGGACACCGCGTGGATAACCCAGATGGCGAAGTGAATGTCATAGCTGATGCATTACAGATTGAACCAATTTATATTGCTCCGCTTATGGCAGCACCTATATTAATAATATTATTAATACTAATGCTGGTGACCACTCGAAAAACGGCAGGGAGAAAAAAGATAAAAACAAATAAAATGAATGCCAAAAAGCCAAATACTAAGAAAACAGCGAATAAAAAATTTATCCAGTGTGGAAGGAAGAAATGAGGGGAAGAATATGGAAAAAGAGAGAAAAATAATTACTTTATTAATAGTGAGCTGTTTCATATTTGTTATAAATATGGAAGCTTTTGCAGCCGAAGCCGCCGTAGCATCTTCGGTCTTAGATTACGGTCAGACAGGCTCTGTTACTGTGGATATTCTTTCCGCAGATACGGGAAAAGCTATTTCAGGGGGTGTGATGACGCTCTATAAAGTAGCTATTGCAAAGCAGGTGGATGGAAATCCTGACTTTGAGCTTACCGATACATTTAAAGAAAGTAAAGTAGATCTTACTGGAATCACGGAATCAGATGCAGGAGCAAAAGAGTTGGCAGCTAAGTTGGCTTCCTATGTAAGTAGCAATAAAATTGTCGGACAATCGATTGTAGTGGATAATAATGGAAAAGCTACGTGGAAAAATTTGGAACTCGGAGCATATCTTGTCGTGAATACGACTCCAGCTAAGGGGTATCAGTCTTTGAATACATTCCTGATTACTGTGCCAAGATATCTGGATGGAGCTTATGTATATGATGTTACAGCAAATCCGAAGGCAGGTACGGCGAATACTTCCACTTCGAGTACAGCGACAACGACTACAACGGCTACAACAACTACAGCGACTAATACTAGAACGACTATAAATACGACCACTCGAAGTACAGTTGTGACAAACCAAACTACTTTAAATACAACTGCTAATAAAGTAACTATGTCAACAACGAGTAATTCTACCGCAGCCAATAAGCTTCCACAGACAGGTCAGCTCTGGTGGCCAGTACCAATTTTGACTCTGACAGGAATGGTATTTTTGATGCTTGGATGGTATAAAAGACGTCGATTTAGAGAGGATAATCATGTATTCTAATAAAAAAAATACAAATGGATTATTATTTATTATAATAGGGCTATTGCTAATAGCGATAGCTCTTATTCTAGTATTATACAATATATGGGACGCTGACCGTGCAAAAAAAGCAAGTGATCATATTGTGGAAGAACTGGAGAAAAAAATTACTGACGGTCAGGAAGAATTTTTTGAAAATGATGTCAATCAAGAGATGCCAATAGTGGAGATTGATGAGCAGGCTTATATTGGGATTATTGAAATTCCAAGTCTTGACTTAAGTCTGCCTGTTATGGAAGAATGGGATTATGAGAGACTTAAGATTAGTCCATGTAGATATTCTGGGTCATATTTTACAGATGATTTAGTCCTATGTGGTCATAATTATGCCAAACATTTCAGTCCAATTAAATGGATTGATATTGGCAGTGATATATATTTTACAACGGTAGATAGGCAGGTATATCATTATCAGGTGAGTAATCGGGAGACGGTACAACCCACGGCCATAGAGGAGATGATTGATCATACAAAGGAAGGCTGGGACATGACATTATTTACTTGTAATACTGGCGGTCAGACAAGATGTGCCGTAAGATGTATAAAAATAAAATAAAAATTGATTTCTCCATTTTGTGCTGAAGTAGAATTGACACAGTATTTTTGTATGTATATAATCAAGTTAGATATGTATAAATTAGGTAGATGGAAAATGGAGGAGGGCATGAATAAAATTTTACTTTTAGAAGATGATATGAGCTTGATTGATGGGTTGAAATACTCACTAGAGAAGAATGGATTTTTTCTTGATATTGCCAATACAGTGTCACAGGCGAAAACAAATCTCTCGGGAAATCTAAAATATGATTTATTATTGCTTGATATAACACTTCCTGATGGCACGGGATTTGAAGTATGTGAGTATGTCAGAAAGCAGGGAAATACCGTCCCAATTATTTTTTTAACTGCCTCTGATGAAGAAGTTAATATTATTCGCGGACTTGATAGCGGTGGAGATGATTATATTACAAAACCTTTTAGGTTGGGAGAGTTGATATCAAGAATAAAAGCACTTTTGCGCCGTGCAGGTCTGATGAAAAATTGGCATTATAATAGGATAAAATGTGGAGATATTTCTATAGATTTTGAGAGAAGTAGGGTGATTTTCCAGGGAAAAAATATAGATTTGACAAATGCGGAATATCGGTTGCTCTGTTTATTAGTACGAAATGCTAATCATATTGTAACTCGAAATGTAATTTTAGATGAGCTTTGGGATGGAAATGGAAATTTCGTGGATGATAATACATTGTCTGTATATATTCGTCGATTGCGTGAAAAAGTAGAGGAAAATCCATCAAAGCCAAGGCATTTAATTACCGTGAGAGGATTTGGATATCAGTGGAGCGAGGTGGAACAATGAGTCTGATGCGTGATAAATGTATAAAAAAGCTTTTGGTTGAGATAACGTTTTTTATTTTGGTTTTATATTTATTTGATATATTTTTTGGAATAATCCAAAAAAATATAGTGCAATCGACAATGATAAATCATGACAATGCTATCGTTTCTTCTTTGCTTGAACAGGGAATTTCTGAAAATATAATTGCGTCTGCTATGACAAATGCTGATACAACAGAGTCGGGAGAAGAGCTGATTAAAAAACTTGGTATTACGAATAACACTGATACACGTTTTATACCATTTCTTTCAAATTTTGGTAAAAAAACTGCAGTGGTAAATACAATAAAAATTGTATTTTTCACTGCTTTTCTTTTGAGTGCGATATTATTATTTTTGATGCGAAGAGAAAACCTATACGATAAAGCTACAGAAATTGTCTCTAATTATTCAAACGGGAATTTTGAGGATAGGCTGTCCGAAAATGATAATAGTAGTCTATATCGACTTTTTAGTGAAATAAATACAATGGCGACCATTTTAAAATCAAAACAAGATACAGAAAAAATGTCAAAAGAATTTCTTAGAAATTCTATCGCAGATATTTCTCATCAGCTAAAAACACCTCTTGCGGCCATCTCTATGTATAATGAAATTATTCTCGAAGAGCCAGAAAATAAAGAAACCATTATCTTGTTTACACAAAAATCTAATACAGCGATTGAGAGAATCAAGACGCTTATATTATCTCTCTTAAAAATTACACGTCTTGATTCAGACAGCATTGAATTTGATAAAAGAGAGTATCCAGTTGTAGATATTGTAAATGCAGCGCTTGAAAATCTGAATGTGAGAGCCAAACAAGAAGAAAAAAGTATTATAGTTTCAGGAAATACTTTGGAAATGATAAATTGTGATTTTTCATGGACAGCAGAGGCGATTGGAAATATTATAAAAAATGCGATTGACCATACAAAAGCAGGGGGAGAGATTCATATAAGTTGGGAGAAAACTCCGCTTGAGATGAAAATATCGGTACATGATAACGGAAATGGCATTGCACCAGAGGATTTTTATCATATTTTTAAGCGTTTTTATCGAAGTAAAAATTCATCTGATAAACAGGGAGTTGGTTTGGGACTCTCACTCGCAAAAGCAATCATAGAAGGGCAGGGCGGTATTATATCTGTGAGAAGTGAGAAAAATTTTGGCACGGAATTTAGTCTTATACTGCCTTACAAAACTGTAAGCTAAAATTCATCTTGTTGTAAGTAGTGGCTGATAAGATATTCATAAAGGAAGGAGGTACTTGCTTATGGAGATTTTAAAGGTACAAAATTTATGTAAAACTTATGGAACAGGAGAAAATAGCGTAAAAGCACTTAAAAACGTATCGTTTACGATGCAAAAAGGAGAGTTTGCCACAGTTGTGGGAGAATCGGGAAGTGGAAAAACTACGCTCTTAAACTGTATCGGTGGCTTGGATAATCCGACTTTCGGCAAAATATATTTAAATGGAGAGGATATTTTTAATATGAAAGAAAAAGAACTTACTGTATTTCGACGTCGAAATATTGGCTTTATTTTTCAATCCTTTCAATTAATTCCTGAGCTTACGGTGGAGCAAAATATAATATTTCCCCTTTTGCTCGATTACCGAAAGCCCAATCAAAAAGCTGTGGATGAGATATTAGATATCTTAGGGTTATTAGATCGTAGACATCATCTGCCAAGTCAGCTTAGCGGTGGACAGCAGCAGAGGACGGCGATTGGACGGGCATTGATTACGAAGCCTACGGTAATTTTAGCTGACGAGCCAACTGGAAATTTAGATAGCAAGAGTAGCCGCGATGTCATGGATTTACTTGTCAGGGCATCGCATCATTATAAGCAGACCATTTTGATGATTACACATAATATAAATCTGACATCGTATGTGGATCGAGTTTTTCAAGTGACAGATGGTGTTTTGACAGATTTGGGAGGGAAATATGATGAAAAGCTATCTTAGTTTGGTTCCTATATCTGCCAAAATTCATAAAAAACAAAACCGCATGACAATCATTTGCATCATACTAGCAGTTTTTCTTGTTACTGCTATATTTTCTATGGCGGATATGGAACTTAGAAGTCAGAAAGTCCGAGCTATTTCGGAATATGGAAATTGGCATATTTGTTTGAAAAATATCACAAAGAGTGATGCACAGATAATTTCGGCTCGTCCCGATGTAGCTGCTTCCTCGTGGTATAATGTGCTAAATTACCGTCTAAAAGATGATTATGATATCGGTGGAAAGAAAGTGGCAGTATGCGGCATTGAGGAGGAGCTTGTCAAGTTTTTATGGAAAGATATGCTTGTGGAAGGAAAATATCCTAGTTATAATCAGGTCTTGCTTACGGAAAATGCGAGAGAAGTTTTAAATATTCATATCGGTGATTCAGTTGAGATTCGTATTCCATCGGGAGAGATAGCTAAATTTACTGTTTCTGGCTTTTCTAGTAATAATATGATGATATCAAAGGCGGATGCAATTGCGGTTTTTATGTCAGTGAATACTTTTGAGAAATTCTACGAAAAGGCGACTGCGAAAGAATTAAAAGATTCGGATTTGGTTTATTATATTCAGTTTCGTGAGCATTGTAATATAAAAAAGTCAATTAAAAACATAGAGGAAAGTTATGATTTGACAAAAGAAAATATTGGAAAAAATACAGCCCTTTTAGGTGTTATGGGAGTTAGCACAGATTCCTATGTGTTGGGATTATATGTGGTGGCAAGCATCTTATTTTTACTCGTGCTGGCAGCAGGAGTATTAATGATTGCAAGCAGTATGAATAGTAATATCGCACAGAGAACAGAATTTTTTGGAATGCTTCGCTGTATCGGAGCGGATAAAAAGCAGATTATGCGTTTTGTTTATCTTGAGGCTTTGAATTGGTGCAAAACAGCTATTCCTATCGGCGTCGGAGCAGGAATTATAATTACGTGGATATTATGTGCGATACTGAGAATTCTCAGTGAAAAATATTTTGCTCAAATGCCAGTATTTGGAGTGAGCAAAATAGGAATTATGGCTGGAGTTATAATAGGAATTTTGACGGTATTTTTGGCGGCACGTTCTCCTGCTAAGAGAGCTACAAAGGTATCCCCTCTTGTGGCAGTGTCGGGAAATATGGGACAGGCAAAAAATAATTATGAAGCGATAAATATGACTTTCTTAAAAATTGATATATCGCTTGGAATCCGTCATGCTTGGCAGAGTAAAAAGAATTTCTTTCTGATGGTAGGCTCATTTTCACTTAGTATTATCTTATTTCTCACTTTTTCCACACTTGTAAGTTTTATGAATCATGCAATTACCCCTTTGAGACCGTATACGCCAGATTTATCTATTGTAAGTAAGGAAAATACTTGCTCTATTGATAGAGGGATTATTGAGGAGCTGATGAAAATAAAAGGCGTGAAAGCTGTATTTGGAAGGAGCTTCGCCTATGATATTCCAGCGAAGATAAGAGGAGAAAAAAAGAAAATTATGTTGATTTCGTATGACGAACGTCAATTTAAATGGGCCGAGGAAGAAAATAAACTGTCTGACAAATCCAAACCATCTGACAAATCTGGAATAAAAGAGGTGGCTGAGGATGAGAAAAAAGGATATGTCTTAACTTCATACAATACAAAAAATCCGCTACATAGAGGCGATAAGATTCAGGCAGAAGTGGGAAACTTAACAGTTATGGGTACGTTATCTCATTGTCCATTTGATAAGACAGAGGGAGAAGAGATAGTCATTTGCTCGGAAAAATTATTTCAAAAACTGACAGGAGAAAAGAAGTATACCATTATAGATATCCAGATAAACAAAAATGCTACAGAGAAAGAAATTGCCGCAATTCGCAAGTTGGCAGGAGAAAATATTTTCTCTGACAGTCGATTAAGTAACCGTGAGGCAAAGGGGACATATTATTCTTTTGCAATATTTATTTATGGTTTCTTGGCAGTTATCGCAATCATTGCTATGTTTAATATTATGAATAGCATTTCGATGAGCGTCTCGGCAAGAAGAAAGCAGTACGGTGCAATGAGAGCAGTTGGCATGAGCATAACTCAGCTTATTCGAATGATAGTAGCAGAGGCTATGACATATGCCATATGTGGGAGTGTAGTAGGTTGCATTTTAGGGTTACCACTTCAGCGATTTTTGTTTACTCAGCTTGTCACCGCTCGCTGGGGAACGAGATGGTCTATGCCAATTGTGACTATTATTGTAGTGATACTGTTTGTCATTATAACGTCTGCGATAGCAGTGTATAAGCCGACTGCACAAATTCGCGATATGTCCATTACGGATGCAGTTCACGCAGAGTGAAAGGGCATCTCAATTTGGCAATGAAAATTTTTGGAAATACATGAGAAATATATGATATTTTATATAAAAATGAAGAGGTTCATTAAAGAATGAATAAAATATTTATTGTCGAGATGAGATGGTATTTATAGTATTTTTGTATGGTGCATATTTGGTTCTGACTTTTGTAAGTAGTAGAAAGATGGTAAGGAAGACGAAATGATACAAAGAGAATAAGAATAAAAAAACGGCAATACTGAATTAGTACTGCTGCATCTAGCGTGCCCACAGGGATTCGAACCCCGGACACATGGCTTAGAAGGCCATTGCTCTATCCAACTGAGCTATGAGCACATGTTTGGTTGTTTGTTTCAAACAAATGTTATTATATACGAGATGAGGGGAAATGTCAAATGTTTTTTTGGAAAAATTTTATGTAATTTGTAAAAGGGATGGTTTGTTTGTAATAATAGGGAAGAAAAGTGAGCAGAGAGGGACAGATGTTGAGAGGTAGACAATAGACACTGAGAAGCAGATGCTGAGAGATAGACATTGAGAGGCAGACGCTAAGAGATAGATACAGAGAGGCAGATGTTGAGAGGCAGACGCTGAGAGAATCGACAGGTATATGTCCCGAAAACACGTTCATTCCCACGATTTTTCGACATACGCTGATTTTTGTCGCCTCCCGCAAACTCGCGCCTTTGGCGCTCAGACAGTGCTCCAGCGACAAAGCTAAGTATATCGAAAAATCGCTCCACTCTCTATCGTTTTCGGGGCATATACCTGTCGATTCTCTCAGCTGTGTATTGGCGAAACACAATGCAAAATAAAAATAGTAGATAGAGTAAGAGTTTGATAAGTAATTGGTGGTAAAAAGATGATAAATGAATTTTTTACTCACAGGAGACAATTCGTTAGAAATTCTAAGTCTATTTTTCCAACAAGAAAAGTAAAAAAACAAGATATAACTTATTATTTGTATCCTAGTTTCTTTATTATTTTTTGGAAATCCCAAAATTGGAAACTGATGCTTGAAACAGGGACAAAATCTAGAGCAATTATAAAACTATAGCTATGGTTACGGTTGGGTCACGGTTGAAAAATGTAAATAGAGGAAAACATCTGCAAAAATTAGCTATAGTTACGGTTGAAAAATGTAAATAGAGAAAAAAGCCTGTAAAACCTAGCTATAGTTACGGTTGAAAAATATAAATAGAGAAAAAAGCCTGTAAAACCTAGCTATAGTTAAGGTTGAAAAATATAAATAATGGAAAACACCTGTAAAACCTAGCTATAGTTACGGCTGAAAAATGTAAATAGTGAAAAACACCTGTAAAAACATAGCTATGGTCACAGTTCAAAAATGTAAATAGTGGAAAAAGCCTGTAAAACCTAGCTATAGTTACAGTTGAAAAATGTAAATAGAGAAAAAAGCCTGTAAAACGAAGTATATAATTACGATTGAAAAATATAAATAATGAAAAATGCCCGTAAAATCATATTTATTGCTATTAAAATGATATATTTTTTGTTATTCAAATAATGTAAAATTTTTGTAAGTAAAAAAAGTGAGGAACTCACATTGAAACTATGTATTAGTTGGTTCTAAAGAATTTTATAAGTTTCTGCCAGTACACAGCGAAGAGAGACCGGAGATATGTCCTCTAAAAACGATAGAGAGTGGAGCGGTTTTTCGATATACTTA
>JAUUSJ010000336.1 GCA_030841965.1 Blautia sp.
AAAACAAATTTGTCTTCTCATATAACGAAAGGAAATCAATGGATTTTACAGGGTGATTATGATAAAAAGTTAAAAAAATAGTTGTCAAAGGCTTTTCTTCGACAACTATCGTTACAAATTACTAATATTCATATTGAATTATTTTATTTTCATATTTTATATCACAACCTATTTCTATAAATCTCGTTTATAACAGCCTGTGTCTGTTCCATTTCTTTTTTCTTTATGAATTCTTCCCGGTCACTTAAAATTGCTATCATTTCATCTATTACATCTTCCATTCTAGGTTCCGTGTAACGATACAAGTATCCTAACATTCTAGTCGCCGTATAATCAGTATTCAAAATATTATAAGCTATTTCTGAACAAAGTTCTTTCGGATATCCTTTAGTAAGTAAAACCTTGTACAACTCATCTGTTCTCTCTGTTTTCATAAACCATCTCTCCTGTAAATTTTACGCTGCTTATATCAATATTCCTTCCAAATGATCCAATTCATGCTGACAAATCTGCGCGATCCATCCATCAAGTTTCAAATACTGTTTTTCATCATCAAAAGTCTGTTTCATAATAATTTCAACATTCGTCCAACAAATCAAGATGATTAAGAATTCCATCTATATAAAATCAAAAAGTGATAGTTGCTCACACTTATCTTTTTCTTCATAGGTACGCAGATATTCAAACACTTTATCATTATCATGAACAATATGGTATTTGTCACATGTTTGATTGAATATCTTCCGTAGATGGTTTTCATTTGGGCTTGGCAAAATATATTGATTACCATAATAGGCAATATATTTTCCTTTCAGTCCAGGAAACAGACGATCCAATTGTTTATAGAAATATTCACGATTCCCTTCTCGTAAAGTCAAACCCATACCAAAATTTATAATCCCATACACTTTTGCTTCAACGCAATAATTTAATATACCACGCAGATTTTCTTCAGTATCGTTAATAAACGGCAAGATTGGACATAACCATACAACCGTAGGAATGCCCTCTTGATGCAAAATCTTTAACGCTTCATACCGTTCTTTGGTTGTACTGACATTAGGCTCTAATTTCCGACACAACTGTTCATCGTAAGTAGTTAATGTCATCTGTACGACACATTTCGTTTTTTCATTGATTTTTTTTAAAATATCTAAGTCACGAAGCACTTGGGTTGATTTCGTGATCAGGGTAAATCCAAACCCATATTTTTCAGCAAGTGACAATGATTTTCTCACATACTGCAAGTCATTTTCCAATGGGATATATGGATCGGTCATTGCTCCGGTACCTATCATACATCGCTTCCGTTTTCTTTTCAGGGCATCCTCTAGCAACTCAAGTGCATTCTGTTTTACTTCAATATCTTCAAATGCATGATTCATATGATAGCAATCACTTCTTGAATCACAATAAATGCAGCCATGCGTGCATCCCCGGTATAAATTCATTCCATTGGATGCCGATAGAATCCCCTTTGATGTTACATAATGCATTTCCTTCCCCCCTTCATCTATCGCCTGATATCTTGTTTTCCTACGCACATCTGGAAGAGGTAAACATCTAGCTTCTGTTTCATAAGGCAAATTAGTTGTATTATTTTCTTCATACTTTTATTCCCAGAATCGTTTTTTGATTGATTCTGAATTGTAGTATAACAGTTTTTTAACTTTTTTTCTATCTCGCCCTGTATTTT
>JAUUSJ010000141.1 GCA_030841965.1 Blautia sp.
TGGATATTGACAAGTTGAAGAATGTTAGTATCGGAATGTACACAGGCAACGAGATTGAAGTAATGAGACAAGCAGGAGCTAAGATTTATACAGATCCAAAATACCTAACTTCTGAGAAAAATTTAAAGGATGGATATATTTTATTATACAAAGGACATCACACTTGTATATATGTAGGAAATGGAAAACATACACATACAATTGGAAAAGTTGGAACAACAGGAACTACAAGCACTGCAATCTTGCGTAAAGGCGATAGCGGAGCAGATGTCGGAACTATGCAGACAATGCTGGATTTCCTCGGTTACGACCTCGGGAAATGCGGAGTAGACAAGCAGTTTGGTAGCGATACCCTTAAAGCTCTTAAGAAATTCCAGGCGGATTACAGACTAGAAGCTGATGGCGAGTATGGACCTTTAAGCAAGGAAAAATTGGAAGCGGTATACAAAGAGAAGACTGCATCCACTAAAAAATCCATTACAGAAATCGTAAAAGAAGTCTTAGACGGCAAGTGGGGAAATGGAGAGACCAGAAAGAAAAAGTTAGAAGCAGCTGGATATGATTGCAGCGAAGTACAGAAAAAAGTAAACGAGCTTGTAAAGAGGTGATTATTTCGTGATGCCATTGAACGAAGGGAATACAGAATGTCTTAAGTGCGATAAATTTGACTTTGCAAACGGGTGTATATGCACGTATGCAAAGGAATGGAAAAATAAACTTCCGAAATGTGGAAGGGATATAATTTTATCGCAAAAAGAGTTAATAAATGAAAACTCACAAAATATAACACACAAATTCGTTTATTAGAATGTCACGTATATGACACAAATAAACTAAACTTTTCGCATAAATACTAGGAGATTGGTTGAATACTGTTTCCATCGAGGAAGCTGCTAAGGCTGGCAAGTTCTAAGGAATAGTTGAATTATCAATACTTTAAGAAGTAAATAGGAGTGGTGAGAAGTAGTAAAGGGATATAATTCCTACACTACTTCTACACCACTCCTATATTTTATTCCTACATATTTTATAATCTTGCAGTTATTTCTTATAATTTTTCATATTCTTCATCACTGACAGGCTCGCACCATTCTGTCTTGCAGTTTTCGCCTGGAACTTCAATCGCTAGATGCTGAAACCAAGAATCAGAAGCTGCGCCGTGCCAATGTTTTACCCCAGCTGGAATATGAACAACATCGCCGGCTTTTAATTTTCTCGCTGGCTTTTCCCATTCTTGATACCAGCCTTCTCCTGCGGTGATAAGAAGCATCTGACCTCCGCCCTTATCTGCGTGGTGAATATGCCAGTTATTACGACATTTCGGCTCGAATGTCACATTGCCGACTGGAACCTGCTCGGTGGAGAGCATATTTAGATAGCTCTGTCCGATAAAATATTTTGCAAAAGCATCATTTTTATTGCCTGTAGGGAATACACTTAATTCTTTTTTATCCATAATAAAAACCTCCTAAATCCATTGTTCTATCTGTGTTTTTGAGCGAGAAACGCTGCCGCCTCGAATGGCGAGTCCTTTTTCAATTTTTGCTGTGGGGCATAATTTTTTTATATCATTTACGCTGCTTCCCATGCCGCTTCCCTCGTGAGTGCAAAATGGCTTGATTCTTTTATCGCTAAAATCAAAATGCTCCAAAAAAGTAAATACAGCCATAGGCATTGTGCTCCAGTAGTTCGGAAAGCCGAGATAAATGGTATCGTATTCATCCAAATTTTTTGGATATTGCTTTAATTTAGGACGGGCATTTTTGCGTTGATCGTCTTGAGCCTGGGCGATACATGTATTATAATCTTTGGCATAAGCTTTTTCTTGCTCAATCTTAAACATATCAGCTCCGGTAAGCTCTGATATCATATTTGCCGCAACTTCCGTATTGCCAATTTCTAATGTCTTAATCAGGCCATTTACATAATTTTCGTCTGCTCTCGAATAAAAAGCAACTAATTTTTTTGACATATTAATCCCTCCTTATCTTATTAATTGTATCATAGCACGGTTTATCTTGACTGAGAATCTCCGATATGTTATTGTAGTATTAACTTAAAGTTTATGCATTTCTTAGACAATTTTTTGGAGGTGAATGATGTATAATCGTATGTTAGATACTTTTATAGCTGTCGCAGACTGTGGAAGCTTTACGAAGGCGGCGGAATATTTATATATTTCTCCGACTGCTGTTATGAAACAGATGAATGGTTTGGAAAAACATTTGGATTTAAAGCTTATAGAGAGAAGTTCATCGGGAGCATATTTGACACCAGCTGGTGAGGTGATTTATCAAAATGCGAAGTCTATGATAGAGTACTCCAAAAAGGCCATTGCGGATGCGAAGGCTGTGACGCATACCTATGACACGACTTTCTGTGTCGGTACCTCTTTACTCAATCCCGCCAAACCATTTATGGACTTATGGTACTGCGTCAATGGAGAGTTTCCCGATTATAAATTACATCTTGTCTCTTTTGAGGATAATCACGAGGGAATTTTATCTGAGATTGAAAAATTAGGAGAGAAATTTGATTTTTTAATTGGCGTCTGCGACTCCAAAGCTTGGCTCTCTCTCTGTCAATTTTTTCCACTTGGAAGATATAAAAAGATGATAGCAGTGCCAAGAGAGCATCGTCTGGCGTCTAAGAGGCAGATTGATATAGAAGATTTATACGGTGAGACGTTGATGATGGTTTGCCGTGGGGATTCGGGGGTAAATGATTTTATTCGCAATGACTTAGAAAAGAATCATCCAAAGATTCATATAGAGGATACACCGTCTTTTTATGATTTATCTGTATTTAACCGCTGTGCAGAGACGGGAAATGTTCTTCTTACTATCGAATGCTGGAAGGAGGTTCATCCTGGACTAGTCTCCATCCCGGTTAACTGGGAGTACAGTATTCCCTATGGTTTATTGTACAGCATGGATGCCCCTGAGGATGTATTGAGATTTGTGAGGACAGTAGATAGACTGATACGGGAAAGGGAGTAAGGAAAGTTGACGAGAGGAGGAGATTTATGGATTTTATTGATTTACATGTTCATTCTAATGCCTCCGACGGAACATTGACTCCGACGGAGATTGTAAATTTGGCAAAAGAAAAAGGATTAACTGCGATTGCTCTTACTGACCATGATACGATGCAGGGAGTGAGTGAGGCGAGTAAGGCGGCTAGGGGCAGCAACCTTGAGATTATCCAAGGAGTGGAGATTTCTTGTGAGTACAAAAAAAAGGAGATTCATATTTTAGGATTATTTTTGGACAAAGACTGTAAGGAGTTGTTGTCAAAGCTTGCATATTATCGGGAGAAGCGAGATGAGAGGAATAAAAAAATGATTTCAAACTTTCAAAAAGCGGGCATCCCTATGACAATGGAAGAATTAAGTCAAGGAGACTCCAATGCAGTCATTACAAGAGCGCATTTTGCCAGATATCTGGTAGAACATGGGTATGTGAGAAAAAAAGACGAGGCTTTTAAAAAATACCTCGGAAAGAAATGTTCTTTTTATGAGACGAGAGAGTATATAAAGCCTCAGATGGCGATAGAATTGATTAAAAAAGCGAAGGGGCTTTCCTTTTTAGCTCACGCATATTTATATAAGATGTCGGATAAGGAGATAGAGCAGATGGTGGAGGAGTTAGTATCCTATGGACTTGACGGGCTTGAGGTATATCACTCCTCACATAATATTTGCGAGAGTCGAAAGCTTTTGGCACTTGCGAAAAAGAAAAAACTTCTTGTCAGTGGAGGTTCTGATTTTCACGGGGCAAATAAACCAGATATTGATTTAAGTGTGGGAAGGGGAAATCTTAGACTTCCCCATTATATCTTGGAGGATATGAAAAAAAGTGAAAAGTTTTTAGAGACAGCTGCTTTTTTACATATGAAATAGAAATACATATTTTGGGCGAAAAATGTCGCAAAAATTCTCCAGAAGGAATATAATAGAATAATAAAGAAGTATGAAGGGGAATTTTTATGAAAATAGCGTTAAGTGTAGGGCATAGTGTATTAAAAACTGGTGTTACTACAAGTGCAGATGGCGTGGTAAATGAGTATCGGTATAATAAAGAGCTCGCCGATTACGTCCAAAAATACTTAGAAAAAGCAGGACATACTGTGAAGAAAATTGTTTGTCCTGAGAAGAAGTTTTCAAGTTCGAGAGAGGAGAGAACCTATAAACTTCCGATTATTAATAAGGGAGATTATGATTTAGCAGTGGAGTTACATTTAAATGCATATAATGAGAAGGCGAAGGGAACAGAGACCTATTATGTATCGAAAAAAGGCAAAATTTACGCAGAAGCCGTGAATAAAAAGCTTGCCACTGTATTTACGGAGCGCGGGGCGAAGAAGATAAATAATTTATATTTTCTAAATCAGACAAAGCCGCCAGCCATTTTAATTGAAGCATTCTTTTGCGATAATGAGTCAGATTGTAAGCTGGGAGAAGATAAGGAAAAAATTGGAAAATTAATTGCCGAGGGAATTCACCAAAAAGAAATAAAATGATGATACCAGGGTCAAAAGGTCTAAAATCCGATGCAAGCTTGCTTGCAAGAGGATTTTTGAACTTGGGACCCGCCAAAAACATGAATAAGTAGCCATTTTTCGGAGAAAAATGAGCGGATTATGAATGTTTTTGAGAATTGCGGGAGCACATTGTGCGGAGCAATTCGGTATCATAGGGGGCAAAAGGTCTTTTGCCCTAAACATCAAAAAATAGCTTGCAAAATGCGAAAAGCAAAAGAGAAGGAGGAAGAAAATGTTTTTTTTTGGTACTAAAAAAACAGTATCTTTAAAAGAAATAGAGGATGTCTATGCCGTTTCACTCTTATTTTCAAAAAAGGTGAAATTGCCAGATGATGAGATGATTGAGAAGGAATTAAAAACGGTATTTCAGACAGTGATAAGTGAGAATCATAAGAAAAAAGAAGAATACCGAATTTTTGGAATTTTAGATTACGAGAGAGAAGTAAAGGGAGTTGGAAAAGTTCCAGCGCATTTGGCGATGGAAAAAGAGCTAAGTCCCTTTTTGATAGAGGAAAAAGAAGAAGAGGAGATGAGAATACAGCCAGACTGTGAGGAGGCAGAGGAGATTTTAAAAAATGCAAAATATGAGCTTTGTATCTCGGATTTTTTATCCATTGATTTGACGCCGAGACAGAGGGGAGAGCTGGTTACAAATTGGGTGAAGTTAATGACATTTCTTTTTCCAGACTGCATCGGTATTTATAATTATATGAGTAAAAAGATAATGAGTCGAAATCAAGTTTTGGCGTTATTTGCGAGAAACGATACCGACAGTTTTATAGAGCTTGGAGTAAAGCTTCGTCTCTATCCGATTCAGGGAAGAGATGAAATTTTAATTGATACATTAGGTCTGTACGGTATTGATTTGGTAGATTTTCAGTATCATTTAAAGCGAGTTGACCCGAGCAATTTCTTAGAGCATGCTCAAAGCATGGCGGCATTTTTGTATGAAAATGAGGAGGAGTTGAGGGAGGGAGATGTCGTCACAGGAATTGCGAGGGAGGATAGATGGATTTGTCACTATGAAAAATCAATTGCCCTTCCAAAACGGAGAGTGATAGATATTGATACTGGAATCTATGCCGCCAGAAGGATGGTATAATGAATACGACTGTCACAGGGCTTTTGATATATTTATCGGCAGGTCTGATGAAAATCGCTGCCAAATATTTGTTTTTAAAT
Organism: Blautia sp.; assembly: GCA_030841965.1. Classification (GTDB taxonomy): domain Bacteria; phylum Bacillota; class Clostridia; order Lachnospirales; family Lachnospiraceae; genus JAUUSJ01. Next base: position 5,725 of record JAUUSJ010000141.1, read on the forward strand.
GCTCTGCGACAGTCTGATTATTTAAAGCTGGAAAAATTGTTTCATGGTTCTGGAAAAAATAATGGGATATGTGATTTTTCTCATCGATTCCGCCGCAGTAATCGGTAAGGTTCCAATCACTTTTCCGTTTAGAGTATACTCAATCTGGCCAAGTGGCGCTCCTTTTTGGATGGGAGCTTTTAGGTTGTTATTTAGGACAACCTGTTTTTTTATGTCTTCTTTTTTAGTATTTGTCGTGCACGTATAGGAAAATGTCTTCGGTGTGGAAAAGGCGATGTTTTGCTTTATCCCATTTTTGACTGGAATCGATTTTAGGAGGGAAGACGGGTTTTTATCGGTATACAGACTACAATTCGCAAAACCGTAGTCTAATAAAGTGGAGGCGTCTTTGATTCTCTGCTTGGAGTCTGGAGAGGCCATGACAACGGCGATGAGATGAATATCATTTCTTGTGGCGGTGGCGGACAGACAAAATTTGGCTGAGGAAGTGGAGCCGGTTTTTAGTCCCGTGGCGCCGTTATATTGTTTTATTAATTTATTTGTATTAGAAAGCCCAAAGGCAGTCTCTCCTTTTCTTGTTTTATGGGTGATTTCATCCATCCAAATCTTTGTATAGCGAAAGACATCGGGATGTTTTGTCGTGAGTTCTCTTGACATAATAGCGATATCTTTTGCACAGCTTACATGTCCGTCAATATCCAGACCACAGCAGTTTAGAAAATTTGTGTGGTTCATGCCAAGTTTTTTTGCTTTTTCATTCATTTTTTGGACAAATGCCTCCTCGCTTCCTGCGATATGTTCTGCCATCGCCACGGAGGCGTCATTGGCGGAGGATATGATAATACATTTTAGAAGGTCATCTACTGTCTGCTCTTCTCCAACTTCCAAAAATACTTGAGAGCCTCCCATGGATGCGGCGTGGTCACTGACTGTCACGGTATCTTGATACGAGAGCTTTTTGGCGTCTATCGCCTCAAAAATGAGAAGGAGAGTCATAACCTTTGTGACACTGGCGAGGGGGCGTTGCTGCTCCATATTTTTTTCGTATAAAATCTGTCCACTGTCTGCCTCCATCAGACAGGCGGAGGCAGCTTCTATGGAAATAGCATCATTTGCTTGTTCTGTCTCCTCGGCGAGACAGATAAGAGGTGAAATATTTGTTAGAAGGAAGAAAGAAAAAAGGATAGAAAAAAGAAGGAAAGAAAGCTTTCTTTTCATAGAAAACTCCTCCTGATTGCATCGCTTATTCTATATGTAGAACAAAAGAAGGAAAAATATGCCTGTCAGATAAAAAACTTTGTAAGTTGACTATCTTATCAGATAAGGTTAAAATAAGAAATATCTGCACAATTCATGAAAAATAGGATGATGAAAGCTAAGATGATTTTGTTTTGAGTGATTACAAAATCAAATCATAAAAAATAGAACAGAAAGAGGGCGATTTATATGAAAAAAGAATATAAGGCGATGCTTGGTCTTAGTGCGGTAGCAGGAGTAGCGACAATGACTAGAGTGGCCTATGAGCTGACGCATTTTGAGGTGAGTCGATATGATATTGTAAATGAAAAGATTCCAGAGGCATTTTATCAGACAAAGCTCCTATTTTTGACGGACCTTCATAATACGGAGTATGGAAGGCAAAACGAGCGATTATTGGAGGCGATAGATAGGGAAAAGCCTGACTATATTTTTATCGGAGGAGATATGCTGGTGGCAAAGGCAGGAGCCTCCTTTTTGCCCGCCCTTTCTTTTGTGAGAAAGTTGGCAAAGAAATATCCTGTATATTATGCAAACGGAAATCATGAGTACAGATTGAAGATTTATAGGGAACAGTATGGAAAGGATACGTATGATGATTATGTAAATTCACTAAAAGCTGCGGGAGTGACCTATCTTTGCAATGAGACAGTGAAGATTCGCCGGCAAAATCAGGAGATTTTTGTCTCAGGTCTTGAGATAGAGGCGATGTATTATCATAGATTAAAGCAGATGAAAATGCCGGATAATTATATTCCATCTTTGCTCGGTCATCCAAAGGAGGACCAGTTTTCTATCTTGCTTGCTCATAATCCATATTATTTTCCAGAGTATGCAAAATGGGGAGCAGATTTGGTATTAAGTGGGCATGTCCACGGAGGAATCGTGAGAATCCCGCATTTTGGCGGTGTGATTTCTCCACAGTTGACTCTATTTCCAAAGTATGATAAGGGACTTTTTAAGGAAGAGAATAGCTATATGATTTTAAGTCCTGGATTGGGAGTACATTCTATTCCATTTCGTCTGTTTAATCTGCCGCAGATGGAGGTAATTACTCTCTTTGGAAGATAATATGATAAGGGGCAAAAGTTCTAAAATCCGATGTAAGCTTGCTTGCAAAAGGATTTGAACTTGGGACCCGCCAACATTATAACATAAAAAAGTGCAAATAAAGCTAGAAAGGGATTTTTTCTTTTATGAGTATTGAAGTGAAGCTTCAGGTATTTGAGGGACCGCTTGACCTTCTTTTACATTTGATTGAAAAAAATAAAGTAAATATATATGATATTCCGATTGTGGAGATTACAAATCAATATTTGGATTATGTTCAGCAAATGCAGCAGCAGGATTTGGACGTTATGAGTGAATTTTTAATTATGGCGGCGACATTGATTAAAATTAAGTCGAAAATGCTTCTTCCAAAGGAGGAAAAGGAAGAGGAAGAAGACCCAAGAGAAGAGCTCGTGAGAAGATTGATCGAGTATAAAATGTATAAATATGCATCTTTTGAGCTGAAAGATAGACAGATAGATGCGGAAAAACTGCTGTATAAACAACCGACCATTCCAAAAGAGGTGGAGAAATTTCGACCAAAAGTAGATGTAAATGAATTAATGCAAGACCTTACACTTCAAAAGTTGAATGAAATTTTTCAAAATGTCATGAAGAGACAGGCGGAAAAGATAGACCCGATTCGCAGTCAATTTCGCAATATTAAGCAGGAGGAAATTCGAGTTGAGGATAAGATGAATGAAATTCACGAGAAAATTAGGGGAATTTCTCATATTCATTTTCGGACTTTATTAGAAAAGCAAGGTTCCAAGACAGAGATTGTCGTCACTTTTTTATCGGTTTTGGAGCTGATGAAAATGGGTGTGATTGCGGTGAGACAAGAAGAAATCGGGGGAGATATCTGGATTGATTCTTTGGAGTGAGGAAAGGAGTATTATGGAACAGTTAAAAGGAATGGTAGAGGCAATTTTATTTGCCGTCGGTGACGCAGTGAGTCTGGAGCTTCTCGCCAAAACTGCTGGTGTGGATAAAAAGACGATGAAAAAGGCGATAGAGGAGTTAAAATTAGACTACGAGAGGGAGGATAGGGGAATCCAGCTTATAGAGCTAGAAGATTCCTACCAGCTTAGCACAAAAAAGCAGTATTATGAGCAGTTAATTTCTCTTATCAAACATCCAAAAAAGCCAGTTTTGACGGATGTTATGCTGGAAACTTTGTCGATTATCGCCTATAAGCAGCCGATTACAAGGCAAGAAATCGAGGCAATTCGCGGGGTAAAATGCTCCCATGTCGTAAATCGTCTGATTGAGTTTGGGCTTGTATGCGAGGTTGGAAGATTAGATGCGATAGGAAGACCAATTCTCTTTGGGACGACGGAGGAGTTTTTGAGAAGTTTTGGCGTGGAGTCGATTGAGAGTTTACCATTGATTGAGGCTGATAAGGTTGTGGCTTTCAAGCAGGAGGCGGAGGAGGAAGTGCAATTATCACTAAAAACCCCTGCAAAATAATAAAATTATTAAAAAAATACATAAAAATGCGTTATTTTAGAATGAAAATTTGAAAATATATTGTATCCACAAAATTTTTGCGCTATAATATAGCCTAATAGGCAGCAAAATAATGCTGTTAACACGAAAAACAGGAGGAAAAGATATGGACAAGATTAAGATGACAACTCCATTGGTAGAGATGGATGGAGATGAGATGACAAGAATTCTCTGGAAGATAATCAAAGATGAGTTATTATATCCTTTTATTGATTTAAAGACAGAGTACTATGATTTAGGTCTTGAGTACAGAAATGAGACGAATGACCAGGTAACTATCGATTCTGCAAATGCGACAAAGAAATACGGTGTTGCAGTAAAATGTGCGACTATCACGCCAAATGCTGCCCGAATGACCGAGTATGATTTGAAGGAAATGTGGAAAAGTCCAAATGGTACGATTCGTGCTATTTTAGATGGAACGGTATTTCGTGCTCCTATCGTTGTAAAAGGAATTGACCCAACGGTTCGCACATGGAAAAAGCCGATTACGATTGCGAGACATGCGTACGGTGATGTGTATAAGGGAGTGGAGATGAAGATTCCAGCAGCTGGTAAAGTAGAGCTCGTCTATACAGATGAGAGCGGCAAGGAAGAAAGAGAGCTCGTTCATCAGTTCGATGGACCTGGAATTGTTCAGGGACTTCACAATGTAGAGGCGTCCATCCGAAGCTTTGCGAAGAGTTGTTTTAACTATGCTCTTGATACAAAGCAGGATTTATGGTTTTCTACGAAGGATACGATTTCTAAGAAGTATGACCATACATTTAAAGATATTTTCCAGGAGATTTATGACGCAGAGTATGCGGATAAGTTTGAGCAGGCGGGAATTGAGTATTTCTACACATTAATCGATGATGCAGTAGCTCGTGTGATTCGCTCTGAGGGTGGATATATCTGGGCATGTAAGAACTATGACGGTGATGTTATGAGTGATATGGTGGCGACTGCATTTGGTTCTCTCGCTATGATGACATCTGTTCTTGTATCTCCAGACGGAAATTATGAGTACGAGGCGGCTCATGGAACTGTGCAGAGACATTATTATAAGCATTTGAAGGGCGAGGAGACATCTACGAACTCCGTTGCTACAATCTTTGCTTGGACGGGAGCTCTTAGAAAACGTGGGGAGTTGGATGGACTTCCAAAGTTACAGGAGTTTGCGGATAAGTTAGAGAAGGCTACGATTGATACAATTGAGAGCGGAAAGATGACGAAGGATTTGGCGCTGATTACTACTTTGGAGGATGTGACGGTGTTAAATAGTGAGAATTTTATTAAAGAGATAAGAAAGACTTTGGAGGCTATGCTGTAAGAGAGGATGGCTTAGAGGGTGCTTGGGGACGGACGCTGATAGAAGAGAGAGGATATGGGGACAGACGCTAATAGAGGAGAGAGGTATATGTTCCGAAAACACGTTCGTTCCCACGATTTTTCGACATACGCTGATTTTTGCCGCCT
>JAUUSJ010000337.1 GCA_030841965.1 Blautia sp.
TCCAGCGGCAAAGCTAAGTATATCGAAAAATCGCTCCACTCTCTATCGTTTGCGGGTCATATATCTGTCTCCCCTCTTTGCTGTGTACTGGCAAAATATTAGAAAATATTCTGTTGTAGGTAAAAAAGATATTTTTTCTTTGACGAGTACTGATACTCCAACAGCTAAAGCATACCCTATTCTTAATTGCACGAACTTTCAACTATACTCGAAAGCATATAAAACTGCTTTGCTTCATTAAGCCTTTCACTATCCATCATTGTAATTACTTCGTAAGTTTTGAGATTAATTCTTCGGCTAAATCTTTGACTTCAACAGGGCGCATTTTTTTAGAAAATATGCCCGCAAATTTTAATAATGGCACCATTTTAGATAGGGCATCATTACGTCCATTGCCATATACAAGAGTAGGTTCTACATAAGAAACTTTATGTTTGCTAGAACAAAGCATTTGAATGACATAAGATTTACTATCCGTGAACTGTTTCGGACCCATCACTCCGCCGATATACCCTAATCCTTTTACCGGTTTTTTATCTGCTATCTTCAACATTACTTTCGCTGGCAAAAGATTATATTTTTCGAGTTGTTTTTCGTCCTTTGTGTAAACTCCAACACAATCAACAATATAATCGATATCTTCTGGAAGAACAGACTGTACTTGCTCAAAACTAGTTACATCCGCTTTCAAATAATGGACTTTAGGATTTGAAATTCGTCCCTTTCCAGAACGAGAAATAGAAAAAAATTCTGCATTCTTATCTTTTTCTAACCATTCTTCAATAATGGAAGTTCCAATATATCCATTCCCTCCAAAAATAACTATATTTATATTTCTACTCGAATTCATATAAATTCCTCCTTGACTATTTAGTAGCATTATAATACCATGTATAAAAAAGGCATACAAGTACGCAGATTGGAACAACTAAGTAGTATCAATCATACTAATAGCAAAATTGATACTTATATATCAGAACCACCTTATAGCTTTATTCATATACGACATCTTTTATTAAAAAAACTTGTAAATCAAATTTGTAAAATGATGTATGTCAAAAAAATAGAAAAATTGGAGGAAATTTTATGAAATCAGATTTAACTGCAGAACAATATTTAAAAAAAGTTTTATCAACAGATGTTATCGACGAACAATGTCCTGTTCACCGCACCTTAAACATCCTAAATGGAAAATGGAAAACACATATCATTTTTGAACTATGCAAACATAACTCATTGCGATTTGGAGAACTAAAAAAAGCAATGCCATCGATTACCAACTCCATGCTCACCTCCACGCTTAGAGACTTAGAAAAACTAGAAATCATCCACCGCGAACAATTTAACGAAATCCCCCCTCATGTAGAATACTCTCTAACTGAAAAAGGAAAAGGCTTACTTCCTGTCTTCGTTGAAATATCAAAATGGGGAGAAACAAACTTAGACTAACCGACATCTTCCTGCCATATAGAAGTCACCAGTTATTCTTGAATAGTACCAATACAAGCTCTGAAGCACAAAAAAATCATGACCAAAGCCATCCATTATTCTTAAACAGTCCATGAAAACCATCCTCTATCTATCCGTTTCGCCAACACCCAGCCAAGAGAGCAAGCAGATATATGCCCCAGAAACGATAGAGAGTGGAGCGATTTTTCGATATACTTAGCTTTGCCGCTCAATGTC
>JAUUSJ010000142.1 GCA_030841965.1 Blautia sp.
TCAGCGTATGTCGAAAAACCGTGGGAACGAACGTGTTTTTGGAGGACATATCTCCCACCTCTCTTCGCGTCTATTCCCCAAACATATCTGCGTCTATTCCCACCCTCCACCTAACCACAATTTTACCCACCCCAGCAGTAAAAAAAACTTTTCTTTATTATATAAAAATGATATAATTCAACTTAATAGGCGAAGATTATGCCAATATGAGAGAAAGGAGAAGAATCATGTTTCTTGCGTTTTTTATTTTGTGGATTATCTTAAATGCAAAAATCACTGTAGAAATCATTATCATAGGTCTTATTATTTCTGCCGTTATTTTTGCATTTATATGTAAATACATGGATTATAGCATACAAAAAGAAATCAGAATGATAAAAAAAATCCCGTTAGGAATATACTATATTCTAAGTTTATTAAACGAGATTATTAAGGCAAATATCCATGTTATCCACTTGATTTTATCTGAGAAAATGGAAGTTGAGCCGCAGCTTGTAACCGTTCATGTCCATCTAAAGACAAACCTGGCAAAAGCATTATTGGCCAATGCTATCACGTTGACCCCAGGAACAATCACTGTCACGCTGGAAGGTGACGAATACACGGTGCATTGTCTCGACAAAGACTTAGCCGAGGACCTAGACCATTCCATCTTCGTAAGGTTATTAGAAAAATTAGAGGCAGAGTAAAGGGAAGGAGGAGAGAAAAATGCTGGAAAATGCGTATCAGTTTCTGTTTATTGGTACTATATTCATACTATGTATTTTTATTTTCCTATGCTTTATAAGAGCTGTAATCGGTCCAAAGATTGCAGACCGTATTGTTGCAATCAATATGATAGGAACAATGACGATTATTATCATCGCAATCTTATCTATCTATATGGAGGAAAGCTATCTATTGGATGTATGTCTTATTTACGCCATGATTAGCTTTCTCGCAGTTATCGTATTGACAAAAGTATATATGGGTGTATATAACGAAAAAAAGCAAAAGCAGTTGGAGGAGGAGAAGGATGATACAGATTCTAGGATGGAGTAAATTTATTATTGCAGCTTTATGTATAATGGCGGGGATTCTTATTTTGGGAATTGGAATTTATGGGGTATATCATTTTGACTATGTGCTAAATCGTATGCATGCCGCAGCGATGGGCGATACACTTGGCATTTTAATTGTATTTGTCGGATTAATGGTCATATCGGGATTTTCCTTTGCAACCTTAAAGCTTGGATTTATCATTTTCTTTTTATGGCTTGCAAGTCCTGTATCAAGCCATCTGATTAGCCGTCTTGAAGTGACGACGAATGAAAATCTAGAGAAGGATTGTGAGGTGAAGAAAAAATGACAGTATTACAGTGGATTCTGCTTATTTTCTTGATTGTATGTGCAATCTCAGTAAGTTTTACGAAAAATTTATTGACCTCTATTATTATTTTCATGGCATATAGTTTAATTATGTCTATTATATGGATTTTACTGGAATCCCCTGACTTGGCAATCACGGAGGCGGCCGTCGGAGCGGGTGTTACAAGTGTATTGTTTTTTGTCACCCTAAAGAAGATTAGAGCGATTGTGGAGGAGGAAAACGATGAGCAGGATAAATAAAAATTATAAAAATACAAAAAGATATCGCTTTCATCAGTGGATGAACGGAGAGCTCGACCCCTACCTTGGCAATGTAGAGATGAAGGAGGAGAAAGAAGATACATTTCAGTCTGTTCCAAAGCGTGAACTCTTAAAGAGAGACCCGATGATAGACCATACTCTGCTGAGAGGAAGAAAAGAATTTCGTTGGTATAATCGTTTATATCGAGTGCTCTCACTTTTTATCTGCGTTATCTTAATTGCAATGTTGCTTATGACAGTATTTTATCTTCCGTCTATCGGAGATGCGCATAATCCAGCGAGCAATGAGGTTGTGGAGCGGTATATCGAGAGTGGACTTCAAGAGACGGGAGCAGTGAATATCGTGACGGGAATGATTTTGGATTACCGTGCTTTTGATACATTTGGAGAGTCCAATGTTCTCTTTATCGCCGCCTGCTGCGTTTTGATTTTACTGCGGATTGATGTGGATGATACGAAGAATAATAGCAAGGCGGAAAAGGCGAGGATTGAGGCCGAGATGAATGACCGTCTATATGAGCCAAAAAACGACTTGATTTTACAAAAAGTCGCATTTTTCCTTGTCCCATTTTTGATGATTTTTGGAATTTATATTATATTAAATGGACATTTATCCCCTGGAGGAGGATTCTCCGGAGGAGCAGTCATCGGAGCTGGATTGATTCTCTATCTCAATGCATTTGGATTCAAAAAGACAGAGAGATTTTTTACACAGAAAACGTTTAAGACAGTTACATTTTGTGCGCTGACATTTTATTGTCTGGCGAAGAGTTACTCCTTTTTCACAGGGGCGAACCATATCGAGAGTCATATTCCTCTCGGAAAAGCGGGAGCGATTATAAGTAGCGGGTTGATTTTGCCGCTAAATATCTGTGTCGGAATGGTAGTAGCTTGTACGATGTACACCTTTTATGTTCTCTTCCGAAAAGGAGGATTTTAAAATGGTAGATTATTTATTAAATCACTATAATGAGATAGCAGCAGTCATTTTATTTGGAATCGGATTTACAACGCTGCTTCTTCACCGAAATATGATTAAAAAGATTATCGGATTGAATATTATGGATACGGCAGTTTATTTATTTTTGGCGGCGAAGGGTTATATCGAGGGCAGAAAGGCGCCGATTGTAGTGGACGGAGTGCAGAGTGTGGATGCCTATATTAACCCAGTACCGAGCGGTCTTGTCTTGACTGGAATTGTAGTTTCTGTCAGCGTCACGGCTTTGATGTTATCGTTGACAATTCGACTTTATAGAAGATATCATTCCCTGGATATCGATGAGATTTCAATGTATGCGAAAAAAGGAAGGGGAATTGAGTGATGCATGAGATTAATTTGATACAAAATATCCCCTTTGCCTGCATCATTCTATCGATGTTTTCGGGGATTATCTCCTCTATATTGGACGGAAAAAAAGCGAGAAGACTTACCTTAACTGTCATTACCTTTGTCTTTATTACCTCAATCATCTTACTCATGTATCTGATAAGGGTAAATGAAAGTTTCGTGTTTTGGATGGGACATTTTAGTGCCCCATGGGGGAATGAAATTCGAGCTGGAGTTCTAGAGGCTTTGATGGCGTCGTTTTTCTCCCTGATTATGTTTTTATGTATTGCAGGAGGCTTAGACCATATTATCGAGGATGTGGAGGAGAGCAAGATGAACCTCTACTTTATTATGATAGACTTACTTTTAAGCTCTCTTTTGGCATTAATTTATACGAATGACTTATTTACGGCATATGTATTTATCGAGATTAATACAATCTCTGCCTGTGGATTGATTATGATTCGCAATGTCGGAAGAACGACATTGGCAGCGACAAGATATATGATTATGAGTCTTCTTGGCTCTGGATTATTTTTAATTGGAATTTCTATGCTATATGATTTGACGGGACATCTGCTTATGTCAAATATCAAAGAATCTGTTCAGAGTATTTTTGAGCAGGGAGAGTATACTGTTCCATTACTTGTTATTATAGGCTTGATTTCTGTCGGTCTTGCGATAAAATCTGCCCTCTATCCGTTTCACTCATGGCTTCCATCTGCATACGGATATTCCACAGCAACTTCAAGTGCGATACTCTCAAGTTTAGTATCAAAAGGATATATCTTCCTCTTGATTAAGATTTTTTACCGAGTTATCGGAATTGAGTATATTACATCGAGTAAGGTGCTCAATGTCTTATTTGTATTTGGAATTATCGGAATGATTATGGGCTCTCTAAATGCGATAAAACAGACGGATGTGAGAAGAATGATTGCTTACTCCTCTGTCGCACAGATTGGCTATATTTATATGGGAATGGGACTTGGAACAGAGGCTGGAATGATTGCGGCTATTTTTCATATTCTCACGCATTCTGCCACAAAATCTATGCTTTTTATTTCTGCGACAGGTCTCGCCGATGCGTCAGGAAAGAGTCAGGAATATTTAGATTTTAAGGGGGCAGGATATCGAGATAAAGTCTCAGGTATCGCATTCGCAATCGCATCTTTGTCGATGGTGGGCATTCCTACGCTTGCGGGCTTTGTATCGAAGCTTTTATTTTCTAAGGCATCGCTGTCTGTGTCAGATAAGATGTTGCCGACTCTGATAGCGTTGGCGATTAGTACAATCTTAAATGCAATTTATTTTTTGCGGTTTGTACTTCGCACATACACTGTATCAGAAGAGAATCGAGAGGTTTTGACGGGAGGACGATATCGATATAAGCTGGTTATAGTCTGCTTTATCGTATTGAACTTTGCTCTTGGTATGTGCTCAGACTATGTTGTGGACTTGATTCAAACTGGTCTTGAGATGTTTGCGTAAGGAGGGGCGATATGAATGGTACAATCAGTATAATTTTCCCAATATTATTTCCAGTGCTTGCGGGAATTTTGCTCTTGCTGCTTCCTATGAGGGATTTAAAGAAAATTTCAGCTTATATGCTTGCTGTTTTGGCTGTAAATGGAGCAGTTGTTTTATTTTTATTGGGGAAAGAAGAAGTAAGTTTGCAGGCATTTTCTCTTGTGGACGATATTGCGATATATTTTCATATTGACTCTGTGTCAAAATTATTTGCGGGTCTGGTCACGATTGTGTGGATTTTAGTCGGAATTTATACGACAAAATATATCGAGCATATGGAACATAAAAAGAGATTTATTAGTTTTTATATTATCGTATTTGGAGTTCTCTTTGGATTATACTTTGCAGGAAATTTAGTGACAATGTATATCTTTTATGAGCTTATCACTGTCTCATCCTTCCCTCTTGTCTTGCATAATCAAGATAGGAAGGCGATTATGGCAGGTTTAAAATATTTATTTTACTCCTTTGCGGGAGCATTTTTAGCGTTAGTTGGAATATTTATTTTATTTTCCTACGAGAAGGATTTAACCTTTCAGGCGGGGGGAATTTTGCAAAATCAGCCGAGTGCAGGGATTTTGATGATTGCTGCGATGCTGATGCTTATCGGATTTGGGGCGAAGGCAGGTATGTTTCCGCTTCACGCATGGTTGCCGACGGCACATCCAGAGGCACCGGCTCCAGCCAGCGCCGTTTTATCTGGCATTATTACCAAATCAGGTGTCTTTGCCATTATAAGGACTGTGTTTTTTGTATTCGGCAGCAATTTCTTGCGGGGAACATGGGTGCAGACCGTATTTATGACGCTTGCTCTTATCACTGTATTGATGGGCTCTATGATGGCGTATAAGGAGAATGTATTTAAGAAGAGACTTGCATACTCGACAGTTAGTCAAGTTTCCTATATATTATTTGGTATTTCTGTCATGACGGAAAATGGATTGATTGGGGCGTTGCTTCATATTATTTTTCATTCCTTTATTAAAAATGCACTTTTTCTTGTGGCCGGCGCCATTATCTTTCAGTATGGAATTGAGAAGGTGGATAAGCTTTTGGCGATTGGAAAGAAAATGCCGCTTACAATCGGATGTTATTTTATCATATCGCTCGGGCTTACGGGCATTCCGCCGACAACTGGATTTACGAGCAAATGGTATCTGGCGATTGGAGCGTTGGACAGCAAAATAGAGGGATTTTCGATTGTCGGACCTGCTATCTTGCTTGTGAGCGCAGTTTTGACAGCGGGATATTTGCTGCCTGTTGCGTTAAGAGGCTTTTATCCGGGAGAGCAATATATTGTCAACGAGAAGAGAGAGGCACCCTATACGATGTTGATTCCGATTGCAATATTTACATTGGCAACGATTTTAATTGGAATTTTTCCAAATCAGTTGATTTTATTTATCCAGTCTATTGCGGCTGCGGTAATATAGAGAGGGAGGTAGAAGGATGAATTCGTATTTTATATTATTGTCTGTACTACTGCCCATTCTAGGCTCGCTTGTTTTATTGATGGAGCCTTTTAAACAAAACAAAATGGCGAGACAGATTTATACTTTTATACTTGTGTCTATCAATACAGTCATTATTTATATGCTCTTAGTGAGTCGACCAGAGGAGGCAATCACCCTATTTAAGTTCACAGGAAATTTGGCGGTTGTCCTAAAGATAGATGGGCTTTCCTGCGTTTTTGCGGGAATTATCTCCACCCTATGGCCTTTGGCGACGCTATATGCATTTGAGTATATGGAGAATGAAAAATATGTGAATGTATTTTTCATGTTCTATACAATGACATATGGGATAACGGCGGGAATTGCGTTTGCGGGCAATCTCCTGACTTTATACTTCTTTTATGAGCTTTTAACACTTGTCACCGTTCCGCTTGTCGTGATTACATTAACGAGAGACGCCATCCGTGCAGGTAGAAAATATTTATATTATTCTCTGGGAGGCGCTGCGTTCGCATTTATCGGATTAATTTTCATTATGACCTATGCGGGAACGACAGATTTTCAGCTTGGAGGATTATTGGCATCCTTTAATGGCAATAAAAATACTCTATATTTAATTTATGTACTTGCCTTTTGTGGCTTTGGCGTAAAAGCGGCTATTTTCCCATTTTCTGGATGGCTTCCAACCGCATCCGTCGCTCCGACACCAGTCACTGCCCTATTACATGCAGTTGCTGTTGTAAAGGCGGGGGCATTTGCAATTATTCGTCTTACTTATTATTGCTACGGAGTTGATTTCCTTCGAGGAAGTTGGGCGCAGTATACAGTTATGGCGATTACCCTGATAACGATTTTATATGGCTCCTCGATGGCGGTAAAAGAAAGACATATAAAGAGAAGATTGGCTTACTCGACCATCAGTAACCTGTCTTATATATTATTTGGTGTCACGATGATGACACCGCTTGGACTTTGCGCTGCCCTGCTTCATATGGTATTTCACGCAGTCACGAAGATTCAGGCATTTTTTGCGGCAGGTGCTATTATGCATAAGGCAAAGAAGGATTATATTTTCGAGATAAATGGATTGGCAAAAAGGATGCCCGTGACATTTTTGGCGTTTACTGTCTCGGCGTTTTCTCTCGTCGGCGTTCCACTGCTGCCTGTCTTTATCAGTAAATGGTATCTGGCTAAGGCGGCGTTTGAGACGACAGAGATTCTGCCGATGATTGGAGTTGGAGTACTCGCTTTCTCGGCATTTTTGACTGCAATTTATATGCTAAGTTTCGCAGTTCGAGCTATTTTTGTGCCATCAAGAGAGGGAGAACCGAGCGAAAACTGTGACCCAGGTATCTGTATGAAGCTACCGTTTATTCTGCTTATTGTCATCATGTTTGGACTTGGGATTCATGCGCAGCCATTAATTGGATTTATCTCCAATATAGTGGGATTATAGAGAGGGAGGTGAGTTTATGTCTATAATTATATTGATGATTTTGCTTCCTATGGTAGGTGCAGCCATTGTGTGGGTAGAATCTTCCATTCGCAAAACAAAACAAGCTTCGTGGATGATTTCTCTGATTATTATCGCAATAGAATTTATTCTATCTATCTATTTATTTTTTATGAGATATTATTCTCCAGGAGCGGAGCACTGGAAACTTCAAAATATATGTGGGCAGGGTTTTTCTTTTCAAACCTCTGGCTTTCAAGTATTATATGGAGTTTTGACGGCTGGAGTATGGCTTGCTGTGATAATCTTTTCACGAGAATATTTTGAGAGAGATAAAAAGAGAGATTTATTTTACAAGACGATGCTTTTTATTTTGGGAGCGACGATGGGAGTATTTTACTCGGCAGATTTATTCACGACATTTATCTTTTTTGAGATGATGTCTGTGGCAGTTTATTTTTGGGTTGTCCATGACCAGAAAGAAGACGCTATTCACGCCTCGAATCTCTATATGGCATTTGCGATTGCGAGCGGTATGATTATGTTGATGGGAATCTTTTTACTCTATCATTTAACTGGAACACTTGGTTTTTATGAATTATTAGAAACCTGCTCTTTTATAACGGATAAGACAATGCTCTATATTAGTGCGGCATTATTGCTCTGCGGATTTGGGACAAAATGTGGTGTATTTTTATTCCATATTTGGATGCCATCGTCCTACTTGGAATCGCCGACACCCGCAACGATTTTATTATCCTCTATTTTGACGAAGACAGGTATCTTTGGGTTAATCATTATAAATAGTTATATTTTATCCTGGGATACAGGATGGGGCATGATTACATTAAGTGCGGGAGTTCTCACGATGGTGGTAGGTGCGATTATGGCCGTCTTCTCGATGAACTTAAAGATAATATTGGCATGTTCTTCTATGTCCCAGATTGGCTTTATCATTGTCGGAATCGGAATGATGAGTCTTCTAAAGGACGAGGGTGGTTTAGCCGTCTGGGGAACCATGCTCCATATGGTAAACCATACTCTCTTAAAACTAATTTTATTTATCATCGCAGGTGTGATTTGTATGAGCACGACAAATCTCGAGTTGAATAATATAAGAGGAATCGGAAAGAAAAATCCAATTCTAAAATTTTCTTTCCTAATGGCGATGTTTGGAATTAGTGGCGTTCCTCTCTGGAATGGATATATTAGTAAGACATTAATTCATGAGAGTATTGTAGAATATCTCTCTGTGATAAGTATAGCCTCGCCTGATTCGGTCGGTCTCTTTAAAATCATAGAGTGGATTTTCCTAATCAGCGGAGGGTTAACGCTCGCCTATATGTTAAAATTATATATTGCAATCTTTTTTGAAGATAGCGTGAGCAAGAAAAGAGAAAAAAGCTGTAGTATGTCCAAAGTGACGAGCGGGATACTTCTCGTATGCTCCTGTCTCTTGCCGATTCTTGGTGTACTGCCAACGGTGTTCATGAATAGAATAGCCCAGATTGGAGATAGTTTTATCAGTGGAATTGGCTTTCAGGCAAAATCCATCGCATATTTTTCACTCAGCAATCTGGGAGGAGCGGTGATTTCTATTATCATTGGCTTACTCGTTTATTTTGGATTTATTCGAGTTTTCTTTATGCGAAAGAGAAAAAACGGCGGAACTTACTATCAGAAAATATGGCCAGATTGGATTTCTCTCGATGGAATTTTATACAGACCAGTTTTTTATATTATTTTGCCGGCTGTATTGGCGTTCCTCTGTCGTATCTTAGACCAGCTTGTGGATAGCATCGTTGTATTTATGAGAAAGACAATTTATTGCGACAACAAAAAGAAACTGCCTCCGATTATTGGAACACAGACAACATATTTCATCGGCTCTCTCTTTAATGAGGTCGTGAAAATATTAAATAAACTTATTTTTCGGAAACATCCGATTGAAAAAGACTATATTCCTATTATTGCAGAGAAGAGAGAAAAATGGATGGAGAATAATAGTTTGGTTATGAGGAGTGTCTCATTTGGACTTTTAATGGCATGTATAGGACTATGTTTTACCTTAGTCTATCTTGTGTTTATTTATATTTAAGGCGATACCCACAGGGCAGCAGTTCTGTGGGTATTATAGCGCTAGTATTAGGTTATCGTTAGTATTAGATATTATAGCTGGCAGTAATAAAATGATAAGGGTCAAAAGGTCGAAAACCCGATGCGAGCTTGCTTGCAAAAGACCTCTTGACTCCGACATCATAGAATGAAGAAATGAAAGAAAAAAGGAGAAAAAATATGAGATTACGTAATGTAAAAGGATCTAGAGAGAGAATTCAGGCAAATGATTTTGTAGTGAAAGATATAGAGCAGAAAAAGGGAAAATGGAATGAAGTTTTTGGAAATAAAAATCCGATTCAGATTGAGATTGGAATGGGAAAAGGACAGTTTATCATGGAGTTGGCTCGTCAAAATCCCGATATTAATTATATCGGAATCGAGAAATATTCCAGTGTTTTAGTTCGCGCATTGGAGAAGATGGAGGAAGAACCTCTTCCAAATTTATATTTTATTCGTATGGATGCGGAATATATTGAGAATGTATTTGCAGAGGGAGAAATTGATAAAATTTATTTGAACTTTTCAGACCCTTGGCCAAAAGACAGACATGCGAAGAGGAGATTAACATCCAAGGAGTTTTTGGCGCGGTATGATATGATTTTGAAGGCAGATGGAATTCTTATTTTTAAGACAGATAATCGGGAGCTATTTGATTTCTCCCTGGAACAGGCGGAGATTGCAAACTGGGATAAGGTGAACTGTACGTATGATTTACATCATAGTCCTTATCTTGAGGGGAATATTATGACGGAGTATGAGACAAAATTTGTAAAAGAGGGAAAGCCGATTTGTAGGATGGTGTTAAGCAGAGAGAAGGGAAGAGTAAGGACGGTTTTTGAGGATTGTTGATGGGAGGATTGAGGAGAAAAGTAGAAAAGTTCAGTCATAGAGGAGGTAGTTTTGCATATATATAAATCAAAAGATAGAAAGTTTGTCGTATTATGGGATGTCCAAGGTTTTTATATAAAAAGATGATGTGGCTTTGTTATCAAAATAAGAGATTTAATCAGAAAATTTTATGTTTTGCATCGGCGATAGAAGAAGTGAAGAGGTGCTTGAATAAGAAAGGAAGATAATTTTTATAGGTTTTGGAAGTTTGGAGGAGGGGATAGTGGAAGGAGACGCTAAGAGAGCAAGCAGATATCTCCTCCGAAAACACGTTCGTTCCCACGGTTTTTCGACATACGCTGATTTTTGCCGCCTCCCGCAAACTCGCAGCTACGCTGCTCAAACAGTGCTCCAGCGGCAAAGCTAAGTATATCGAAAAACCGCTCCACTCTCTATCGTTTTCGGAGGAGATATCTGCTTGCTCTCTTGGCTGTGTATTGGCA
>JAUUSJ010000143.1 GCA_030841965.1 Blautia sp.
AAATATTAAATTTTCAAGATTCAGCAGGGGCTTTTGACCCTGGTATCATTTCATAGATTTAACGAACAAGGAAAGCGAATCGGTGTATTTGATATGGAGATTGTAGATTATCTGATACAGACGGTTCCTTTTTTTATGCTAGAAAATACACCTTATATCTATGGAAGTGGCTGCTATCACGAAGACGCTAATGGAATTCGCTTAAAATCCCATATTCAGAAGCTGCTCTATCGTGATTGCATTAAAGCAACTACTATTCAGGGCATTTATAATCTTTTGGTATCTCAGCCACAGGTACAGAAACGATTTACAGACCTTAACAATCAGCCATCGCATTGGGTCAATTTCCAGAATGGATATTTTGATGTGATGGAGTGGAAATTAATTGAACATGACACGAAATATCTGATGATTAATCAAATACCTTTTTCTTTTTATTCAGATCAAGCGGAAACTGTTCTTACTGGTGGAACACATATCCGCAAGTATCTGGATTTTTCTATTTCAGATGAAACCGATCAGCAGACTTTCTGGCAGTATCTTGGATATTGTATGACTACCGATACTCGTTTTCAAAAATTCCTAATGATAAAAGGGAAAGGCGGAACTGGTAAATCCATTGCAATTTCTTTTATACAACACATCGTTGGTTCTGGTAATTATGCCAGTATGTCGCTACAGAATTTGAACCAGCGATTTTATCCTACGGGATTGTTTGGAAAGTTATTAAATGCTTGTGCGGATATTCCAAGCACCGCTATGGAAAGTGTTGATATCATCAAGAAAGCAGTTGGGGAAGATACGCTACTTTATGAAAAGAAAGGACAAGACCCAACACAATTTAACAGTTATGCAAAATTGTTGTTTTCAGCCAATGAAATGCCCTTGAATCTGGATGATAAAACAAACGCTTACTACCGCCGTTTATTGGTTCTAGATATTAACCGTACGATTCCAGAAGAAGAAAAAGATTCTAAGCTAAAAGAAAAAATGTGCAATGAATCTGCCTATGCCATCCACATGGCAATGCTGGCATTGAAACAGTTATACACCGATAATCATTTTATTGAAAGTAATCACAGTAAAGAATGTATTGCACATCTTTATCGTTCCGCTGACAGCGTAAAAGCATTTACCGATGATATGCTCTGTCATAAAGTCGGTGAGAAAATAAAACGTAGTGAAGTGTACAAGATGTATGAAGAATACTGTGAGGATAACGGACGAACACCGCATGGCAAGTCACGATTCTGGGAATATATGGCTGACAAAGGGTATATGATTAAACGTTATTCTGATGGAGCTTATTATTTTAAAGATACTTCTGTGAAAGAATCAGATTTTGAAACGATGGACGATACGATAGAGAATCCATTTGAACAGATGGATTTATCTTTATCGTAAAATGACAGAAATGATAGAAATGACAAAATGCAGATGGATATTCTTGGATATGGAGACTCATGGAAAATCGATTGATGTAGCATGGTATCATTTTTGCTATTTTGTCATACTGCGCTTGCTGCATTGAATATTGGTTAAATTTATTTCTTGTTAATTAACATCTGCTCAATTGTTGTTTTCTTTTGACTTTGTTATGATTGAACTATAAACAACGGCCGGTGTTAAAACTTTAAGGAGGCTTGAACAATGCAGATAGGAAAAACAATTCGAAAATATAGAAAAGAAACAGGTATGACGCAAGAGGAAATGGCGAATCGTTTAGGTGTAACAACGCCTGCTGTGAATAAATGGGAGAATGAAAATTCGTATCCAGACATTACGCTACTTGCACCAATCGCACGACTACTTGGGATATCTCTTGATACACTACTTTCTTTCCAGGAAGAACTGACAAAAGAAGAAATTGCTTCGCTTGTCATGGAAGCAGACCAAAAACTGAAAACTGAAACTTATGATAAAGTTTTCCGTTGGGCGAAATCCATCATCGAATCTTATCCAAATTGTTTGATGTTGATTTGGCAACTGGCAACGATTCTTGATGCACAGCGTTTGATAAAAGACATTCCAAATGCCATGGACTATGACGACTATATCTTAAAATGTTACAAGCGAGCATTAGAAAGTGACGAAGAAACTCTTCGCACCAGTGCCGCAGATTCTCTCTTTGGGTATTATTCAAGAAATGGACAATACGAGACTGCTGAACAATACTTACAGTATTATTCTATGCAAAATCCACTGCGTAAATTAAAACAGGGAATTATTTATAGCAAAACAAATCGAAGAGATGAAGCATATAAACTCTACGAAGAGATATTATTTTCTGAATACCAAATTCTCAGTATGACTTTGAACAGTTTATATGCTCTCAGTTTAGAAGAACAAAATTATGAGAAAGCCCATTTATTTACAGACAAGCAACAAGAACTGGCAAAATTATTTGAAATGGGCAAATATCATGAAGTATCCAGTAAACTGGATCTGGCAACTACCGAACAAGATGTCGATACTGTATTAGACACAATGGAAACAATGCTTGCCTCCCTTAATGATATCACCAGTTTTTTGAACTCCCCACTATATGAACACATGGTGTTCAAAAAATCAAACAATACATTTTCGGAACAATTAAAACAAGAGTTATTGAATTGCTTCCAGGATAAAGAAACCTACGGATTTCTTGAAGGCAATGATCGATGGCATAAAATGATACAAAAATAATCAGCATAAATTTATAACTGAATATGACCACTTAGGTCAGACGAAGCAGCCGATGTATTTTGAGCGAAGAGCCAATGCATCGGCTTTTCTTATGCCAAATTATCCTGCGAATGATTTGGCATAAACCGATAGAACTGAATGGAGTCATTTTTATGATGAAATCTGTTCTTTCGTGCAGGTGTACAGAGGAATGCAATGCCTTTGTGCATGGGTACAGGGAATGCAATACCCCTGTGCAGGTCAAGGGCGCCGCCTTGCCCAGTTCAGTGGCGTTTCGCCACTTAGTACTGGGTATTATTTGACGCAAAAAGCAACAAGGAATCAGCTTCGCTGTCTAAATCCCTTTCAGGGAAATTTTTCAAAGAATGGAGGAACATCAAAATGAAATTAACAAGGCACAATGGTCGTGCCGGAAAAAACGGTGCTTACAATCCCAAGCACAACGACCGCAGTTTTAATATTAACAATAGTGAACACATCGATAAAGAACGAGCAAAAGGAAATATTTACTGGGACTGCTTCAACGGATATCGTACTTTTTATGACAAAGAAAAAGAATGTGAACTGGCAAATACATTCGAAGAAGTGGAAGAACTTTATTACTCTATTCATTATAGAGATTTTATCGAAGGTCAAAATATTAGGAATATCAAAAATCGTCACCCAGAACGTAATCGCACCACATCAGATATCTTAAAGCACAAAAAAACCTGCCCGGAAGAAACCATCTATCAAATCGGTACTTTAGACAATCACGTATCACCAGATATTTTATTACAGGTAGTTTCAGATTTTATGGTTGAAATTACTGAGCGATTCGGTACACATGTTCATATATTAGACTGGGCACTTCATTTGGATGAGAGTACACCTCACATCCATGAACGCCATGTATTCGATTGCAAAAATCAATATGGAGAATTATTTCCACAACAGGAAAAAGCTTTAGAAAAGCTTGGATTTGATTTACCCAATCCTGAAAAACCTGCAGGAAGAAACAATAATCGTAAAATGGTATTTGATTCTGCTTGTCGTGTATTGCTCTTTGATATTGCAAAAAATTATGGACTACAATTAGAAGAAGAACCAGAATACGGCGGGCGAAAATATCTGGAAAAGCAAGATTATATTCTTGCAAAGCAGAAAGAACAACTGAAACTGCAGGAAGAAAAATTCGAAGAATTGACTATGAAAATTGAGGACGTAGAAACTTTGATTGATGAAGTTTCCGATATTGCTTACGACAAAGCTGTTGAAGTTGTTACTGCTACCGTGAAAAAAGAAACCCATCTGGAAGATATCCGATTGGTGGAAGAATCAAAAAATTGGATACTTTCTCCAGAACGAAAAGTGTCTAAGAAAGAGCGTGAGTATGCAGTCAAACGATTAGATGGAGTGATTGCCAAGATCAAAAATGCTATGCAAAGCGCTGTCCAAAAAATCCAGGGCAAGCTCCTGCAACCAGACGTAAAGAAAGCCGGAACAGAACAGATTAGAACAAAAGCAAGGACATCTGTTCTTTCAAAACTATCTAAAGCCAAAGTGACCGCAGATCAGAAGAATCGAGAACGTATTTCTCAAACAAAAATTCATGCGTTCAAAGAGAATTCTTTGTAGTTTTACAAAAGAAAGGGCGAAGCTCAATTATGAACTTCGCCTGCCTTTAAAAATTCTTTATTTTTGAGGATGCAGATCACATGCGATAACTGTTTTTACAAAACGTTTTGATTTTACTCTTGTTGCAATCATACATACCAAATATACTACCGCCAAATATATTACTACTTTTTTGTCGAAAGTGATTAGCTTCATCACAAAAGACAGTAGTGTATACACAAATGTCACCAAAACTGTTATAGTCGCCATATCTCTACACATCAAGTAATCTCTATGCGCAATTAAAACTTTTGTTTCTGATTCATGCTGACGTAGTAAATCATGCCACTTGCTGTTTTCATATTGACGACAAGCCTTTTTTTCAGATGGCAAATTATTATATATCTCTTCGTATGATTCAATGGCTTCTGCTGAGGTAAAACGTCCATCTTTAGCATCTGTTTTTATGTCACTAAAAACAGTCTCTCCAGGCATTGGACACCACCAAAACACAATGTATCTTTTTAACTCACTTGAAATCATACAGTCACAAACAGTAACCAGAGTATAAATAATGCTGGCAAATAAACCAGAGTTAATAATTGTAACGAGTAATTTCATATAATTATTTTCTTCCAAAATACCATCGAAGGTAATCAGTCCATTTAAACATAAAATTACTAAAATATTTGCTATAACAAGTGTTTTTAATTCTTTTTCTCTATAGTCTTTTATATTCATTCTTCTCCCTTTTAATAATATAATTTCGAGTATTTGAAGGCGATAAGATTGTCATTAAAAACACATCTTCAGATGGCTGTGTTTCACTAAATGTTTTCAAATCTCTCTGACTTGGTGACGCATCACCTGCAATATGCGTATGCCATTCTCCGATATATCTCAACAGACCATTTGTTTTTGCACGCAATGATTTTAGATATCCTTTTACACCCGATTTTCCCATCTCAACAGTATTATCTTTTCGGTCATTGTCTTCAGGAATAAATGTATCCACAATCGTAATCCGCTTAATCGTTTTTTCAATGCTTCCAATCCAAATACCTGCATTCTCCAGTTTTTCATTGGAATACTCTTGAATTGTTCGATATAGAGAAGAACGAATGTGAATAGCCCATCCATCTACTTCTTGTAAAAATACCATCGGTTCCATTTCATAGATACCAACACCATTATTTGTTAAATTATCTCTATCAAAATAATTTACACATACAATTCCATTTTCTGTATCCTGGTATTTATTAATTAAATGTGGAACTACACTTGCATGATTACTTATTGTTCCATCATCCAAAATCGTAGTATCTGAGCTACACCCAAATCCAATATGATATCTCATATCTTCAGGCTGCTTATAATTAAGCCATTGTGAAATATGGGGTTCATCTAACGCTTTTCTGTATAACGATACTTGCATATCGTATATATCCGGATTTCTGCTCTTGCCTTCAATTACAGTAAGCCCCATTTTCCCACCTAAATATATTTCGCTTCTGATCATGGATGATTTTATCTTATCAGTTAATGTAGCCCAAAACAGAATTCTTCTCGAAGCGGTACAATCAATAACGATACCCTCTGGTAATATATCGGTATTAAAAATATTTTCAGTATGGCTCGTACTATTATTATCATTGAACATACAATCCATCTCTATTTTCATTACCTCAGCCTTTGGATGACCAACCGCATAATTTCCACTTTCGTAATGTCTTACTAAATTGTGTGGCAAAATAACATCCTCATCATAAAAATGTTGCTCTGTATATCCCATGCGAGCCAAATTCATTGATACTTTAGATCCCAACGCACCACAGCCAAGCATAATAACGGGTTTCTTCGAGATATTTTCTGTACCTGATAATCTTTCTGCCATTGTATTGTTTAAAGCTTGTATTGGCACAACTTTCTTAATAGAACAGTTTTCTAAATTTGGAGAAGATTTAAAATCATACAACAATAGAACCGCTATAAATTCATATTCAGAAAAACCACCAAGAACTTGCATTGGACGTTTCACTGCAAGAACAACTAAGATATTTTTTAGTGAATCAATTTTGTGGGACTCATGGTATCTTCTTGAGATTTTTCGAATTCCATGTTGAATTCTACATTCACACGGAAAAATTTTCAAATCTTTCTCAGTACAAAGAGCTTGACTGATGAAATCATGAACTACATTTTCTCTATCAAATACAAATATACATGGCAGGATATCATCACATAACTCTTTTGAATATTCTTGATTCAAAATCTGAAAATATCTGTTTGCTTTTTGTTTCATTTGTAATACTTGGGCACCATGAGTAGTTCCATACATTGAGATTATCTTGCATAAATAATCAAAATCCATTTCTGCAAATCCTGCTATATTCTCATATCGAACAGTTTCAAATCCATCACCATTCATAAGTTCTCCATTAATCAAATCAGAAAACCAATCATTCACACGATCACAAAACGCCCTAGGACCATTCTGAAAAAACCATTCGTTAACATCCCCTCTATATAAACAAGGATTCAATAGATGAATATTGCTATTTGCAATACCAAGATTTAGATGCGGAATTCGGCTGGTAGGAAAGTCATTCCTTACAAATAAAACCGCTGGTGCAAAGAATGGATAGTTCGATTTGACAAAAATTAATATTTCTTCATCAGAACGAACATCCAATTCTTTATATACGCCGTTAGTCGGGAGTGAAAGTTCCAATCTGCAATGAATAAACAGTCCATCAGAAAGCGAACTCTCATAAAGTCCCAATCTCTCCATACTATAATTTTCATCTATGGCCGATATCAACGGCATATATTTTTCACAACAAGTTTCCAATTTATGAAATTCATAACGTTCAAAAATTGTACCCGGCATACTATTCTCCACCATAAGATTTTTGTGTAAAGGAATTGTATTGACTTGTTGCTGTTGCAATAGATTTTATTGAAAATCCCTGACCAGTAATTTTAAATGTTAATGGTTTCGGATCATCAGCATTTGGATATTCTGCTGTACATTTAAATCTATCTTGCTTTTTCAGGTGCTTAATATAGACGTTTTTAGCTCTGTAACTCGGTGGATTGTCACCATCACGTTTAATGACCTTGCTCGAAGAAACCACATATGCATTTTCTTTAGATTTTTCAAGAAATTCTTCAATAACAGTGTCTGCTTTTCCTGTATGAGTATCTTCAGAATTAACTGCATGCCAGGAGCAATGGTGTGGTGCCAATAATAAATCAAAAGTCATGTCTGGATTTAGTTCAATAACTTCTTTCCAGTTGTCACAATTGAGATCTCCACCGATAATTGCAACATATGTACCACCATTAATCTCAAAAGTAATTTTAAAAGAGGCGGTACAATCGTTCACGTCAGACTCTTCATCATCGTTTGCTTTCTTCACCGGTCTTAATACAAATATTTCTGCGCCATAATCCGTATTTCCATTTATATCAGAAATCGTTTCTCCTGCTGGAACAATAGCATCTGCGTAGTCTTTTAATTCCTTACTATATCCAACAATATTAATACGATTTCCTGGCGTATCTGCTTCATCAGTACCTAACAAGTCAAGTCTTCTTTGTGCTTCTTCTCTAATCGCATCAGCATCGTCATTGTAATGAGTCTCATCCATCATAAGTTTTGCAGGTACATACAATTCATCAATTCTGATTTTATTATCGTCAGAATCTTCTGGAGCACACAAATTAAAGTAATCTCTAATTCCACGACAATGATCATTATCTGAGTGCGTCAAGAAAAATGCATCCAAATAAATTTGTCCATCATCAATCGGCAGATTATCTTGCAAGTATTCATTGCAATCATAAATTGTATCATCATTTTCTGCATTTCTGATGTTGCAATCTATCATGATGTATTTATTTGTCTTTGTTTGAATCAATGTCATATCCCCATTACCTACAGGGAAAAATGTCATATAATTAGCCATATAATCACCCTTTAACCTTTCTTCTAATTTCACCCACCAGTTCATGCACCGTTGTTGCCGGACACATATGTGATGGAACTATTTTACCTTCTCTCAGACACTGTTCATATTTCTGAGCAGCAATCTGAAGTGCTTTATCTTCATCTCCGTTTTCACAGAGTCTTTTGTACATATCGGAATCAGCTTTTGAATAATCTTGACCAGTTTTTACTTTATACAATTCACCGAATCTTGAACAACAGATCCAAGATTCCTGTATTGCCGGCATATTGCCAAAATAGGCAAACATCCAAATTTCAAAACATGGATTGGACCAACCCACGTTAATTCCAGCTTTCTCAGCATCTTTGATTATCTGATCAAAGTTCGGAACCTGATCACGGTCGAATACAATCCACGGAATACGATATTGTGCTTCGTAAGCAGTCATTTCAAGACACTTTTGAATCATATTCTGAGTCTTTGTCTCCACGACCTTGATAACAAGCTTCTTCTTTGTGTCTTCTGGAAGGTTATTATGTAATCCAGTGAAAAAACAGCGTTCAGTAGCTTCTGTATCGGTCACGACCAGATAGTATCCCATTTTTGGGATACGACGTACTGCACGCTGTTCTCTTGTTTTTCTGTTACCCGTTCTGTCTTTACGTGCCATAAGTTAACCCTCCTTAAAAAAGTCGATTGTCTTTAAGGATGGAATAGCTCCATATTTTCCTAACAGATAATTTTTTTCATAACTTTCGTCCTTACGGATACGAGAACCGTCCTCATCGATAAAATCAGCCAAGGAATATAATGTAGATAATCCCATATCATCTTTTTCTGTAAACCAGATTTCATCACGACGTAACAGCTGATTAGATAACTGCCATGTGTCATGTGTTGTAAATACAAGCTGTGCATGATTTACATTGATTTCTGGATTAAGAAAAGTAAGAATGAAGTTGCGAACAAGAAGTGGGTGTAATCGAGCATTTAACTCGTCAATAAAGAATACACCACCATTTTGCAATACATCCTGTAATTCTGGGTAGAGCGCAAACATTTTCAAAGTACCTGCTGACTCATGAGCAAGTGGAATTTTTGCCATGTCTTCAGATCCGATTTTTTTATGAAGTGCATCTATCAGATATTTTTCTTCTTTAGAATCTTCCTGGGCAGGAAGTTTTGTAACTTCAAATCCTTTTATTGTTTCGTCAAAAGAAGAGAAGTATTTTACAACGTTTGCTCTGATTTTTTCGTCATCAATAAATCCCGCAGGAAGAACACGAGACATAAAGAAATTAGTAACAGCATCTCCAAAATCTGCAAATTCATTATTCAAAAACCAGTCCCTTACAAGTTTACATTTAGCAACTTTTAATTTTGCTCCTAATGAAACAATCAGAACCTCTTTTTCTAATGCAATTTCAATATTTTCTCTGCTTGTTTTTGGAATACCTACAAGATCCAACGTTTCCTCATCTCTGTAGAAAATAGTAGAATATTTGCGAGCTGTTTTTGCCTTGTAATTTAACCATTCTTCTGTAACACCAGTTTGCCCGATACAAAATCCGTAATTATAACATTTTTCAGTTTTGTCTCCTGGTACGGTAAAATAAACTTCAAAACTTGTATCTGCTGTTTCAGAAGAAACGTCAAAAAGAAATGGACGTGGTCTGATATCATCGAAGTCTTCTTCATCGCCATATTTGAAAGAGTTCGCTACATACTCACTCATATATTCAAATGCACCATAGATATTAGATTTTCCACTTGCATTTGCACCATAAACAGCAGCTACAGGCAATATCTTTTCGTTACCCACGGATATAACACGATTTGAAAATTCTGTCATTTTTGCTGCAGATAAATCCAGTGTAGCTTCATCACGAAATGATTTGAAATTTTTAAAATTAAATTGTATCAACATAGTTTAAACCCTTCCTTTCATAATCTATTATATCCATTTTAGTAATAAAATCAACATCTAAATTCGATATTTTCTCATTTAGATGTTGATTTTTATTCATTTGCACATTTTTTCAATTTTATCTGCGGCACCTTTTGCACCAGTACATTTACGGAATCCCTGAGAAATTTTTGACGCCTGTTCATAATAAGATTTTGTATTTAGTACATTTTCAATTGTCGTCCTAATAGATTTTACATTTATATTCTTCAATCTGATACCCGCACCAAGTTGTTCTACCCTTGTAGCCACGCCGTCTTGTTCAGATGTTTGCGGAAACATCACGAGTGGAACCTTATAATATAAACTTTCATTGACACTATTCATACCACAGTGGGTAAGGAATACATCCGCCTGACTTAATACAGCTATCTGATCTACAAACCTTGAAATCGTAATATTATCCGGTATAGCACCTAAGTCTTCAATATTTATCAAATTGCCAACTGACATAATAACCTGATACTTTGATGTTGTATCATAAAAGTTGACACCCTATTCTCAAGGATTTTGATATATAAT
>JAUUSJ010000144.1 GCA_030841965.1 Blautia sp.
TCGTTCCCACGGTTTTTCGACATACGCTGATTTATGCCGCTTCCCGCAAACTCGCTACGCTCAAACAATGCTCCAGCGGCAAAGCTAAGTATATCGAAAAACCGCTCCACTCTCTATCGTTTTTCGAGAATATATCAACGGACTCTCTTCGCTGTGTGCTGGCAAAACACTATCACTATAAGATTATTTTGTTGTAAAGTTTTATATTAGTCAATCTGAGTAACTGTGACAGATGCATTAAATCCTACAGTTAGACAAGCAATCTGGTCGCCATTTACAGAAGCATATGTAACACCACTATCGTCTGTGGATACTGTAGCACCAGTATAGGTAGTTTCTCCACTCTCACTACCAATCTGAACAACCTGATAATCGCTATTTCCATCATAAGCCATCAAATTACCAAGAATTGTATCACAACCGTCGACAGTTGCACCATCATCCACTGTATATGGCCATGTCCAGCTAATCATTCTACTTCCAAATCCATCCATACTACTTAAATCTGTCAATGAATTATATGTTACTGATTTTGTTTCAATTTCTCCTAATTCATTTTCTGTTTCTACTGTTGATGTTGCTAGCAAAGCATCTTTTAACTCAGCCACAGTATTATACTGACCTATTGTATTTACATCTTCTGGGTCACTACCCTTAATCGTTGTCAAATTCCATACGATAGGATAATACTTGCCATTTATCCAACGAGGCATATCTTCTGTTTGAGGATAGGTAGCCTTTCTTACGTCGACAGTATCTATTAATTTATAATACTGTTTTCCTGCTGTATATTCCGTTGCAGGTATATAAGATTCGCTATCTGCCACTTTTTCATATAGTCCACTAAAGTTATCTTCTTTTGTAGTCTTAGTTACATCAGCCATAACACCGTAGGTACCTTTAGCTAACCAAATATCAGAAAAATTCTTAGTCGCTGTATTTTTTTTCTTTGGAGTATTAACATCAAGCTCCACACTAACTGCCACTTCTGGAGTTCCAAAAACCTTAATTGTTAACGGCTCCATACCAGCTTCAGTTCCAGGTGCAACGATATTACCACCATCACCAACAACTGGATTAGCATCCTTATTAATACTATCCACACTACCTGTATAATCAACAGAAAATCCATTTAAATTAGTCTCAGAAGAAACAGGACTATAATGTTCTCCAAACAAACTACCTGACACAGTCGCTGTCACACCCCATTTAGCCACACGAGCTGTATCATCTCCCTCATCACTAGTTACATATTTTGCGAAGGTTCCGCTTATGATACATGTCGTCAAGAGTGTTAGTATCAAGAGCCAGGAAGCCAAACGCATTGTCTTATTTTTCTTCATACTTGAAAAACTCCTTTCTTCTATTTTATAACAATCTATTTTATCAATAAATTATTTCTATTTATAAATCTTTATCTTTTTAGGATTCTTTTTTATCGCCAGATTGGATATCCTTTTGGTTCTTCTGTGCACGTAATTCTTCCAGCTCTTTTTTCATCGCCTCTGTATCCTGTTTTTTTTGTTTGTCATAAATACGGCGACGAATAATATCATATCCAACTAAGAGCAACAATGGTATTACCACACATACAATCAGACCAGTGGACGATTGGAGGAACATAGCCACATTTCCTGCACCAGCAATTCGGGTATAATATACTCCAACCAAACTATCGGAAGGAACCGCAGACTCGTCCGGGGTATTATTTGCATCACCCTGTGTGCGAAAGGCAAGTTTTCCATCTTCGTTCGTGACTTCAATCACTCTATGAGTTACTACATTATCTCCATTCCCCGCTGGGTCAAAATAGGCAATCACATCTCCCACCTGAATATCCTCTGCTTCTGCCGTTTTGCAAATGACCAAATCACCACTCTGTATCGTTGGATACATGGAATCGGTTAACACAATTAAAGGTAAGAAGCCTCCTATATCAGATATCTTATCTTCACTTGTATAGCTTTTTATAATCAAAGTGATATTCATTACCAAAATCGGAATCAGAATAATGCATAATACTGCCCCAAAAATAGTTCCGATTTTATGTCCGACAGAAGTTTTCTCTCTTTTATCGGTAGTATCGCTCACTTTAGATTCACCTCATTTCTAGTTATTCTTCTTCTTCCTGAAACTCATAAATATCCACTGGAGTTTCTTTCTCTGTCTGTCCATCTTCCATCTGTGTTTGAGATGTCTCATCTGAATTCCCCTTGCGATTCGTACATCCAACACAGATAAGGATAAGGGCAAACATCATAAAAAAAATCCTTTTTCTCAATCTTTTGCTCATAATTCTCCTACTTTTCTAAATGCCAATCTAAAAACTTACTTTTTTTCGGCATGAAAGGGGAAGCAGAAAAATTCTCCTACGCCCCTCTCATACAATCATTCCCATAAAATTGATTTCGGATAATGATTCCAGTATTCTCTCCCAAGGATGAATCATTACCATGCAGCGTACCGCCGTTTTTTTCTCAAAATATTATTTACTTAATATTGGTTCTAACTCCTTAATATCTGTATACTCTGTATGTATCGTTCCCTCTGAGTCTTTATACCTTAAATATCCTCGTGCATAGACTGTTTTTGATATATTAGAGCTTGTCTTTGCAATCGTAAAGGAATAATTATAGTCTCCTTTTGAAAATACAGTCTTGCTTGTATTATTCGTCACGCCGGAAGCTCCTACTATCATCTTTTTCTCTCCGAGATTTTTATACGCTCTCAAAATTCCCTCGCTCACAACCGTATATCCTTCTGGAACATCAACGGAAATGGTAAGCGTCACATTGTCTTTTCCTGCACTATCTTTTATTCTAGTAAATCTGGATAAGGATATCGCTGGTTTTGCCTCTACTTCATTCTCCTCAAATTTTGCTTTTATAGCAATTGACGCTTTTAGATAGAATCGATAGGTAGAGTCGGTACTTATCAAGACCTCTTTTTCGCCATCTAACATATACCAGCCTGCAAAATACTGTCCCTCAACCTCATTCGCCTGAACCGTCAAAAGCGTATTCAAGCTATAACTGTTCTTCGTTATATTCTCACTAGATACATCCATTCCATTTACATTGACAATTGTTCCGCCCTCTACCGTCACGATAGGGTCCGTATTTTCTGCCTCTTCATAAATGGCTCTCAATGAGATGCCCTCGCTTAGCTCAAAGGAATCTTCAGCCAGATTACTAACTGACTCACCAGTCACAGAATTTATCCACGAAACAAATTCATAATTATCTACCTTTTCTGGTGCTGATACTGTCACTGTATTACCAGTTTGAGTCAGACCATAGAGACTTATCTCACCTGTTCCCTGTTTTAAATCATGTCCGATACTTACGCTTAATGAAGCTCCAGATATATTGGAGTCAACACTCACTCTGGCGATATCGGCGTTTTTTGTCATGGCCTGTTCTCTCACAGAACTTCCATAGACATATTTTAAGGAACCATCCACTGCTTGTATCCCCAAAATACTGTCTGATAATTTGACAGAACCTATATTCAAAAATACATTCTCGTTGCTCTCGCCCTCTTTATTAACAAAGAGTGGGGTTTTCCCAGACAGATAAATATTCATCCTTCCAGTTGAAGAATCATAACGATACTCTGCTATCGTGACATCTTTCAGCTCATCACTAAATACAAACTCTGGCTTTTGCCCATTCGCATCCACCTGCAAACTAAACTGAAGAGAAGTAATTCCCTCAGCAGCCGCATGACTTGATTCAATAGCTATATTAGCAGATGTCGTTTCATTATCCACTGTCAGGAAAATCTCATCCATTACACTTATATCGCCTGCCAAATCCTCCGTACTGCTCGCCGCAAGGCTTTCCATCGGCAGCATGATAACTAACGCAAGCATGACGATAAGTCTGAATGCTATTACTATTTTTTTATTCATGATTTTCTCCTTTATCAACGCTGTCTTTTGGCAGCAAGACAGCCAACCCATCTAGCTGTCTCAACCGCCTGTACTCGCTTTTTATCAGGTTTTCCTGCTTATTTTATAACTACTTTTCCTCAACTTGACTTACTGTTTTGTCACTGCTTATCTCGATTTGCTTTAACTCTTCTGGCATTGTCTCAAATAGGGAATCACTGACAAGTCTTTGTCCCTCATTTGTCAGAGCGTTATTCACACGATAAAGCTCCGCACGCACCGAAGTAATCGAAGTATCGAAATCTTGTCCTGGCTCAATCCAGTAAATCCATGTACCATCTGAGGTGTCTGTGATATTGCCTTTGTCTGGCACATCAGCTAGAATAATCTGCTGTGCTTTTAGGGCACCTTCTTCATCGACACCTCCCACGATATTGCCATCCTGGTCAAAGAGAAGCACTACATTATACGCAGGATTTCCTTTATAGGAGCCCATAAAGACAATGGAGTTTGCAGGAATCACATCATCCTCTTCCTGTCCGTATTGATAATCACTCTTTAGCGTTCCAATCACCGTTGTATTATCATTATCATCGGCACGTCTAAAGTCCACATTATCGCCAGTCACACCGAGTACATCCAACTCTGCGATAGCTACTTTGCTTCCTGTTTTGCCTTTGACAATCAGCTTTACTGCATCCGCCTCATACGTGCTTATATACTTATTATCTGCGTTAGCGAAGTATACTGTATTGACCGTATCTTCGTCAAATCTTCCCTCTGCAGCAGTTATCCAATTTCCATCTGCTTTGACTTGAATCTCGTAATCACCTAGAGCCTCGCCATTGCTGCCCGCTGTATACTTAAATCCAGTGATAACCTGAGTCTTATTGAATTCCATCAGGATTTCTGCATTATCTTTGTCAACCGTTGCAATATATTCTGTAGCTATATCGTGGTCGATTGCTGATAAAGCGGCATTTTCCTTTGTCTGCTCACAAGACATGGAATTATCATCTGGTTCGATTATATTTTCTTTCGCTGTCAAACCGTCCACAGAGATTGTCCAGTTTGTCTTATCCAAGCTTCCATCATGCTCAATCTTGAGCTGACCTAATGTCTTCGTCGCAGAGCGATTTAAGTACTTATCAATAAGTGCAATCTCATAGTAGACTGTTCTATTATTGACACTCGTAATTGTATCGCTAAATGTATGATTTGTCGTAAATCCTACTACCTGTTTCTCCACCTTGCCATTTGAAATCATACATCTTGTAATCTCGTATCCCAAGATGTCGTTCTCAGGTATATTCGTAGAGCTAAATGTGAAATCTACTTGATTTGCCACATTTGGATTTACCTTATAAGCAACTTCTCCAATCGCCTCCGTTGTTCCGTCACTGCTTAGACTGCTCTGTCCATTCATGCTGTATACTCTGGAATCATCGCTGACATAGTAGATTGCTCTTGTTTCTTTCTCAAACTGTGCCGCATATGCCTTTGTCGTCTCATTTGGCACCTTGCCCCAGCGCTCAAAGAATTCCAAAATATCCTTCTGTGCCGCCGCACATGCCAGTCTCATCAAGTTCTGGTCAGAGTTGCCGCTTTCTAGAGTCAATGCGATATTACCTGGCTTAGGAGCCTTGGCAGGCGTTCTCGCATAAGTATCCATTCTCGCATAGAATAGATTTGCAAGCTGTTCGTCATAATTATCGTATGTCTTATAATTATAACCCTTATCGTATGCCAAATGAAGCTGCCAGTATAGACCAAGCTGCGTCGCACCGTTTGACGAAGAGCCTTTCGCTCCAGAAGTTACCTTATCATAAATATTTCGGTAATCAAAACGCATACCTTCATTTGTATCCTTCGCCTGAGCTAACTGTGCAAAATAGTTATTCGTGACTTCTGTAACTTCATAAGCAGTCTGGTTAATACAATGTCCAATCTCATGGGCAATACCCCATCCAAAGTAATTACCGCTTACGTATTTTCCATCCTCTGATACAATCGGCTTGCCGCCTACCATGATTTTAGCCTGTGGATACTCAATACCAATATGATCACCAGCTGCATACATAAATGCGCCAGAGAACATTCTCTGATAGCGAATATTCAAATGCGTCGTCGGAATCTTATCAACCGCATCGCTCGCATTTTTACTTAATCCCTTATGCTGATAGAATAAATTCATCATCTCTTCTATCGCATCCATAGAATCCACAATCTTTTGTGCTTTTTCCTCTACACTGCCATCTCCCGCACCACTCAAAATCTGCTGAGCCGGCAAGGACAATAGCATCGTATCTAAAATAATATCAGAAGCACCGAGAATACAATTTTGCTCATCATAATCAAGCTGTACACTCTTATTAGAGGAACCTTTATGAACTTCCTCATGCAAAGCCTCCATCTTTGGCACATAAGCTTCCAGTTCCTCAACATAGGTCTTTGTCTTTTCCAAACGTTCCTGCTTATCTGTCACTTTATACAAATCTAAGAGTGGAACTTGTACACCGCCACTCACTCGCACTGCATATCGAGTATTTGTCGTTGCGCCTTGGTAATCTACATACAATGCTCCACCGCCTTCTTGTTGAGCTAAGCTTGAAGCTGGCACTGTATATGTATTTGCTCCAACCTTCAAACTAGAAAAATATCCTAAAGTCATACTGTTGGACTCCGCATGGTACTGGGTACAATATAATCTTATATTTGTTTTGGCACCCGTTGACTGAGTACTACTACCTACATAAATCGTAACTTGCTCTCCTGCTGCCGCAGTAACACCGAGAGGCTGTAGGGCGTTTAATCCTCTAAAACCACGTTTTAAGTTCACATCTGGTGCATTAATTTCCGTTCTTATTGGAACAGTTTTTGCATCTTTCAAAGCACCATCATTTAAAATCTGTTCTGCTAAATCTAATTCTTTGAGTAAACTCTCTTTTTTTGGATTATACTCTCCACTTATCTCATCTACTGTATTTACTCTACTTCTCAAATCATCGATTACTTCCTGTGTTGTCGTATCTTTTAATATCGTATGTAAATCATCCTCATACAAAGATGTCATGATTTCTTCTTCCAAAGTATCATAATAGTAGAAATATACATCTGCAATCGTAATTGTACTGCCCTGCTGTGGATAAATGGCAAATCCAATCTGAATCTTTGAGGCATTCACTGGCTGTGCCAAAATGATTTCGACATAAGCTCGACCTGATGAATCTCTCTTCGTTGTCACAGAAGTTCCGATTTCTCCCTGGTTTACTCCAGACTCATCCCACCATCTCACTTTTGCAAATGAGATTGTCGCACCACTATGCTGACGCAGACGAATTGTATCTAACTTATATGCCTTATCAAATGTATACGTAATTCCCCTACTACCTAGTGCATTATAGCCACCGTCATCCCAACCATCCTTATAATAGTAAGATGCCTCATCATCATCTACCGTACCCCAGGCAGTTCCAGCCGCTGTATCAAGAGGGCTGTCCTTCATTGTTCCATTTCCTGTCACATTTGTAATATGCTCACTCACTTTGCCAGAACTCTCGGAGCGATTAATCAAACCATATTTTGGAACAACTGCCAAGTTAAGGTCTGTCGTTGTCGCCAAGCAATGCAAGGACGCCGCACTCTCGCCAAATCCGTTCACTCCAGTGACATAGATTTCATACTCAATCAAATCCGATAAGCCCGTAATCGTATATGTATTTGTCTTAATTCCCTCAACTTTTGTATAATCGCCCTCGCCGTCTCTCTCTTTGTAGTAGACATTATAAGACTCTGTATCGCTCATATTCTTCCAAGACACGATAATACTTCGATACTTTCCTGCTGCAGTCACATTATCCGGCTTATCTGGTCTCTTTGTCGGCTGTGGCGTCGCCTCTACCGCATCACAGTAACCACTCTTCCATGTGCCATTGACAGACTGTACTTTCATTGTATACGTCGTTAAGTTCTCTAACTCATCTCCCGCAAAAGAAGTAATCGTCAGAGCATTTCCCGCCACTTGAACTGTCTCCGTCTTGCCTTTAGCACTAATTTGTACCTCATACCCTGTAATATTCGTACAAGCATCCCAGCTTAAAGTAATCACCTTATCGCCGGCAACTGCTTTTAAATTCTCAGGAATGGACATATCCACTTCCGGAATACGCTCTTCCATGCCATTGACAAATTCTACACTAGAAATCTCTGCGAGATTCGTATTATTTTTTGTTCCAAAAATAGTCAATGTTACTTTTTTCACAGCAACCTGAGAGCCTAAATTGACTTGAATCGTTCCATCTGCGCTTATCGTCGCTGTAACGTTTGACTGGGCAACTCTTAAAAGCCCATTCTCCTCCTCAATTACATTAGCTATAATTGTCTGTTCCTGTCCATTCTCATCAATATATGTAACTTCAATCTGAGCATTTGTGACATGATTTCCTGTTGTTTCACTTCCAGTTCCAATTACAATGGCATCTGTCGTAAGTATCTCATCTCCACTTGCTCCACTCACATTTGCAAAATCAAACGCAAGGGAAACTGGATTCTCCTCCGAGATAACACCATCGCTTTTTGGTTTTAGGGTAACATTAGATGTTCCAGTTAACAGTCCTTCTACACTACCATTCTCGACTATAGTTCCATCCGATACGGTCGGTTGAATCACGGATACAGGAACAAAATATTCCAGCGATGCCTCAAGATTCCCCGTTGCCTTATATCCTTTTACAAAATACTGCAAATCCACTAAATCAACGAAACCGTCACCGTTTAAATCCGACATATTACTGCCAACCTCTGCGCCATTATCTATCGCATCTACAAGCAAATCCTTATCTGTATCATCGATACTGCCATTTCCATCTACATCACCAATCAATAAAACACCTGGATGAAGACTTCCCTCCTCATAGCTGTATCCTTCCACAAATCCTGTCATCAACTTCACATTATATCCATTCTGATTCACATCAATACTCTGTGAGTAATCCGCAAACCCCGGTGCAGTTACTTTTAAAATATACTGTCCCGCTGATAAATGAACAAAGCTCACTTTGGATGTCTTGGAGCCTTCCTTGTCAAGGGAAATCATCTGACTGCCAACCTCTGTCGGTCCTGTCAACTCTACCGTAAAATCTACTGCTCTTTCCAAAGTTAAAGCAGCACTAATAGACACATCCACCTGCCCAGCATTCTCAACTGTTTCTAAACTTCCATCAGCACCATTATCCAAGTTCTCCTCAACTGTCGCAGCAACTATATCTATCTGCGTAGAGTCTTCCCTGTTTTGTTCCTGCTGGTTTTCTAAAGTATCAGGTGTCTTTGTCTCAGAAGAATTCTCGTTAAGACTTTCCTCTTCTGACTCACGAGTCACATCCATCTCAGAAGAATCTGCACTGCTCTCTTCTTGTCTTCCTTCCGAGCCGTCCACTCCCTTTTCTTCATTATCCAATGAACCATTCTCATCTTCTAATGTAGTTTCCTGAGTTTTTGATGTAACTTTCTGATTTTCATTAGTAGAATTATCCTCATTCAATTCTACGGATGAAGCTTGATTCTCTCTTTGAAAATCGCCTGCCCCTTTTTCCTCTCCAACCATTCTATCCATCTGTTCGCTCTCAGACACACCCTGCTCATCCGCTATACCGCTCGAAACAGATGTACCTGTAGCATAAACCGGAGAAATAATGTTGGACGTAAGAAGCAGGAAAGTAAGCATTAGGCATACTAACCTTTTTCTCATACATTCACCTCTCTAATTCGTTTTTATTTGCGCATCTGTCCGCTCGCTCTCCACCCTATGAACCAGATAAAAAATAAGATTTTCATAAAATTTTCATAGGATTTTCATATATTTTTAAATATTTTTAAGTATGATATATTATATAGTAGAAATAACTGCAGACAAGATGACTAGAAGACGGCTTTCTAATGAGTACGCAAGAGAAAATCAGCCGTCTCAACTTTTCTCTGCCCAGTGAAATCCCCCTAAAACCACTACTCCATATCCATTCGGCAAGGTCTCCCACTTTACAACTTATTATAACAAAAAAAAATTTCCAGGTCAATACAATATCATTTATTTTTTAATAAAATAAATGATATTTTTTAAATTTTTCATTAGTTCATTCTATATTTTTCTTTTTTTTACAAAAACACTATTATTTTAAAAAATTAATATTGTCAGATTTCTCATCTATTTAACGAATATTTCCCATAAATTTTCTCATATTATAATATTTTTCTATATATTTTCAATCTAATTCAACAAATTTCTCTATTTTAAAATTTCTCCTCTCATTCCTTTAATCATACAGAAAAATAACCATCCATTTTATCATAGAACAATCAAAACTACACCCATTTCATACACAAAAAATAGAGATGTCAAAAATATAAAATCTCAAACCAGATATTATCTAAACTTTCAAAAAAGCTTCTATATCTCATCTGAAAAATTTATCTTTGACATCCCTATTTCCACTCAATAACATAAAATTTTTTATAAAAAAATGATAAACTCAAACTAAGGTGATGTAGTAACGTAGTACCTTTTATGTATACTCCATCTAACTTAGAGAGATAAGAGATATTAGAGAGATATTAGATAAACTCAAACTAATATAATCCAATATCCCTCATAAAAAGAACCTTATATCGTTTTGCCAATACACAGCCAAGAGATGGTTCTGCCCCAATTTAGGGCATCCTTTTTTATTCAACCTTATATCGTTTTGCCAGCACACAGCCAAGAGAGGCAGGAGATATGTCCTCGAAAAACGATAGAGAGTGGAGCG
>JAUUSJ010000145.1 GCA_030841965.1 Blautia sp.
GGCGGCATAAATCAGCGTATGTCGAAAAACCGTGGGAACGAACGTGTTTTTAGAGAACATATCGACGCCCTCTCTTCGCGTCTATTCCCACTCATTAAACGCCTGTCCCCATATCTCTACCCTAGTGTTCGTCCTTAAAACTCCACAATAGTCACCCCAGCCTCACCTTCTCCAAACACACCAAGGCGATAAGACTTCACATGCTTTTGCCTCTTGAGATAACTATGAATACCAGCTCTCAAAGCCCCAGTCCCTTTGCCATGTATAATCCGAACTTGATGCACACCTGACATATAGGCATCATCGAGATATTTATCCAACTCAGCGATGGCTTCATCGACAGTTTTTCCGAGAAGATTAATTTCTGAAGAGATAGTAGCTGCCTTATTAATATTAGACCGATTCGTCTTCCCTCTCTTTTGTGAATTCGTAGTTTCCTTTGTCTTTTGCTTTTCTAATAAATCTAAATCCTTCATATTCACAACAGAACTTAAAATCCCCATCTGCACCGTTAAATCTCCCTTTGCATTTGGAAGACTCGTGACAGTACCTTCTAAGGACAAAGTATGAACAAAAACAGGGTCTCCGATATGAAAATCCTCTTTTTTATTATTCCCCTTTCCTCTCTTATTGCGATAGGCGAGCTTAGATTCAAGGTCATTTAGTTGACCACGGAGTTTGCTCCTTTGATGCTCCATTTTTTTATTATTCGTGGAGTTTTTCTCCTTCCCCCATTGATTGAATTTCTTGATGGAGTCATCGGCTACTTCTTTCGCCTGAGAAATGATATCGTGAGCCTCCTGTCTGGCCTCTTGTAAGAGGGCGGAGCGTTTTGCGGCGATATCATCTTTCTTTTGCTCGAGACTTTTCTTAAGCTCTTCCACTTCAGCCTTGGCGGCGAGAATTTCAGCCTGTTCTTTCTCAATCTGTAGCTTGCTCTTTTCCAGGTCGGCGATTAAGGATTCAAAATCCTTCTGGGATGCGCCGATTTGAGATTTTGCCTGCTCGATAATATACGGCGAGAGCCCTAATTTCTTTGATATGGCGAAGGCGTTGCTCTTTCCGGGAACTCCGATGAGAAGATGGTAAGTTGGAGAGAGAGTATTAACATCAAACTCGCAGCTTGCATTTTCAATTCCCTCCTCGGAGAGTGCAAACATCTTTAACTCACTATAATGAGTTGTCGCCATTGTGCGAATTCCTCGGTCGTGGAGTGAAGTTAGGATAGAGATTGCCAGGGCGGCACCCTCTACGGGGTCTGTTCCTCCACAGAGCTCATCGAATAGAACAAGAGAGTTTTCGTCGGCATTTTCCAAAATAGAGACGATATTTGTCATATGGGACGAAAAAGTACTTAAGTTTTGCTCGATACTCTGTTCGTCGCCGATATCGGCAAATACGTTGGAAAAAACAGCGAGTCTAGAACCCTCGAAAGCCGGGATATGAAGTCCCGCCTGTCCCATTAACGTGAAAAGTCCTAATGTTTTTAGGGATACTGTTTTACCTCCAGTATTTGGACCAGTGATAATCAGCATGGAAAACTCCTCTCCGAGATGGATATGGATTGGAACGACGGTTTTTTGGTCTAATAGTGGATGTCTCGCGTATTTGATGTCGATAATACCGTCCTCATTGAAAATAGGCTCGGAACCTTGGTAGGCTTTTGCAAACTTTGCTTTAGCGAAAATAAAGTCGAGCTGCGTTAAGATTTCCAAGTCGGATAAAATATTTTGCGCCTCGAAGGAGACTTGCTCACTTAAAAAGGCGAGAATCTTGTCGATTTCTGCCTGTTCTTTCATCTCCAGTTCTCGCAGTTCATTATTTAGTTGGACGACTGCCATCGGCTCGATGAAGATAGTGGAGCCAGTGGCGGATTGGTCGTGAATCATACCTGGAAAACTGCTTCGGTATTCCTGCTTGACAGGGATACAGTAGCGGCCATTTCTCATTGTGACGATTGTCTCTTGGAGCAAAGTTTTATTTTGCTGTGAGTTTACAATCGAGGAGAGTTTATTGTGGATGGCGCGGTTTGTCTGTTTGATTGATTTTCGCACATCCTTTAGTCCTACAGATGCCTCGTCGCTAATTTCTGTCTCCGACAAAATGCATTGCTGGATTTCATGTTGGAGTGAAGTTAGGGGAACGAGCTCCTCGAACATAGTCTGTAGGGAATCGATTGGCGCCTCATCATCTCGCGCATCGCCGTATTGCTGTGCTTGATTGGCGATGGATAGAAGCCTTGCGATTTGCAGTAGCTCCTTTGTGTTGAGAGAGGAGCCGACATCTAGCAGGCGAAGACAGGGACGGATATCTTCAAGACCTAGAAAACTGACACTTCCGTGCTGATAGAGTCTTGAGAGGGCGTCTCTCGTATTAGCCTGCTCGGACTGAATCTCCACCAGATTCGTGGATGGAGTTAAGTTTTTACAAAGTTGCTTTCCCATCTCGGAGGAAGCATACTCTGTGAGTAAATGGATAATCTTATTGTATTCTAAAATGCGTAATGCTTTTTCGTTCATTTTTTTCTACCTTTTCTATTTTTTAATACTTTGTCTGGAAGGTAGTCTCCCTTTCTTTTAGAGGCATATCTGTAGTATCGATAAAATCAACTCGGATAAAACGGTTTCCTTCTTTAATTTCTTGGATAAAGGCCTCAATTCGCTGAGGAGCACCCTGTGCCTCGATGACTACTGTTCCATCGTATTCATTCTTGACATATCCTGTGAGGTTATATTTGCAGGCGATGGAACGGGCAAAGAAACGAAAGCCTACTCCCTGTACTCTTCCGTGGACGATAAAATGTTTTCTTTTCAAATAAATGACCTCCTTCCGTATCATAGGGGTCAAAAGACCTTTTGACCCCAACATCATTTTATTGGAATATAGATTCCTGGCTGATCAAATATATGGAGAAAAGCTGCTTTAATACCGCCTTTTCTCTCATATCAAACGGATATACTTATCCGATAGGCGTTATTACGAGTGAAAGCGGATTGTTCTTTGGCTTTCACTTTTATGTTTAGCAACAATAGTATAGCATGGATTAAAAAAAATAGGTAGGGGGAAAAAGAAAATTGCTAAAAGAGTTGATGAAGCGGAAAAACTAGAGTATAATGAATATGGTTATTTCGCAAGGAAAATAGAAAGGGGAATTTATGCGTTATATTAATGAATTGAGAGAAGGAGAAATTGTCGGAGACATTTACCTTTGTAAGACGAAACAGATAGCAAAGACGAAGGCGGGAAAGAGCTATTATTCTTTGCTTTTACAGGATAAAACAGGAAGCATTGATGCAAAGATTTGGGAGCTTTCCAATGGAATTGAGCATTTTGATTCGATGGACTATATTAAAGTTGAGGGTCAGGTGACGAGTTTTCAGGGAAATCTTCAGTTAAATGTAAGAAGAGTCAGAAAGGTAAAGGAAGGAGAATATTATCCAGAGGATTATATTCCATGTACAGATAAGAATGTGGATATTATGTACAAAGAAGTGCTTGTCTTAATTAATAAGGTGAGCGATATTTATTTGCGGCAGCTTTTGATTAAGCTCTTTGGAGATAAGGAATTTGAGAAGAAGTTTAAGACACATTCTGCGGCGAAGAGAGTGCATCACGGATTTATGGGAGGCTTACTCGAGCATACTTTATCTGTGGCGAAGCTCTGTGAGTTTTACTGTACTCAGTATCCGATTTTGAATAAAGATTTGCTTATCACGGCAGCACTCTGTCATGATATCGGAAAGATGGAGGAGCTATCTAGTTTTCCAGAGAATGACTATACGGACGAGGGACAGTTGATTGGGCATATTATTATCGGAACGATGATGATTGAGGAGAAGATAAGAGAGATTCCAAAGTTTCCTACAAAGCTTGCCAATGAATTAAAGCATTGTATTTTGGCGCACCACGGTGAGCTTGAGTTTGGCTCTCCAAAGAAACCGGCATTGATTGAGGCGTTGGCTCTTACCTTTGCGGATAATACAGATGCGAAGATTCAGACATTTAAGGAAGCCTTGGCTGAGAAGAAAGATGGCGAGGAGTGGCTTGGATATAATCGATTATTTGAGAGCAATATTCGAGAGACAAGTAAGCCAAATTTGAGGTAGAGTGATATATTGGATTAGACCGAGCATTGTTATATTGCTTTTGAACGAAAAGGATTGTGGAGGAAGCTTAGAGTTTCTTTTGCAATCCTTTCCTTATCCAAAACGATAAAAAAGTTTATGGCTAGGGGATGTGGATGGAGAGTTTCTGTATATGCAGATTTCATGATAGTAAATGGTGGTCAGTAGGTATGTTAATTTTAAGAAAAAGAAATAGCTGGAGGGCAAGATGAGTTTAACAGAGAGAAAAAAGATTGAGAAAAATGAAATATATGAACTTATCATTGAGGATATGACAGAGGCGGGAGAGGGATTAGGGAAGATTGATGGATATCCTCTTTTTGTGAAGGATGCCATTGTGGGAGATACCATTCTTGCCAAAGTGATTAAAGTGAAGAAAAATTATGGGTATGGTAGATTAGAGAAGGTGCTAATTCCGTCTGAATATAGAGTAACCCCTCCCTGCCCTGTCGCAAGGCAATGCGGAGGATGCACGATTCAGGCGATTTCTTACGAGAAACAGCTAGATTTAAAATATAAAAAGGTGAAAAACTGTATAGAGAGAATCGGAGGTTTTTCAAGGGAAGAGATTGAGGAGAAGATGGAGGGAATTTATGGAATGGAGGTTCCCTATCATTA
The DNA here is from genome assembly GCA_030841965.1 of Blautia sp. Lineage (GTDB taxonomy): Bacteria > Bacillota > Clostridia > Lachnospirales > Lachnospiraceae > JAUUSJ01. Next base: position 4,743 of record JAUUSJ010000145.1, read on the forward strand.
TCGGAATAAGGCACAGTTTCCAGTTGGAACGGACAAAGAGGGAAGGATTATCGCTGGATTTTATGCGGGGAGAACACATAATATTATCGAGAATACGGATTGTCTGATTCAAAATGAAAAGAATAAAGAGATTGTGGATATCATTCTCTCCTATATGAAGAAAAATCATGTGAGACCGTATGATGAGAAGCAGCATAAGGGATGCGTGAGACATATTTTGACGAGAGTCGGATATGTGACGGGGGAGATTATGGTCTGTCTCATTATCAACGGTTCTAAAAAGCAGTTAAAAAAGAGAGACGAGCTTGTCGAGGATTTAAAGAAGATAGAGGGTATGACAAGCATTATTTTAAATTATAATCATGAGAAGACAAATCGTATTTTAGGTGACGAATGCGAGACAGTTTGGGGAAGGGATTATATTGTCGATTATATCGGAGAGGTTGAGTATCAGATTGGTCCACTCTCCTTCTATCAGGTAAATCCACAGCAGACAAAGAAACTTTATGATAAGGTGATAGAGTATGCCGGTTTAAAGGGTGAGGAGATTGTCTGGGATTTATACTGTGGCATTGGGACTATCTCTCTATTTCTTGCACAGAAGGCGAGGAAGGTGTACGGAGTGGAGATTGTCGAGGGAGCGATCGACGATGCGAGGAAAAACGCAAAGCGAAATGGGATGGAGCATGTGGAATTCTTCGTCGGAAAGGCGGAGGAGATTTTTCCAATGCAGTATGAAAAGAGTAGGGAAGAGGCAGATGTCGTTGTCGTGGACCCACCTAGGAAGGGATGCGATGCGGTGCTTTTGGATACGATTTTAGAGATGGCGCCTAAGAGAGTTGTGTATGTAAGCTGTGACCCTAGTACATTGGCTAGGGATTTGAAGATTTTATGTGAGGATGCGTATGAGATTGAGAAAGTGGCAGTTTATGACCAGTTTTGTCATGGGATGCATGTGGAGACGGTTGTGAGGCTTTTATACAAAAAGAAGTGTTGTAAACTATTACTTGATAATTCGAAAAAGGCTAATAAATAATCTGTAAATGAAAGAATGGAGTTAATAAGATGAATACATCTTTTTATAACGGAATCAAAGAAATTTTAATTTCAGCAAGAAATAAAGTCTATCAAACAGCTAATTTTGCAATGGTTGAAGCCTATTGGAATATAGAAAAATCAATTATTGAAGAACAGGGCGGTAATGAAAAGGCGGAGTATGGGACAGGTTTATTGAAGGAATTGTCAAAGCAGATGACTCAGGATTTTGGAAAAGGATTTACTGTTGCAAACTTGAAAAATATGCGGCAGTTTTATTTAACATTTCCAAATAGCTACGCACTGCGTAGCGAATCTGTGGTTAAATATACGTTGCCAGAAAATAAAACACAGATTTTTGCCTCAAAATACAAATTTATTTGCCAAGCGAGGAAGAATTATTGCGAGAATTAAATAAGGAATATCAAGCGTTGGAAGCTAGTAAGACGGGAGAAGAAGATATCGACGGTATGAAAAAAGAATAAATTTTGAATCAGGGTGGTGCAAATTTGAGAGAAAATTTGTATTTCAAAATGTATTCTTGAATTGAAAAATTCACTTTTTCGTGATATGCTTTTCTTATATTTACAGGCAAAAAAATGGAGGTGCGACATGGCAGTTAGCTATAAGAAATTATTTCATTTATTGATAGAGAAAAACTTGACAAATGCACAGCTACAGCAGGAAGCGGGTTTTTCCGCAAATATTATTACACGGTTGAAACGAGGCGGGTATATTTCACTTGAAAGTGTGGAAAGTATCTGCCGTGTTCTGAATTGTGGCGTAGACGATATTCTGGAATTTATAGCAGAGGATAACGGAGGAAAAGAAAATGGTTGATACCAAAAAGGAACAGGAGCGTGACGAACTGCACCGTGCTATCTGGGCAATTGCAGATGAACTGAGGGGAGCAGTTGACGGATGGGACTTTAAGAATTATGTTCTTGGAACGATGTTCTATCGTTATATTTCTGAAAATTTGTGTAATTACATAAATAGCGGAGAGGCAGATGCAGGGAACTCTGATTTTGATTTTGCAAAAATGCTGGACGAAGATGCGGAAGAAGCTCGTGACGGACTGGTAGAGGAAAAAGGCTTTTTCATTTTGCCGAGCGAATTATTCTGCAACGTTCGTGCCAATGCCTCGAATGATGAAAACTTAAATGAAACATTGGAGCGAGTGTTCCGCCATATTGAAGAATCTGCGAAAGGCAGTGATGCAGAGAGCGATTTTGCTGGACTGTTCGATGATTATGATGTGAATAGCAACAAATTAGGTTCTACGGTTGCCAAGCGCAACGAAAAACTGGTCAAACTATTAAATGGTGTGGGCGAAATGAACCTCGGAAATGTGAAAGACCATTCCATTGATGCTTTTGGTGATGCATATGAGTACCTTATGACCATGTATGCGTCCAATGCTGGAAAGTCCGGCGGAGAATTTTTTACCCCAGCAGACGTGTCAGAATTACTTACAAGGCTTGGTACTGTGGGGAAAACAGAGATCAATAAAGTATACGATCCAGCCTGTGGTTCAGGTTCTCTGCTTTTGAAAGCGGAAAAAATTCTTGGGAAGGATGCGATTCGCAATGGCTTCTATGGGCAGGAAATTAACATCACGACTTATAACCTATGCCGAATCAATATGTTTTTGCACGATGTGGGATTTGATAAATTCAATATTGCCTGTGAGGATACGCTCATCAGTCCGCAACATTGGGATGACGAGCCATTTGAACTGATTGTTTCAAATCCGCCTTATTCTATTAAATGGGCAGGAGATGAAAATCCATTGCTGATCAATGATCCCCGTTTTGCTCCTGCAGGAGTTCTGGCACCAAAGAGTAAGGCAGATATGGCATTTATCATGCACATTCTTTCATGGCTTGCGTCTAACGGAACTGCTGCCATCGTATGCTTTCCGGGGATTATGTATCGCGGCGGTGCAGAGAAGAAAATCCGAAAATATTTGATTGATAACAACTATGTGGACTGTGTGATTCAGTTGCCGAGTAATCTGTTTTTTGGAACTTCTATTGCTACTTGTATCATGGTCATGAAGAAAAATAAGGCGGATAACAAGACGTTGTTTATTGACGCAACAAAGGAGTGCGTTAAGGTTACGAATAATAATAAGCTGACGCTTGAGAATATAGAACATATTGTTGATGTATTTGCAAAGCGTGAAGAAATCGAGCATTTTGCACATCTGGCAAGTTATGATGAAGTGTCCGACAATGATTATAATTTATCTGTATCAACATATGTTGAGGCTGAAGATACGAGAGAGAAAATAGACATTGTGAAGTTGAATGCGGAAATAAAAGAAATCGTGGCGCGTGAGCAAGTGCTTCGTGATGAAATCGATAAGATTATTGCAGAAATAGAGGGGTAATATGGAGAAAGAGTTATCGAACAAATTAGACAAACCGATGCAGAAAAATGATTCTGACGACAGATTTAAAACGATGATTTCCGATATAAAAGAGATTATAGCAGTCGGCAGGAAACAGGCCTATAACGCTGTAAACAAGGCGTCTGTTCTGACCTATTGGCATATTGGAAAGCGGATTATAGAACAGGAACAGAATGGAGAAAACAGGGCGGAATATGGAAAGGCGCTTATGGATACACTGTCTTATGAACTCACAGCGGAATATGGCACCAGTTATTCAAAAAGAAATCTTCAATATTTTAGAAAATTTTATCTGCTGTTTCCTGATGAGGAGATTGTGAACGCATGCGTTCACAATTTAAGTTGGACGCATTTTAGAAGTCTTTTGCGTGTGCAGGATGAAGAAGCAAGGCTTTGGTATATGAAAGAAGCTGCCAATGAAGGATGGAATTGCAGGACATTGGATCGTAATATCGGTACACAATACTATTATCGACTTCTTCAGGCGCCTAAAAAAGAAGAAGTAATTTCAGAAATGAAGCAAAAGACAAACAAATATCAAAAAAATAAATATGAATTATTGAAAAATCCGATGATTGCAGAATTTCTTGGATTTAAGAATGAAGATACTTATCTTGAAAATGATTTAGAAACGGCGATTCTAAACCACATACGAGATTTTCTTATGGAAATGGGGAGAGGGTTTGCCTTTGTTGCCAGACAACAACATATCGTTACGGAAACAGAGGATTATTTTATTGACCTTGTATTTTATAATATAGAACTAAAATGCTATGTGCTGATTGATTTGAAAATGGGAAAAATCACACATCAGGATGTGGGACAGATCGATATGTATGTGCGCATGTACGACGAACTGAAGTGCAAAGAAGGAGATAATCCAACTCTTGGAATCCTGCTTTGTACAGAAACGGATGAGGATATTGCCAGATATTCCGTACTGCATGATAATGAACGGCTGTTTATGTCGAAATATCTGACCTACCTGCCTACAAAAGAGCAGCTTAGGGCAGAGATTGAACGACAGAAAGAGATATTTTATATGCAACATCCTGAGCTGCAGGAGAATGGTGGTGACGGGGATGAGTAAACTGGATGAACTGATTGGGAAATTGTGCCCGAACGGGGTAGAATATAAGCGACTTGGAGAAATTGCATCCATATCAAGAGGTGGTAATTTTCAGAAGAAAGATTTTCTTGAACAGGGTGTTCCGTGTATTCACTATGGGCAAATTTATACAAAATATGGTCTTTTTGCGGATAGAACTTTTACTTTTATAAGTGAAGAAAAAGCTGAAAAGCAAAAGATGGCTGTAAAGAACGATATTATTATGGCTGTAACAAGCGAAAATATGGAAGATGTTTGTAAATGCTTTGCATGGCTTGGAAATGAAAAGGTTGCAGTGAGTGGTCATACAGCAATTATTCATCATACACTGGAGACTAAGTATCTTGTATATTTTTTTCATTCTGAACATTTTTTTTCGCAAAAAAGAAAGCTGGCTCATGGGACCAAGGTCATCGAGGTAACACCAAACAAACTGAATGAGGTAGTAATCCCTGTACCTCCTTTGGAGGTACAACGTGAAATAGTCCGCGTGCTGGACTCTTTCACGTTACTTATAGCCGAGCTTACAGCCGAGCTTGCAGCTCGGAAGAAGCAGTATAGTTTTTATAGAGATTTACTACTCAAGAAAGAATGTAAAAATGAAAAAATAAAACTGAAGGCTGTGTGTGAAATTTATGATGGCACACATCAGACACCTCAATATACAAATAGTGGAATACCATTTGTTAGTGTTGAGAACATTGATGATTTATATGGAACTCAGAAATATATTTCTCCCGAAGCATATGCGAAATATAAAATAAAACCACGCATTGGTGATGTTTTTATGACAAGAATTACTGCAGGTGTCATTGGAAAATGTACTGTAGTAGATAGGGATGATGATTTAGCTTATTATGTTTCTCTTGCATTGCTGAGACCAAATGCAGAAGTTCTTGATAGTAAGTATTTGAAATATTATCTTGAAAGTGGTTGGGGAAGAAAAGAATTAAGCAAGTGGATTTTGTGGGATGCTACACCTACAAAAATAAATAAGGATGATATTGGACGTGTTCTTATTTCGGTTCCACCGCTGGATGTGCAGAAGAGACTGGTACAGGTTATTGAGCATTTTGACACTATCTGTACCGACCTTAATATTGGTCTGCCAGCAGAAATAGAAGCACGTCAAAAACAATATGAATATTATCGAGATTTGCTCTTGACATTTGCTGAAACGGGAAGCACACTCTTGACAGACAGACAGACAGACAGACAGACAGACAGACAGACAGACAGACAGACAG
>JAUUSJ010000338.1 GCA_030841965.1 Blautia sp.
GCTAAGTATATCGAAAAATCGCTCCACTCTCTATCGTTTTCAGGGCATATATCGATGGACTCTCTTGGCTGTGTATTGGCGAAATAATCTAAAATGACTGTAAAAATTTATTATAGTTACAGTTAAAAAGCTAAAATATTTAAAGGTGCTCGTACAAACTGAGCTATAGTTATGGTCGAAAAGCCAAAATATTTAAAAGTGCCCGCATAAATTGAGCTATAGTTATGGTCGAAAAGCCAAAATATTCAAAAGTGCCTGTATAAACTAGCTATAGTTACGGTCGAAAAGCTAAAATATTCAAAAGTACCCGTATAAACTCAGCTATAGTTATGGTTGAAAAGCCAAAATATTTAAAAGTGCCCGTATAAACTCAGCTATAGTTACGGTCGAAAAGCCAAAATATTCAAAAGTGCCTGTATAAACTAGCTATAGTTACGGTCGAAAAGCTAAAATATTCAAAAGTACCCGTATAAACTCAGCTATAGTTATGGTTGAAAAGCCAAAATATTCAAAAGTGCCTGTATAAACTAGCTATAGTTATGGTCGAAAAGCTAAAATATTCAAAAGTGCCCGTATAAATTGAGTTATAGTTATGGTCGAAAAGCCAAAATATTCAAAAATGACTGTACAAACTAGCTATAGTTACGGTCAAAAAGATAAAACAGTTTAAAAATAACCGCATAGGCATAGGGGGTAGCAACTTTTAGCATTTTACATTCAGTGAGATTGCATAATATTGAATCTTTACATTTTTCGGCATATACGGTATAATACAACAAATAGAATTTTCTAAAAAAAGAAAAATATACCAATATTTAGATTATAAATATATAAGCCAAGCAATGGAAAAGGAGGGATTTTATGAAATGCCCATACTGTGGTTATGAGAACTCTAGAGTAGTAGATTCTAGACCTGCAGAAGAGAATAATGCGATTAGAAGAAGAAGACAATGTGACGTATGTAAGAAGAGATTTACTACATACGAAAAAATAGAGACAATCCCTTTATCTGTCATAAAAAAGGACGGGACAAGAGAACCTTACGATAGAAGTAAGATAGAAAACGGAATACTACAGTCTTGTCATAAAAGACCTGTCACGACAGAGCAAATTGAGGCATGTATCGATGCGATTGAAGCTGAGATTTTTAGTCAAGATAAGAAAGACGTGCCAAGCCATGTTATCGGGGAGATTGTTATGGATAATCTAAAAGATTTAGAGCAGGTTGCCTACGTAAGATTTGCCTCTGTTTATCGTGAATTTAAGGATGTCAGCACATTCATGGATGAATTAAAGAAGATTTTAGATAAGCCTGAAAATAATTAAAATTAATATAAGGATGCCAGAAGATAAATTTTTCTAACAAAATATGATATGAGATTTCCAAAAGCCTTTATATCTTATTTTGCTAGAAAAATTTATTTTCCGACATCCTCTTTTATTTAATAAATATTGAAAATCAAACCATTTAAGCGAACCATAAGTATTCTCTTAAATAATAATCTAACATCTTTATTATGTTTCGCCAGTACACAGCGAAGAGAGTGGGAAGATATGTCCTCTAAAAACGATAGAGAGTGGAGCGGTTTTTCGATATACTTAGCTTTGCCGCTGGAGCACTGTTTGAGCGACGAAGGAGCGAGTTTGCGGGAGGCGG
>JAUUSJ010000146.1 GCA_030841965.1 Blautia sp.
CGGTTTGAAGCATAGAAAAACCTGGCTTTCGCCGGGACTTTGTCTACAGTCTGAGGCTATCTTTAAAGATAGCCGAATAAAAAGGGTGTTTGCTAAAATATTATTGAGCATCTGTTAGTTTATGCTGTGGAATAGAATAAACCGTTCCGTCCTTAATCGTAACACTTGCTTTTGCATATACATATGGATTAGAAGGCGGATTACTACTGGTATAACTATAAGTGATTGAATTAATTGCCGTATAAGAACTATGATTTTTGGTATTGCTTGCCCATGTAGATACTCCCTGTGCTTTAGTCTGTAACTTCGTTTTTTTGATTATAGTTTCACCAGTTACCGTCATCGTTACAGTATATTGGGGCTCATTATTGCTGTTAATTCCATCATAATAAAATTTGAATGTTACGGCAACAGCATCCTCAAGTCTTGCTTGCTTAACATTAGTTTCATTTACAGAACCATCTGCTGAGATACCTACTGTCCATGTATCTAGTAATATTCGTTCTCCTGTTGCTGCACGAGTATTAGTTTCAGATTGGTCATATACTCGAATTGTAGAAGTGTCAGTTTCACTTGCATAACTAATCATACAATTCGCACCCATCAATAGACATATAGACATTAATATACTTGCTAATCTTTTAAGTTTCATGTCATCCTCCTTTAATTTTTATACACCCTTATTATTTTTTAGTGACTTGAAAATTTTTATAATTTGTAGTAATGAAAAAATAAATATGAGTATTTTTATTAGCAATCCCACAATTAATTCTTCTGACGACCATTTATATGCGATAAAAGCAGAAGTGTTACCATTAACCCCACCTATTACTGTTGGAAGAATAAATTGAGGATAAAGAATAGTTATTATTGAATATACAATAAGTGCCGTCATACAAAATGCAATAACAGATAAAACAATTAATTTAAAAATACTTTCTTTTCTAAAATATATATACTCATTTTCATAACTAGCTTCTAATTTTTTTATTACTTCCTGAGGAGAACCAATTGATTTTAGAATATCATCTAATTTTTCTCCAGTATCTAACCTAGCATAAATCTCATTTTTCAATTCCATTATTATATGTTTTTTAGTTTTATAGGGCAATTGTAATCCTTTACGGATTTCCCTAATATAACGTTCTATATCACTTTTCATAATACCACCTCTCTTGTGATTTTTATATTACCATACAATTCTACGCAAAATATCACCATGTAAAAAACACGAACTTATATGTAATTTTTCCCTGATTCATACAATAAAATTTGAATAATAAACATCTGATCATCTATTCTATTATTCATAATTCCATCATATTTGCTAACTACCTTTTTCACTGAATATAAACCGATTCCATGATTTTCTTTATCAGCTTTTGTGGAAAGAAGATTTCCGTATTTATCCTTTTTCAATTTTCCAATATATGAATTAGCTATTTTAATCAATAAATTGTTTTTTCTATATATAATTTCAATTTTTACAATCCTTTTCCTCTTATCTTCAATTTTGCTAACTGCCTCTATAGAATTATCCAGACAATTTCCCAAAATAACACAAATATCCACATCATTAAATTGTAGATTATCAGGTATCTCAAGATGTATATCCATTTTTATTTGTAATTGCTTCATCATAGTATTTTTATGATTTAATAAGGCATCAATCACAATATTGCCACTATTTATACCATAGCTAGATTTAAAAAAATCAGAATTATTCATTAAATTATCCACATATTTTTTTGCATAATACCAGTTTTCTTGCTCTAGACATTCCCAAATACAAATCAAATGATTTTTCATATCATGTTTTATATTTTTTATATTCAAATCAGCTTCTCTTCTCTCACGAATTTGTTCCTTATATAATTCTATCTGTTTATCAAATACTATCTGTTGTTTTTGAATTTCTAAATTTAATTTTTTATCATGATATAATTTCCCACCTCTTATTAAAAGTAAAAAAAGACTTTCTGATATAAAAGCTCCTGGTATTCTTATTTGTATTAACGGTATCGGTGTAAAAATAAATATATAAGTAACTATTACTTCTAATAGCATTCCCATCAAATCAACTATCGCTATCCATATAAACTTTTTCCTCATACTACCATAATATAAGGCTATACTAAGAACAAAATCACTTATCATTCTCACGAGTAAAAGAAAGATAGGATTTGTAATATACCTCACTCGAATACTATCCAATCCAAAATATCCAATCCATATTAATATTACAATAAAATAAGACATATTCTTTTTCTCAAAGAATATGTCCATTGATTCTGTAAAAATTATAAAAAATACACCTTCCAATATAATATAAAATAATATTTCATCCATCAAAAAACTCTCTCCCTAATAGTTCATTATATCTTTCTCTCGTCCTTTTTTGTCTATCCTCACTTATTTGTAACTCTCTCCCATCAAATAATGTCACTCTTGAAAAACTAATTTTTCTTATATATTTATAGTTAACCAAAAAAGATTGATGTATCCTCAAGAAAGGAATTTTCCCTCCATATAATTGCTTCTCAACCGTATTTAATTTTTCATAAAATTTCTCTTGTCCCCCTCTATAATGAATCGTAATAAATCTGCCAGAACTCTCAAAATAAATAATATTTTTTAGCAATACTTTATGGAAGGCTTTATTATATCGATACTCAAAATAAGCCTCGTTTTGCCTAATTCTATCATATGCCTTATTAAAATAATTCCTAAACAATACTTCATCAATCGGTTTCTTTATAAACCGAAATGGCTCCACCTCAAACAACTCTATAAAATAATTTTCATGACTTGAGATATAAATCAGAATAATATTGAAATCTATCTCTCTAATTTTTCTTGCCAATTCTATTCCATTTAATCGTACCATCTCAATATCCAGATATAATAATTCATATACCTTTCCAGCGACGATATCATTCCATAATTCGCTTCCATCCAAATACACTTCTACTTCCACATCAAAACCTTGTTTTTTAGAAATTTCTAAAATCATATCTTCAACCTTAGAAGCAAACACAAAATCGTCATCGCAAATCGCTATTTTCACCAACTTCTGTTCCTTCTTTCTGTCATCTATTTGACACTCCCCATAGCTAAACAAAGGAAATCAACTTAAGAATAAAATTTTCCATCGTCTTATTCTCAACTTGTATATCATAATTCATATAACTATATAATATCATGATTATGATTTACAGTCAACATAATTTTCCTCTATGATGACATAATCTTCTAATAAATTGACAAAAAAACACCCCTATGTATCAAAATATAACTACATTCTAAATACATACGAAGCTAAAAGAGTGAAAAATGTCCGTGAGAATATATCTATCATTACAGTTGAAAAATACAAACAGCAAAAAAGAACTAGAAAAAACAACTAAGGGAATCAAAAGCAATATTAAGCCTTTCAATCCCCTTAACACTATATTTTTATAAAAAAAATATAAACCAATATTCTATTAGATACCAAGTTTTAACAAAAGTCCTAATGTGGCAATGAATAATACAGTAATAATAGCCGTTGCTGCTATTATTGCTATTGCTTTTCTATATTCTTTGTTCATTTTTCTCGTTTCTAACATAGAAGTAGACATTCTATTTTCTATACCTAATAAAATATAATCTGCACTCACATCATAAATTTCCGTAAGTTTAATTACACTATTTATTTCTGGTTTTCCTTGTCCGTTTTCCCATTCAGAAACAGTTTGTTTTGAAATTCCTAACATTTCAGCAATCTGTTCTTGTGAATATCCTGCTTTTTTCCCAGTATTTGAAGTCTTTTGGCTATGTCCATGTCTACTACCTTCCTATAATGTCAATCTTGTTTTATATGCAATGTTTATAATATATTTTTATATCACTGTGTTTGAAGTAACAGATTAATAAATTCTATTATTTATCATCTTTTTTAGTTAATTGATCTATAAAATTTTGTATTGCTTTTCCTCGAATACTAATACCAACTACCATAATTAACAAAATTACTATTAGAAAAATTATTTCCATAAATTATATCCCCCTATTTATTAACGTCTACCATAGCAGATTGCTTGTGCAGAAACAGTGATTTGCTCCTGTGTCTGATGTTCAGTTTCTACAACATGTTGTGTTGTTTTTAGTTTATACTCATAAGATGAACCAACAGAACCATATTTAGCTTTTACAGCTTTCGTCTGTACATTGCTAACTATTCTATATGGTGCTACATTAGATTCTGAAACCCCAAAACATATTGCTACTTTTCATAATCTTAATTCTCTTGTGATTTTTATATTACCACATAATTCAACAAAAATTACGACCATTTGACACTCCCATGCCTAAAGGCAGGGGATTCTAGGTGGCTTACCAAATGTATTGGCTGACCAGTTCATTTCTGATAGGTCGTACCCCTAGTTTGAGCTATGCCATTAGCTTTCGTAGAGCAGAACATGTAGTTCTCTACGCAGTTTGTCTATTACCAACAAACTCAGTTGAGTTACATATATTCATAGCACCTAAAAGGTCTCTATGGATATGGAATCCACATTCACAAGTATAATTTCTGTCATTAGCATGATGCACACTGCCACAAATAGGACAAGTTTGACTCGTATATGCTGGATTTACATACTCAACGGATATACCTGCTAACTTTGCCTTGTACTCTATAAACTGAGCAAGTCTATAGAAAGACCAGGTATGCAAACTATGATTGTTTTTACGACTTTTTCTTGTCGTAGAGCGAATATTAGAAAGTTGCTCTAACTGAATTACTTTAACGTTGTGAGCTACCGCCGTTTCTACAATATCGTGGCTTAACTTATGATCTATGTCACGCATTATACGTTGTTCTTTATTATTGATGCGTTTCACAGCCTTTATCTTTTTGGAAGCCTGTAGTTTTTTACGAAGATAAACATAATGCCTACGCATATATTTATTTTTGCGACCATTGCCATAAAATTTAACGCTACCATCAGAACAGTAGCTGACAGCAGGACACTTGATACCTAAATCAACACCCATAACATTGCCGTCAGTTTTGATTTCGGGCTCAACAATCTCATAAACGATTTGTGCTACAAGCGTATGGTTTTTTATTACGATACGCATAGTACCAAGCTTTGAACTAGAAAAAAGGGATTTCTGTCGGTCTGTTAGTTTTACGAAAATAGAAATACGTTTCGATTTGCCATCTATTATTACTGGAAATTCGATGCAATTATGTTTAATCTTGTAGTTCTGATTATTGATATAACAGCAAGGCTTTTTCAATATTGGAAGATGTGGAGCTTTCACTCTTATAATACAACCACATTTTACAAGATTTCTGTTTTTAAGAACAGCTTTATGACAAGCTTTATAGTGTTTCTTAACAATAGATTTTGCATCACGAATACATTGATTCTTTAATGCACTTGGTAGATTGGCACTAACATTGACGGTAGTGATTTTTGCAATAGAGTGACCGTTTACAGCGTCAAAAACGAGACTATTAACAGTATTTATGTACTCTGTCATAGTCTGAGCGATTAAGTCTTTCTGATATTCAGTTGGATATACTTTTACCGTCTCGGAAAGTTGCATGATATCACCATCTAAATGTTTTTCTGATTTTCAATGTATTACTTAATAACAGCGAGTGGAGCACCACCAACTGTAGAAACAAAATAGCTGTTTATCCAAAGACTCGGAACTCTTGATTTTAACCAAGGAAATTCTTTTCTCAAAGTATAAGACCATGATACTTATAGGAATAAACCACATTATTGTTTGATTTATATTTCATATAAGTATTATATACATTAAGACTATTTAATGCAAGCATAAATCAGATAAAATTGACTAAATTTAAAAAGGGATTGCCTTGTATCCCCATTGCTAAAGCAAGGGGCTTTACAGCAACATTTGGTAAAAAACACGAACTTATATGTAATTTTTCCCCCAAATTATTTTTAACAAAAAAATCACCTCTATGTATCAAAATATAATCATACCTCAAATACATATAAAGGTGAAAACAACAAAAACTTCTTATAAAAATATAACCATCATTATAATTGAAAAATACAAATACAAAAAACAACCATAAGAATATAACCAATATTATAATAAAAAACACAAACACCGAAATCCGAATATCACAATATATCTCTCCCCTCATTCCACTCATATCTGCCAGTACACAGCCAAAAGAGGAGAGGGATATGCCATACAAACGATAGAGAGTGGAGCGATTTTTCGATATACTTAGCTTTGTCGCTGGAGCACTGTTTGAGCGCCGTAGGCGTGAGTTTGCGGGAGGCGGCAAAAATCAGCGTATGTCGAAAAATCGTGGGAACGAACGTGTTTGTATGGCATATCCCTCTCCTCTTTTGGCGTCTGTCCCCTGTTTTATCATCTATCCCCCTCTCCTAAACCACCTCTATCATAACACATACTCCAAGACAAATAAGCACCGCCAAAACCAAACTAACACTCACAATCCTCGGTCTCGGCAATCTCTCCCTCTCTTCTTTATATTCCCTACTAAACCACGTCATCATATACTCATACCGATGATTCCTCTTCGCTAATGCCGCAAGAAGAACAATCCCCAAAACCGCTCCTCCAATCGCAAAAGGAAGATATACAAGCAACGCAGCGAAAATTCCACTCTGATTTAAAACAGTTGTACTCGCATTTCCCATCCCATTTACCAATTGCTCCGTCAATTTTAGCACATATATCAGACAAACACTCTGCCCATTAAAAAGACAATGCACAATCATACTCGGAATCAAGCTATCTGTCACCTCATCTAAGACTGCCAGAGCAATTCCCATAAAAAAAGCATAACAAAGCTGATTAAAATTCATATGCAGCGCCCCAAATAAAAGAGCCGAATATACCATCCCTCGAATTGGTCTCGCCTGACGATACCCTCGGTAAATAATCCCTCGAAATAGAAACTCCTCTACTATCGCTGGAATAATGGCAATCACAACAAAACTAATCCAAAATCCCTGGTCTACCATATCGGAGACAGAAGAAGAAGCCACATTTTCCACAAATAACATACTAATCGCATTAATAACCGCCACAATCGGTATAAGGCAAATTCCATATAAAATAGAAAGTAAAATACTAATAAAATCCACCTTTTTCAGTCTAAGGTAATCCTTTATATTCACCTTCCAACATAACAAAAATACAACTCCTATAACAAAAAGAGATAACTCCAATAAACAACTATGAAGTATCGTGCTCTGTGTAAAATACTGTATGACAAACGAAAAAACTAAGTATAAGATAACTAAAACTAAGAAAAAACGATTTGTCTTTTTTATTCTTTTCTCGTATATTTCCATTTTGTATCTCCTCGTATTATTTATCAATCATCCATTATCTCAATCCTATCTTCTAAAATATCTATCTTATGCTCCTTCCATAACCTTCCAATCGCTCTTTTAAACGCATTTTTACTCATCTCAAGCTCCTGTTGAATCAGTTCCGGCGAAGATTTATCGTGAATCAATAAACACCCTCCATTTTCACGAAGTTTTTGTAAAATATACTCACTATCTTTATCCATCTGACGATACGCCTTCTGGCGAGTGCTAAGGTCAAGTTTTCCATCCTCTCTCACTTTTAAAACTCTCGTCTGCACCTCGTCTCCCACATGCAATTTTTGAAACAGCTCTGCCTTTGGAATCATTCCCATATATTTGTCATCCACTGCGACAAAAACACCAAACTTTTTATTGATATCATATACATGTCCCCTCACCACATCATTTTTCTTATACGGACTATCCGTATCTAATAATGTATAAAGCTTCATCGTCGCGCAGAGGCGCTCACTCTTATCAACATAGAGAGAAACTAAATATTCTCCTCCCTCTCTCACCTGTGTGGTCTGTTCTTTAAATGGGAGTAATAAATCTTTCTCCAATCCCCAGTCCAAAAATGCTCCAATCTTCGTTATCTGGACAACACGAAGCATTGCCTTTTCTCCGACCGATAAATATGGAATATTGGTAGTCGCTATGAGGCGGTCGCTGGAATCTCTGTAGACAAATACTTCTATCTCATCTCCAATCTCACTTCCCTTTGGCACTTGTTTTCTAGGAAGCAAGATACTTCCATCTTTCTTTCCTCTCTCATCATTTAAATACACACCAAAATCTGTCTTATTTATCATAAATAACTTTTGTCTTTTCCCTAATTCAATCATTTTCTCTCCTATCTTCTCTTCACTATATATATTTACCATACAGATACTTTTCTAGATGAACGACTCGGCAATAAGTAACCGAGAATTCCTACCTCAAACTTCTAAAGTTTATCCATCCAATTATGAGTCAAAGTATCTGTCTGATATCTTACCAAATATTTCTTCTTTCTTCAACTGTCTTTTCTCTTTTTATTTTATGTATTTTTCTCTACAAATATCGTTTCCCAATGCTTGTCCTACATTTACTTAAACTATCTTCTCAAAAGAAATTCAATCAACGCATACGTTTCTTCTTTATCATTTTGAAATTCTACGATTACGATATTATCTTTCCTATAGACATTCGGATAAAACATATCATATAATTTTCCCTCTTTTTTATACTCCGCTCTCATCTGATAAATCTCAAAATTTTCTGGAATATATTCCATCG
Source organism: Blautia sp. (assembly GCA_030841965.1). Lineage (GTDB taxonomy): Bacteria > Bacillota > Clostridia > Lachnospirales > Lachnospiraceae > JAUUSJ01. Next base: position 8,661 of record JAUUSJ010000146.1, read on the forward strand.
CCATCTCAATATATTTTTCATTATTCACATGACCATTTGTGTCAATCATCATCTTCATAATCTGGAATGGTTCTTCTTTTATCGCCTCTTTTTGAATCTTTATCTTATCCTTTGCATAATCCATATCTATCTTTTCTTCTAATCCGTATTTTCCGATATCTTCCTCTGTAATCTTCATCGGACGATTTCGATTCAAATCCAATAAAAACCAAATCGAATTCGCTTTCGCAATGATATTTTCTCTCTCGTCCATCAATATAAAATTTCGATAAGCTCGAACTCCCTTCGTGTCATACGCCCAAGTTCCAATTATGATATTTTCTCCAAACTCTGGATACCGCTCCACCACAATCTGCCACGAAGATAAAAGCCACGCCTTTTTATTATTCTCTAAATAATTAAGCCCAATTCCTAAATCTTCTGAATGAAATGTACTACAATCTTGAAAATAATTGACTACCTGAGCCATATTCACTTTTCTCGTCTTATCTACTTCACTATATCTCACTCGTTCTTTTACTTGATACATTTTTAACTTCCTTTCCAATCTATCTTTTCTTAATTTCTAATCTATCTTTTCTTAAACTAGAAAATAGATACCATACACTTACGATATACAGTATCTATCTCATCTTCCTATCGATTCATTCTCTGTTTTTGCTCGTCCAGTTGAATTGCCCGCATCGCTGTCTCCACAGCGGAGGTATCCCCAAAGAACGCCAATGTTGTAATATGCTGTGGACAACTTCCCGCAATCTCCACAGGAAAAACTTTACTTGTCTTTACTACTAAATCTCCGTAATATAAAACGCTTGCCACAGACCCCTGATATAACCCAATCGCATTATAGTGAATATCTTGCAATTCTTTTCTGGCTTCTGCATTTAGCTTACGCTCAAACATCTTCATACATGCCTTACCTGGATTATAGATAATCCTTGTCTCCATCATCGCAATAACCTCCTCCTTTATTCTCCTTCATTTGCTTTTTCCTTTGATATGATTATCCATATTTTTTTAATCATATCATACATTTTTTGTACAAACAAGCAACTTTTTGGTTCATCATCTGTCTTTAAGTTTAGCCTAAAAATAAAAAGAACAGCAATTTGCTGTTCTTTACTAAGCTGCCCTACCAGGATTCGAACCTGGAGATGCCGGAATCAGAATCCGGTGCCTTACCGTTTGGCGATAGGGCAATATGCAATTGGCGTTTTAAATCTTTAAAACGAAACGTGCGCTAGAGGATTCGAACCCCCGACCTTTTGGTCCGTAGCCAAACGCTCTATCCAGCTGAGCTAAGCGCACATAAGGGTTATGCCGGCGACCGGAATCGAACCGGTACGGGAGTATAAGTCCCGCAGGATTTTAAGTCCTGTGCGTCTGCCAGTTCCGCCACGCCGGCATATATGGGACCAATAGGGCTCGAACCTATGACCCTCTGCTTGTAAGGCAGATGCTCTCCCAGCTGAGCTATGATCCCAAATGCTTATTTAATTTTTATAACTTTCGTTATAAACGACCCAGAAGAGACTCGAACTCTCGACCTCCGCCGTGACAGGGCGGCGC